>JBILEW010000126.1:0-8987 GCA_044351885.1 Bdellovibrionota bacterium
AGGATGTGGATGCGGCTGCACAGCTAGCTGACGAGCTCTACGGGCGAATACGGGAGAATGAGCGCCTTGCACGAGAGGCTCACGATGCAAAGCTCTCACAGGAGTCAGTTCATCGCTTCCTCTCCTAGGGAAGCCGACTGAAACCTACCCGTAGCGATAAAGGCGAGGTTGGGGCTTGGCCCCGCCTCGCCAGGGTCGCGCCCGCCCTTGTGCATGGAGGATTTTAACGGTGCTCCTTTTGGCGGAGGACTCGAATCCAAAATGAGCATGGGCATGCGTCTCTACTACGCATAGCATCCGAATTTATTCATTATTTCGAATCCCCGCGCTTCCCTAGCGCCGCCAGGAGAGTCTGCACGGCGGAAGCACCTCGCTGCGCGCGCTCGTGTACCAATCCCATGCACTAAAGCCTTCCGAAAATGAGCTCTTTTCCAGCGCGAGCACGAGCACGTTTACGGTTTTTTCGTCGTAGTCTCGGTTCTACCCATGCTCCCCACCGATATTTGTAACCCGCCCTGGGATGTGGTAATTCCACCTGATTCTTCAAAGCGCCCGTCCAGGATGTAGGTGAGATTAGTTTCTATGGTCGCATTCCGTTACAAGCACGTTTGCCTCGAATCGATGGCGATAACCGTTCCTCCTCACGAGTTGACCTCGGCGGAGGTTGAAGACCGCCTCGCTGGGGTGTATCAAAAGCTGGGAATTCCCTTCGGCACGCTAGAGCGTCTGACAGGAATAAGCTCTCGTCTGTTGTGGGATCTCAAGGAGCGGCCAAGCACCTTGGGAACGGAAGTAGCCAGGGAGGCGATCGACAGATCTGGTCTTCCAGATAGTGAGATTCGGGCGCTTCTGAGCTGCTCGGTAACAAGAGACTATTTCGAGCCTGCAACGGGGTGTCTGATCCATCGAAACCTCGGTCTCGACGAGGGAGGAATCGCTCTTGATGTCAGTAATGCGTGCTTGGGGTTCATGGACGGAATTTTCTTCCTTTCGAACCTAATCGAAGCTGGGATGGTAAAAGCCGGAGTTGTGGTATCGGCTGAACATACCCGGATTATCCTCGAATCGACCTTCAAAAATCTGCTCACTAACGACAAAGAGTTCACCAGGGATCAGCTACTGAGAATTCTGCCGACATTCACGATCGGTTCGGGAGCCGTGGCGTACGTGTTGTGCCATGAAAGTATCTCCAAGACGAAGCATCGTATTCTCGGCGGTGCCACTCGCTCTGCTACGCAACACAGCGATCTGTGCTGTGGAAATGTGGACTATCACCTGGTAGATGGCCCCGAGATGGGCCCAATCATGGAAACCGAGTCTTCCAAGCTCATCGCGGCGGCAGCCGTCCTCGGTGCTCGGACATGGTCTGACGCCTCGGAGGTGTTGGGGTGGAGCAAGGAAGACGTCGACCACGTGTACTGTCATCAAGTAGGAAGACAGGTGAACGAGGCGTTCTACAATACCTTGGGCCTCGATTACTCGAAGGAGTTCACGATATATCAGACTCGGGGTAACCTTGTTTCGGCTGCCCTTCCCACGGCGTTCACGATCGGATGCGAGCAAAAGGGCACCAAGAAAGGCGACAAGATAGTGCTCACTGGCTTCGGGTCCGGCTTGAATGCACTCTTCCTGGGTATCGAGTGGTAAGCCGAGAGGGGCGAAGCGTTGTCTGTTCAGGTGCTTCCATTTCAGTCGCGATTCGTATCGGTAGCCGGGTACCGCATGCATTATGTGGACGAAGGCTGTGGGCCGGTCGTTTTACTCCTGCACGGTAATCCGACCTGGTGCTACCTCTACCGTAACGTAATTCGAGAGCTGAAGGATTCGTTCCGCCTGATAGCCCCGGATTTCTTGGGGATGGGGCTTTCGGATAGGACGCCGGGCAAGAGATTCCGAGCTGTTGACCGAATCAATCAGCTCGAGGAATTCGTCGATGCTCTCGGTCTCACATCTTTCTCATTGGTCATGCACGATTGGGGTGGTCCCCTCGGCACAGGATTCATGCTCAGGAAGATCGATTGCGTCGAGCGAGTTATCTATCTGAATACCACGCTGACCGAAACGGAAACCCTTCCCTCGTTCATCAAGTTGGCGGCCACTCCTGTTGTTGGTAAGTTCCTCACTCGGCACACAGCTTCCTTCGTGCGCTTGACCACATCCGTGGGTGTGTACCGAAAGCTGACTCCAGACATCGCTCGTGGTTATCTGTCGCCGTACACCACTCGGCAACGCCGTGATGCCATCTGGGATTTCGTGGATGATATCCCTTTCGACAGCAACCATCCGACGTACACGCAGATGGTACAGATAGCCGAAGGTTTGCCTAAGATTGCAGAGAAGCCCGTCAAAATTATCTGGGGACTTCACGATCCCTGTTTTCATAGGGAGATGCTGAGCAAGGTCGCAGCACACTTCCCGAAAGCTGAAATACTGGAGATTCCAGAGGCCTCTCACCTCGTGTTGGACGATGCGCCGCAACTCGCAATTCCAGCTATTAAGGAGTTTCTTTCGCGCTCACAAGAGACAGCCCCAACCGCTACCGGTGAAACAGCCGAGATCCCCGACCGTGAACAGGGAGGCACTCATGTCATGTACGAGCGATTCGTCAAGCTCGCGGACGAGATACCTACCGCTTCCGCCGTCGTAACTCCGCGCTGGGTACGCGATCCGATAAACGGAAGCTCTCTGCATTATTCGCATACGACTTACAGCGAGCTGATCAAGCTCTGTAATCAGTATCAGCGTGGCCTGAACGACCTGGGATTGACAGCGGGAGATCGGGTGTTGATGCTGGTGACGCCGGGAACGGACTTCCTGGCGCTCTCTCTGGCAGTAGCTGGTCGAGGCGCGACGCCCGTATTCGTAGACCCCGGAATAGGCTTCGAAAAGCTCATCCGCTGTATCAAGGATATCGACCCACACGTATTCATCGGATCCCCGCGTGCGCAGTTGCTGCGCTTTCTCAGGCGCTCTCTCTTCCACCGAGTGAAGTTCTACGTGACTGCGTCTGAATGGGCGTTTTCTCGAGGATACTCGCTTGGGTATTTCAAGCGCTTTGCGAACGCCTCGATAGCTCCCACACCGCTCCCGATCCTGCGCAGAGACGGTTCGCTGCGAGCAACCGATGCTGCTTTGATAGCATTTACGTCTGGGGCCACCGGTACGCCCAAAGGGGTCGTATTCACGAACTCGATGCTCGCCGAGCAGTTACGCATCATCCGCGAAGTTCTCGGGCAAGAGCCCGGGACGCGAGATCTGACCCTACTGCCGATATTTTCGCTCTACAATGTGGCGCTCGGCATAGCGAGTGTATTTCCGACTATGCCTCCGGGTAAGCCGCTCAGTCTCGATCCTGCGCAAGTAATCAAACTGGTCGGAGATTTGGGAATTCAGTCCTCGTTCGGATCTCCCTCTCTATGGAACAAGATCGCCGAGTACGCTCTGCGTACCGGAGCAACCTTGCCTACGGTGAAGCGCGTGTTCATGGCCGGAGCGGCTGTGCCACAATCGATCCTCGATCTCGTGAAGCGCGTAATCCCGAACGGCGAAGCTTCGACGCCGTACGGAGCGACTGAGGCACTGCCTATGACGTTCATCACGGCGACGGAGCTAGGGAGATACGAGCGGAAGGCAGCCGTCACTGGAGAGATCGGAACCCTCGTCGGGCGTCCGATTTCGGGGCTCGAGCTACGCATTATAGAGAGCTCCTCGGAGCCTATTCGATCGATCGAAGAGTGCCGGGAGCTCGCAGTAGGAGAGATCGGAGAAGTGATCGTCCGTGGCGGAAACGTCAGCCCCGAGTACGTGCATCGTCCAGATGCGAACAAGGTCGGTAAGATCCGCGATGGAGATGGCTTCTGGCATCGCATGGGCGACCTCGGGTATGTCGATACTCAAGGTGCACTGTATTATTGCGGACGTAAGTCTCATTCGGTTTACACGAAGGAGCGTGCCTACCACAGCGTTCCTATCGAAGAGATATTCAATACGCTTCCGAAAGTTCGCCGCTCTGCTCTCGTAGGGGTAAGAGGAGGTCGTGAGCCAGCCCTAGTCGTAGAGCCGTATCCCGAGCACTGGCCAGAAAGCCCGCAGCTCGAGGAAGCGTTCCGCTCAGAGCTCCGAGCCCTGGCAGAAAGGAGTGACTTGACCAATGGTATAGAGCTGTTTTTCTTCCACAGGTCATTTCCAGTCGATGCGCGACACAACGCGAAGATATTCCGCGACCAGCTCGGGGATTGGGCCGACAAGCTTCTGCTGGTGAAGCGAGCCGCATAGAGACTATGAGACACCGCTACATCGTCACAGGGGGAGGAGGCTTCGTCGGCAAGGCTCTCGCCATAGCCCTCAGACAGGCGGGGCATGAAGTGCTCTCGCTTTCCCGGGGTCGTTATCCTGAGCTCGCCGAACTTGGTATCTCGTCTGCTCAAGTCGATCTAGGGAGCCACGAAACTTCTTGGTGGGAGCTCTTCAAGGGGGCGGATGGTGTTTTTCACACTGCCGCGAAAGTCGACATGTGGGGTCGCTACGACGACTTTTTTCGTACCAATGTGACGGGAACGCGCAATATCATCGAGGCGTGTCGAAAGGCTGGTGTTCGAAACCTCGTATTTACCAGCTCACCGAGCGTCGTACACGACGGTAATCAGTTGTGTGGAATCGACGAGTCCTATCCATATCCGAAGCATTTCGACGCGTTCTATCCTCGAACAAAGGCCCAGGCTGAACAGGAGGTCTTGGCGAGCGACGAGCCTGGTGTTCTGCGAACGACAGCTCTGCGTCCGCATCTTATCTGGGGTCCAGGTGACACGAATCTCGTACCGACGATACTCGAACGTGCTCGGCGGGGGCGTCTTACCCGTATCGGTGATGGTGAGAACCTCATAGACCTGACGTACATCGACGACTGTGTGACCGCCCACCTCCTTGCGATGGACGCCTTGGAGAGGACGCCTGAACGAGTCGGAGGAAAGGCGTATTTCATAAGCCAGGGTGAGCCGGTAAAGATGTGGAGCTGGATCGACCAGGTGTTGATCGCGAACGGGTTGAATCCAGTTTCAAAAGCAATCGGTGCACGTACCGCGATGACTCTAGCGTATGTCGTCGAGGGAGCTTGTCGTTTCTTATTGATGTTCGGAATAGAATGTAAGCCTTTGTTAACTCGATTTCTGGTTTCCGAGATGTACACCAGCCACTACTTCAATATCTCGCGGGCCAGAAACGATTTGGGGTACGTCCCCTCTTATTCGGTAACTCGGGCGCTCGAGAAAACATTTCAGAAAGTTGCGCCAGAGTGATCACGCGCGAAAAGTGGCGTTCGTTTGTAGTATCCCCCTCTCTGGAACATCCGAGCGCCCGAAAGCGCTCGGATACTCTTCGTCTTAATTGACTGGGTTGATATTGCTGATATCGCCCCGTACCCCGTTGTTTCCGTTAGAACCATTAGAGAGGTACTGACAGCCCATCCCCGCATCGTTGGTTGGTGCGCCCGCGATTGCCCCGACACTGTCATCGCCTGTACAAAGTTGAATCTCCACAGAGTTGGAGATTATTCGAGATTGATTTCTGCCACCGGTGATTACCTGGTAGATGAAATCTGTGTTCGGAGTCGGGTGAAAGCGCCATGTTGCTACCCCCTGTGCGTCCGTCTCGCGTGGGTAACCGAACGGGAATTCGGTTCCCACAGGCGCTTCGCCTCGCAAGAGAGTGAGAGGTTCGCCTGCGACCCTGTTGCCTGCACGGTCTGTTACTATAGCTCGCAGGGTACAGCCGTCTTGGATCGCGAGTGTCTCAGCGTCGTCGAGGTCACCGTCATTGAGATCTGACGGATTAGGATTTAGCGCTGTCGATGTTTGTGGAGAGACGGCGGCGCAGCTTGAGTTGGCGATCTGAAGATCGATGCGACTAGCTCGGCTGCCGTTCTGAGCCTGAGATTCATTGATAGTTGGTACAAGAGCAACTGCCACAAGTGCAGTTGAGCCAAAGAAAAACGCCTTCATAATCAAACCCTCCTAATGGATCTGTATTTTCATTTTGAGGGCGACATTGTGAGAAACGTCTAGACCAGAGAAAGATGATCCGACTTAGGAGGCACGAGCTAGTGAAGCGAAGCTGGAGTGATAGGATATGATCAGTATCTACTGGTGAGAGAAGAGCTCGAAGTCACTATCGTTATTCTCACAAGTTCGTAACGTGCATATTGTGTGCGTGTGGCACGCCCCTTCAACGAGAGAAGGAGATTACAATTACCCCGAGGAGCATTAAAAGTGCTCCCGGTAGTCGCGCCGCAACAGCCTTTTCTGCAAAAAATAAACGGCCGAGCACGACCGCGAAGAGGATGTTCGAGCGCTTCAAGCATACGACGTAATGCACGGGGGCAGTCTGAAGAGCTATAAGATAGGCGCCAAGCGAGAGCGCGTTGGCAGTTCCCAACGAGAGCATATGGGTCGCCGCCTCTTTCAGGCTCTTCACCTTGAGCACTCCCGCTCTCAGTACGAAGGGAAGCAAAAGAATGGCGATCATGGATAGTTGTGCGCTCGCCCAAAAGGAGAGGTCGTAGTGCCGCATAGCTATGCGATCGATACTTCCTGTGATGCTCCATAGAAGGGCCAGGCCGAGCATGATTCGCGCGCCCCGTTCGCTCAGTAGCGCTCTGATAGGGGCGATGATTCCGTCGCGTGCTTTGCCGAGGTTGAGAACGTACGAGCCGCACGTAACCAGAACTGCCCCCACTATGGCGGAAAACGTCGGAGCGTCTCCCGTAAGGGCTGGACCGACAACGAGCAGGAACACCGGCGTAAACGCCATCATGGGTATACATAGAGAAAGATCGGATATCTGAAGCGCCTTCACCAGTGCCAGTCCCCCTCCGACATGGCACGACGACACGAACACCAGCAGAGCCCAAAATTCGAGTGGTAAATCGGCCGGGATATTTCGCACCATCCCGGGTAGAAAGAAGGGTAGGGCGCAGAGGGAATATGACCACGTTACCAGCGCCCGGGGTGTGGTAGTCGAAGCCTTCTTGGATATCGAGTCGCGAACAGCATCAGCTAAACCGGCAAGGAGGGAGAGGAGAACCCACGTCATCTCGAAAAGATACTCGATCTCCTAGGTCTTCCGAAAGAAGAAGACATCATCAGAGGGGGAATGCAGGATCCATGACCACTTTTGCTGTATCCAATCGAGGGTGCTCCGCGAATAGAAGCTCACATGGGTCGGGTCTTTAGCATACCACCAAGTAGCTAACGATTGTTCCGGTGTGAGCAGCTTCGTCATCAGCGAGAGCCAGCCACCGACTTTCAGTATCCGATGAAGGCGCTCGAATTCATCCGCAGGCGCATAGAAATGTTCCGCCACCTCGGTACACAGGACGAAATCATATTCCCGTTCGAGGGCTTCTGTGTCGGGTGCGAAAAAGGGATCGTAGTTCGTCACCTCATAGCCAAGCTCTCGGAGCAGCTCCGATGCCGTCGGGTGTGGACCACAGCCGAAGTCGAGACCAGAGCCCGAGGGAAGCAGTGATGTTAGGGGAGTGATCGCTCGTCGAAGGTGCTGGCAGTAGCCGCTATCGGTCGGACTGTTCTGATGCAGTCGATAGCGAGCCTCCTCATCGGATGCGGAGAGTCGAAACTCGGGATGCATGAACACCAGTACACATTCGGGACACCTGAGATATCGCCGCCCAAATGCAGAGAACTCATCAAAGATTGTAGAGCTCGAGCACAAGGGGCACTGGTGCTGTGAGCTTTTCACCATGAGGGCTCAGGCACTCACCACCGGCTTCCCTGCCTCGACAGGGGGCGCATCGAGACTAGGGCACGGGATCTCTTCGAACGAGATACCGAGAGTTCGTTGAATTCCGTAAAAAGCGCCGTTGTCCTGGGGGGCGACGAGGCTAATTGCCACGCCGCTTCGCCCTGCTCGGCCTGTTCTACCCGTTCTGTGAACATATGCCTCGGAGTCGTTGTGAATGGAGTAGTTCACTACCAGCTCCAAGTGACTTATGTCGATGCCTCGGGCAGCAACATCAGTGGCGATCAAATAGCGCAATGTGCCGTCACGAAGACCATTCAAGACCTTCACGCGCTCCTTCTGTGAAAGATCGGAGTTGATACGTTGTGCGTTGAAGCCACGTCTCTTCATGAAGACTTCGACCAGCTCGGTGTCAGACTTTGTGTTGCAAAATATGATCGCCGAGGAAGCGTTTTCCTGCTCCAGCACGTTACACAGAGACTTCGCTTTATCGGCAACGCCTCCCGAGACACGACAGAAGAGATGCTTGATATCCGGAGTATTCTCTTCGTTCTTCTCGATTTCGATAGTTTCTGGCTGCCGCAGGAAGCTTTGTGCTAGCATTCCGACTCGAGGGGAAAGAGTCGCACTGAAGAACATTCCCTGGCGCTTGCTCGGTAGGCGTCCCAAAATAGATTGCACATCTTCCAGGAATCCCATCGAAAGCATCTCGTCGGCCTCATCGAGTACGAACTGCTTGCACCTACGGAGGAGTAGCTCTCGTTGATTTATGAGGTCGAGCAATCTGCCAGGAGTGCCGACGACGACACGTTTGTCCGCACGGAGACTCTTCAGCTGTTTGTCTATCGAATCTCCTCCGATGATGCAGGCTGGCTTGACGTCGGGGGTGATTTGATTGACGACGTTGCAGATCTGAAGCGCCAGCTCTCGAGTCGGTGCTATGATGAGAGCCGTTGTCGAAATATTTTCTGGGTCCTTCTTGAGGTCGAGAAGGATCGGCAACATAAAAGCCAATGTTTTGCCGCTACCTGTTTGAGCTTGGACTATTAGGTCCTTGCCGGCTAGGGCCCGGGGGATTGCAAACGCTTGTACCGGAGTCGGCGTTACGATTCCGTTCTCATGCAGCGACTGCACCAGTGTTGCGTCGGATATCAAGGTAGAAAAAGAGGGTGACTCGGAGTTCGAGCCGGAGGTTTCTGTGTCGTGATTCATGTATCGTCCTAATGAGACGCCGC
>JBILEW010000128.1:0-8928 GCA_044351885.1 Bdellovibrionota bacterium
ATGACACAACCGAGGCATCAGCAAACCCAATCGACAATAATGCTCCCGAAGGGTAGCCCAGTTGAAAATTTTGGTGGAAGAAACGCCCCCGCGACCTCCTAGCCCTGCTCGTGCTCCTGCCCCTGCTCCAACTGTTCGAGCACGGGCAGGAGCAGAGGCAGGACTAGGAGAAATACACGTCCGCGACATAACACTATTGATCACCAGTTCTACTGCTCTACCTTAGAGCAAAGACCATCACGGTCCCGCCGCAGCGTTAGCCAAGCGGGGCGTATCCCGACTCGACCCGCTTCGCTAGAGAAGAAACCGCCCCAAGAGCTCCCGAGTCTCTGCAGAGTGCAGCTCAGCCTTACCGAAACCGGATACCGCTCCACGCCGAACCGCTTCCTGCTGGAACTGCGGATAGTTAGACACCAACATAACCGCAAGTGGCTGTGGAGCTTTAGCTACGAGATCTGAGATGAGCGCGACACCATCCGATCCATCAGCATCGAGAATTCGATTCACTAACACCAGATCGACATCTCCTGCTGCGATGCGTGCGAGCGCCTCAGCTCCGGTGTGCGCTCTTTCAACGCGCGCACCCAAGCCTTCACAGAGCCTCCGAATCGAAGAGTGGTCAGCTCCACACTGGCCAACATCAAGGACGACGCGCTGAGTTCCTCTCATGACAAAGTCTCCATCCTCATATCACGGCATTCAATCTGAGCAGGTTCGACTATCCGTCTTTCAGGACCGTAAGACCCTTCGACGAGGCGATCACTACTTCAGACACATATCCGGTGAAGAGCCCGCTATCGACCACTCCCACAAGCTCCTTGATCTCTCGCTCCGTGTGAGCATGTATCGCCGGAAATGTTGCATCGACGATCAGGTTTCCTCTCTCTGTGATGATCGGCCCATGCTTGCCGCTACCACTTCGAAGCGTGAGCTCGGTAGCGCCGATACGCCTCAATCCCTCTTCGGCGAGCAAGAGCCCTTCAGGGATAACTTCAACCGGTATCGGACACCCCTCTCCGAGCTTGTCCACTACCTTACTTTCATCGACGATGATCACGAAATGACGGCATCGCTTGGCGAGGATCTTCTCCTGAAGCAGAGCCCCACCCTTCCCCTTGATGGCCCAGCGCTCCCGAGTCACCTGATCGGCCCCATCGAAGCCCCACGAAAGGTGTCCTCTGTATCCAGGATACATCACCTGCAGACCGATCTCCTGACACCGCCATGCGCTCTGATAGGAACTCGGAACGACACGTACCGAGAGCTTTTCACGCCCTATCCGTTTACCGATTTCATCCAGGGCTGCATCTACAGTACTTCCGGTGCCGACACCGATGATGTCTCCATCCTGGACCCTACGCGCCATCTCTTGAGCCACGAGCTCTTTCATATGCATCCCTCTTATTCGTGACGATGCCTAAGCCTATCGCGGCAGACTACCATTGTAAAAGTCTCTCTGAAGCTGTACTCCCCCCTCCGACCACGATAGGATACCGGCCGAACGGAGACCTATGAGTACCCATCCCCTCGATACCTTTGTTGGCTACGGCGCTAATGTCGGATCCCCCATAGCCACTCTCGAACGTGCACTCCCCCTTCTGGAGCAGGCTTTGGGACCAGTGGTTGCGCGGTCGAGCTTTTACGAAACTCTCGCCCTGACCCTCGATGGGAAACCTCAATCGAACTACATGAACTCCGTGTTGCGCTTTTCGACTACCCTTAGCCCAAAGGCGATCTTGGAGGTGCTTCTCACTGTCGAGCGTCAACTGGGTCGAGACAGGACCAATGTGCCTCGGTGGGCACCCCGAGAGATCGACCTCGACCTCCTGTTCGTTGGCTCACTGACAGAGCAATCTAACTTCCTGACTCTTCCCCACCCCGAGATAGCCTCTCGTGATTTCGTGCTCACCCCGTTGGCTGAAATTGCTCCGACATTCGAGCATCCGATCCTCCACAAAACGGTCGCGGAACTCGAGCAAACCTTGGAAGAGCGCGGATTCGAGAGGTTCGTCGTGCGACAGGTTACCGACAGCGCCTGCGCCAATAGCTAATTCACTACGTGGCACGTGCAGAACGCCCTGGGCCAGGCATCTTCCTCGAAATATCCTTGCGTATCTCAAGCGCCCTCGGGAGAAGCCTCACCACTTCCACCAACGCGCCAAAGGACGAATGCTCGCGCAAGAGCACTCCACATATGACCACTACATTGCGGAATAGGATCCCGTTGATGAGAGACCACACTCCCTGAGAGATCCGCCAGTTGTGTATCTGTAACAGAAACCTATTACGCACACTGTATCGGTTCAAGGCTGCTGGAAGCTGCGCTCGCCGCTCGGGAACAACCACTCGCACGTGGTATCCTACGGCACGTGGCTCGTAGCGACACCGCCATCCGAGAAGTTGCGCGCGCCACGAGATATCGGCATCTTCACGATACGCAAAAAAAGCCTCGTCGAAGAGCTTGGGCCGATCAGATACTCCTGCGGCAAGCTGCGGATAGATGCGCGTTACAGGCTCATCAGATATAGCTGGTGAGATCAAGAGATGCTCGGCACAGTGCCGCGTAACTAAAAGACACGCTCCTGTTCCCCCGAACACATCCTCCGGCTGATCGAAACGTCCGACGTCGACCTCACCCGAGCCGCGATCAAAATGCCGTAGAGATGCCGTAAGTACCATGCCTGCTGCATCGAGAACTGGTGGCTCGACCGGGGAAAGGTCGGCGTTCGCTCGCAGTAGCTTCGGGGTAACCATACCGATGTCGCGTGCACTCTTCACCACATCGATCATGCGCTGCAACGCATCAGACTCCAATCGGACATCCGGATTGAGTACGACTAGCGCATCGAATCCACCCTCCAAGAGACGCCGGACACCTTGATTGTGCGCTCCGCAAAATCCGAGGTTAGCTTCATTGACGCAGATTTCGACGCCTGGACGTTCGTACTGGCGCGCCCTATCGACCGTAGAATCACCCGAGCAGTTGTCAGTTACACGCAGCACCAAGGACTCACCGAGCACAAATCCCTGCTGTTGCACGACCGACTGCATACACGCAGCGATGGAATCTTCACTGCTCCACGTGACTATGTGCACCAGTAGACGAAGACTACTCATGCGCAAGCTCCCTCCATGCGTCGAGAGATGCCCTCTGTAGGGCTACGTTGTGAACTCGAAGATACACTGGAAACTTGCCGGCTACCTTGGATGCAGCAAGGAGTCCATACAAACTCGAGAGCGCATCTCTATCCTCGGCTCTCTGCTCGCCCTCCCTTTTGAGAAATCCCTTTCGGGAACAACCGAGCATCAGCCCACCGGCAGGAGCCTCCAGTTCGCCGTAGCGCTGAAGTATTTCGAGGGACACCTCTGGATCTTTACTGACGAATGCACCCATGCCGGTATCCGCTACGAGTCTCGAGGGTGATATTCCAGCAGCATTCAGCATCGCGAGCTTTTTCTCAATCCAAGCATTGAGCGTGCCGATGACAGCATGTTTCGACGGCCCCTCTGAAAAAACGTGAGGAACGGAGCTCGCGCTGTACATGAACACATAACATGCATCCGATCCAGCAATGAGATCGACAAGCGCAGGATCAGACGCACCTCCTACGTCATTGACGAAGCGCGCTCCGCACTCCAACGCTCGTCGGGCGATCTCGACCTTGTGGGTATCGACGGAGACAGGGATGCGCGGCGCTATTCGCTCGATGATTCCTCCTATGCGCCTCCACTCCTCTTCGAGGTCGACACATGACGACCCTGGCCTCGTCGAGTCACCCCCGATATCGATGATGTCCGCGCCCTCATCGATGAGCCGCAGTGCTTTGTCGTACAACGTCAGTTCTGTCGCACTGGGGTCCCCGTCGGAGAAGCTATCCGGCGTACAATTGAGGATGCCGACGACCGTGATCACCCCAACACCCCCTCGACGACGCGCACTCTATTCCGCTCCGACAATCGAAGAGAACACCTTCTTCAATCCCTCGATCGTCGGTTTAGGGACTCGCTTTCCATTAATCCAAAAGGTCGGCGTCGACTCGAGCCCGAGCTGGTCCGCTACTGCTATGTCATCCTGAATCTTCTTCAATTGGCGATCAGACGCCATGCACTCTGCGAGCCCCTCCGGATCCAATTCCAAATCCTGCGATCCCTTCGTTGCCAGGACACCCTGAGCATATTCCAACGACACACCCGCTTGTAGCTCTGGCGCAGAGAAAAGCCAGTCCAAAGACTCCCAAAACTTGCCTTGTTCGCCTGCACATCGCGAAAAGAGAGCAGCCACACAGGCATATCGATGGAACTCTTTCTTGATGCCGGAGTTGCAGCGGTGATCCAAGGGATAGTTTCTGAACATGAGCTGATACTGTCCCGGGTAGGCCTGCAAAAGATCATTCAGAGCAAAGTACATTTGCCGACATCCTGGGCACTCGAAATCGGCGAACTCCACGATCTGAATCGGCGCGCCAGGTGTCCCTTTCAAGTAGTCTCCAGAAGCGCCGCCGTTTAGTGATAACGGAAGAGATATGGACGTTGAGCTTTTCCAAGCAAGAAAGGATTCCCGAGCGACATCTTCCCCGGGGTCGAGCTTGGCAGAGAACAACCGGAGCATGAGAGGACCAACCGCCCACGAAAACGCGGCGAGGACTACCAATGATAGTAGTGAAAAGCGCACACCTCGAGCGCTCTCGGAATCTTGGGAGGCAAAAGCCGTCTTTATGAAGGTGAAGATATTTTGCACTCCGTCGGCCAGACCTTCACCGAACCGGCCCTTGAAAGCCAGCAACCACGCTGATAGCAGGAGCAGTGCGTTGACTACGTACAAGACGATGCAGAGGATACACAGCGCTTTGATAACGAAAACCGATAGAGACAGGAGAAGGAGCGAGAGCACCACAGCTACTGCTCCGCCGAGCATGGTGACACTCGCCATCGCTCGATACGAAACGGCTTTTCCCTGGCCAGTCAGAAGACACAGCCCGACCAATGACAGATAGAAGAAGATCCCATACGAGGCGATCGGAATGCCTAAAAAGGTCGACCAAGCGCTCGCATTGACGGCGTTGCAGCTTACGTACTCCGAGATATCGCAGAAGCTCCCACCCGTGGCCAAGCCATGCGTATGGAGAATGTGTTGTCGTAGAGCCTCGAACGAGATGGCGAAGCCTGCCAAGCTCAATACGACGACACAGACTCGGAGCCTTTTGAGCGATACCTCTTCAGCCATCATCTTCTCTTTCGCGACCTCACTGCCTCACGACCCGTACTACCAGGTTTTTACCATCATCGAGCAGTATAACCCATCGCCTCTCGGACGCCAGCGCCTCTCCGACCGGGCTCTTTCGAGGAATCACGAGGTGAGTGACATGGAAGCGGTTCACGAGCGCGGACAGAATATCAGCCGATTCGAGGCTCTGGAAATACTGCTGGTAGAGCTCCTCTCCGATCAGGGCATTGCGGTCGTCGATGACGGCCTTGAAAGCTGGATAGAGGTTCGCTGTTATGAAGCCACCCCAATCAGGTGACGCGAGTACGACCCCTTCTGGCCCATCAGCGCGAAGGGCATTCACTATTTCGCGGGGATACCGCGCCGTCTGCGGCCCAAGCGTTTCGGGCAACGGCATGAGTCCGTAAAACAAGATACCAACTACCGCACAGCAGTATGCGGCAATCTCACCGTTGGAGCTGGATCTCTCACGCTGCTCAACCCTCCGCACACAGCGCGCACTCAAACGCAAAGCCGAAACACCCTCCCCCGCTTGCGCCAGAGACCGCAGCGCTGCCGCCATAGGAAATGCTCCTGCGATAGCAGCGAAGGGGATAAATCGAACCGACCCAAAGGCCTCGAACGCGAGAAATCCCGTCGCAAGGACATCGAACCAGCCTACACTCCTCCTGAACACAGGAGACACCAGGAACACGATGACAGGTGGAGTGACGAAAGCGACGAGCGCCGCTCCCTCGAAGCTATCCAGCCTGGGCGGGAGCCACTCGCTGTTCAGCGAGAGGAAATACGAACTTCGACCAAGAGCGATGATACTCTCGTGTAGCCCGATACCGTAGGGATTGAGGCACGTACTCAAGACACACAGCAAAGCCAGCACAGCCAAGCTCACGAGCTCGAAACGACGCCGCTTCCCAGCTAACATACGCGCTACTGGAATGACGAGCACGAGCACGAGGCCCAATACGAAAGCGGGATGAAGATTGCTCCAGAGCGCAAAAAGCCCGACCAAAAAGCCTCCTGGAACAACCAGTGCTCGCGCGGAGACCGACTCTCTCCTACTAAGGTTTCGGGTCGTCACGTAGGCACATGTGAAACAGAAGATACTGAAAACGACCGGGCGCAGGATGAAATGCACCTGAGCGCACTTGAACGCCAACAAAACCGCCACCAAACCTGCGAGCACACTGCCGACCTCGATACGTACGGCCCGAAAGAGAATGCCGAAAAATGTCACGAGCCATACGCCGGCTAGGGTCGCGTAGAGAAGCCCCCAGCCCCCCGTCCGGTAGCCCGCGAAGAGCACTAGGTCGGACAACCACTGATCAGCTATCCACACGCGTCGCTCCAACGCCAGAAAGGGATCAACTTTGGGGATGGTGCGCGAATTCCATACGAGCTCTCCAGTTTTCAGATGCCACCCCACACCGGGATCATCGGCAAAATCGGCCATCTGAAGCAGATAGAGTGAGATATACGCGAGCGCAATGACGACAGTGGTCACTGAGAATATACGCTTTACTCCAGCAATGGGATTCACGGGATGAGCGGTAAAGAGTTAGACGATCTCCTAGGGATGCTAACTGCTGTGACCTCGCCAGTACACAGGAGAAATAGGTGCTACACCGACACCTCAACTGCTAAGGATGTGCTGCGCACTCCGCGTCTTCCGCGCCTCCGCGTTCATTAACCAAAACGCCTAAGTCGCATTGACTACTTGAGCACAGGGGAAAAGATTCCTGCGACGACGCAACAGGCCTCTGCGAACAGGGGGAGCTTACCTTCACATCGGACTGCGGCCTAGGCCTCAGCCTCACCGAAAAGCAACGGCGGCTTACGGAGATGGAAACCCGACTGCGAAAGCTTGACCCATATCTCCTGGAGGATCTCCTTGTTCTGACTGTCCATCAGGTCATAGATTGAGTCCAAGCTCATAACCTGTTGCATGGCAGCCATCGCAAAGATCGGCGCAGCCTGCTCCTTCAAGAGCTTGTCTCTTACACCTGAAATGAACGTTTTCAGTTCAGCCTTGCTGGTGATCTGACACATCTCCTTGACATCGCGCGCGGATTCTTCCATCTCTTTGGTCTTCGTCTCTTTCTTGCCTTTCATACACCTCACCGATCTATAGGGATAATCTCAATTGCTTGGTTGTAGCGGGTCGGATCATCGAGCGGGTCGATCAGAACCGGCGCATTCATCACGACCGCTCTGGTTTCCAATCGCCGAGGCTGAACTCCCGCCCGCACGAGTTGATTGACGAATTCCCGAGAGCGCCTCTCGGTTAGATGCTGCGCATACGAAGAATCTGGCGCTGACGATTTTACGTAGACTGCCACCACCAACCGGGAATACGGGATTCTCAACTCGTTCATCCTGGCCAACTCACGCACCAAATTCACGCCAGAGGGGCACATGGTCGCAGAATCGCCCTTGAAAAAGAGGTCCGCAGGAAAGATTTCTCGGGTCGGATGCAACTCCATGCGCCGTTTGTACTGCTCCGCTAACACCTCTTGGGCTAGAGCTCTCGACCGCTCTTCCTTCAATCGCGCCTCGGTACGAAGCTTCGCCTCTTCATTTTGGTCCGTCGCAAGCCCGTGAAGAGCCCCTAGCACAGCTCCTAGCCCCGCCCCAACGGCGGCTCCTGGCCCTGCCCCAGCCGAGACCTGCGCTCCTGTAACTGCGCCAGCACCGGCCCCCTCGAGCGCTCCGACAGCTTCCCCTGCGAATACCTTGTCCGGTCCAGCTACGGGCCGAGAGCTACACGCTCCCACCAGGAGAACGCATGTGAGCGCACCAAGCACCTTAACCCCCCGAAACCATGACGCTCGAAGGACGAGTACGGGCTGCGATTGCGGAAAAACGGTTGACACTCAGGTTCCTCAAGTCAAAGCAATCGTTCGAAAACTCCAACGACCCCTTTAAGATGACACAAGGCCGTCTATTGCATCACCAGAGTATCATCAAAACTCAGTTTCTTGAGCTCAAACCGATACAAAGGACTCTCTGCACTCTGGGTAGCCTTCTGAAGGCTACTATAGGCAGATTCATCCCCGACAACAACTACGACAAATTTCCTGGGATCCCAACGATCTCGAGCCACTGTTCTCACCATCTCTGGGGCTACGGACTTTATCTGCGAAAGATACGTTTCATCGTAATCACGAGGATACTGGAGCAACTCCAATTTCGCCGTCCTGACAGCGATATCATCAACCGAATCGAAGTTGAACACGAAGGAGTTCGCAATCGCAGCCTGCTTCTCCTGTATCTCGCTCACTGAAGCAAGCTCTTCCTGCATCGTTCCCAACACACTGAGAGATTCCTCGATGGCCGGCACAACCGATGCAACCTTGGTTTGCAAGAATACGTAGTTTACTCCCTTCACGACCCCAGGCGAGATCCCACCGTAGACACCGTACGACAAACCCAATTCGGTTCTGACTCTGTTCATCAAACGCGAACCGAATCCAGAGGAACCGAAGATCTCGTTGAAAACCTCAATCGCCGGATAATCGGGCGTCAAGCGCGGCACTCCGAGTTGTCCCATCTGCACCGAAGCCTGAGCGAACGGTAGTCCTATGAAATATATCCCGGGTTTGGGATCTGCTCCGACGGCTGGAGGTGGAGGAAGAGGGGCACCACGAGGAGCCCATGCGCCGAACTGCTTCTCTATCTCCCGTTTCACGACCTCTTTGTCCACTAGT
>JBILEW010000047.1:0-25271 GCA_044351885.1 Bdellovibrionota bacterium
GCCTTCTCGAGCTCTTGGTTGATCTCTGTTCCCGAGCCACCGATAAACGAATTGTTCCAAAACTCCTCGCGTAGCTCACCGATCCGTTTGATGGCTTCCTGCAAGCCACCCGCCGTGCGCGACATACCGCACTTATCCCACATGATCCTGCCGAGCGTGCGATGGTAGTAATCTACCGGCTTCTTTCCTCGCATCCCTAGAAAACGATCCGTGCGCGCTTTGACTCGTGCCTCGGCAGCCCGCACTTCAGCATGATCACTTCCGATCGGCGTCGCCTTGGCCTGGGCGATGTAATCGCCGATCGTGTACGGGATGACGAAGTAGCCATCCGCCAACCCCTGCATGAGAGCACTCGCACCGAGCCGGTTTGCTCCGTGGTCGGAGAAATTAGCCTCTCCAGCTGCGAATAGCCCGGGTATAGTGGTCATGAGATTGTAATCGACCCACAATCCACCCATGGTGTAGTGCGGTGCGGGATAAATACGCATCGGGACCTCGTACGGATTCTCGCCCGAGATGTTTGCGTACATATCGAAGAGGTTTCCGTAGCGCGCTGCAATGACGTCCTCACCGAGCCTATTGATGGCATCAGCGAAATCCAGGTACACACCAAGCCCCATCGGCCCAACCCCGAAACCAGCGTCACACCGCTCTTTGGCGGCGCGCGAGGCGATATCGCGGGGGGAGAGATTTCCGTAACTCGGATAGCGCCTCTCGAGGTAGTAGTCTCGCTCGGATTCGGGAATTTGACTCGGCGGCCGCTTGTCGCCGGCGGCCTTTGGAACCCACACCCGTCCGTCGTTCCTCAACGATTCACTCATCAAGGTCAACTTCGACTGGTGCTCGCCGGACACGGGGATGCTCGTCGGATGTATCTGCGTAAAGCACGGATTGGCCATACCGGCACCGTGTTGATAAGCTCGCCAGATCGCCGTTACGTTGCAATTTTTTGCGCTCGTGGAGAGGAAGTATACGTTCGAGTATCCTCCCGTCGCGAGCAGAACTGCATCAGCAATGTGGCTCGAGATCTTCCCAGTGCGGAGATCGCGGGTGACGATACCTCGACACCGACCATCCACGATGATCAGATCGAGCATCTCCGAACGCGTGTGCAACTCGACAGCACCCGAGTGAACCTGGCGGTTGAGCGCCGAGTACGCACCGAGAAGGAGTTGCTGTCCGGTCTGTCCTTTAGCGTAAAAGGTTCGAGAAACCTGCGCCCCTCCGAACGAGCGGTTGTCGAGGAGTCCACCGTATTCACGCGCGAAGGGCACACCCTGAGCAACGCATTGATCGATAATGTTGACGCTCAGTTCCGCGAGGCGATGCACGTTAGCCTCGCGAGCGCGGAAGTCGCCCCCCTTAATCGTGTCGTAGAAAAGGCGGTACACGCTGTCGCCGTCGTTGCGGTAGTTCTTTGCGGCATTGATCCCGCCCTGAGCAGCAATACTGTGCGCGCGACGCGGAGAGTCGTGAAAACAGAAGGCCTTTACCTTGTATCCAAGCTCACCGAGCGACGCTGCTGCTGAGCCACCGGCCAACCCTGTTCCAACGACGATGATGGAGTGCTTGCGCTTGTTGGCTGGGTTGACGAGCTTTATGTGCGCCTTGTGCTTCGTCCACTTCTGCTCGAGCGGACCGGAGGGAATCTTGGAGTCTAACTGTAGCTGCATACCTTTCCTAGTGAGAGACGAAACTTTGTGTCCGTATTCCGAAAACTACTGCCCCACCGGGCCCTTCAGTATCCCGAGCGCAATGGCCACCGGCACCGACGAAAACCCTACGAAGATCGCCAAGGACACCACCTTCGCAATCGTTCTTATACAACTGTTCCAACGCGGCGTATCGACACCCAATGTCTGAAACATGCTCCACGTTCCGTGGTAGAGATGCAAACCCAATAGGGCCATGGACACGACATAGAAACCGGCTGTCACGTAGCTTTGAAAAGCCAACCAGACATTTGAATAGACCCGCCCTTCGGTGAACGGCGTGAAAGGCAGCGATCCTGTGGTAAAGTGTAGTATGTGAAAGATGATAAATACGATCAGGAAGAGCCCGCCGTAGAGCATAGTCAACGACGCGGCGTTAGCTGACCGATAAGCTTTCACTGCCTGTCCCACCGGCTTGGCCGCTCGATTGAGCCTCGCGAGCTGAATACCGCTTACAGCGTGAATGAAAACCGCCACAAGCAGCACCACTCTGGCGATCCAGAGAAACCCTTCGTGCCCCAGCATCTCGGACCCGAAGCTGCGCAAGAAGCGCCCATAGTCGTCTATCTTGTAGTTACCAGTGGTAGGATCGATGCCGGCGAATATCTTCAGATTACCAGCCATGTGACCTATCACGAAGAGCACGAGCAGCAGGCCGCTAAGGGCCATCGCCACCTTTTTACCGATCGTCGACGCGTAAAATTCTCGAACTAAACCCATACTCAATATTCCTGGGAACAGGGATTTCCATAAGCCCCTAAGATGCTAGGGTAATTACACGGCTACGCTGCCCCACGCAACCTCCTATAGCACACCGGGAATGGCGTCAGTTTCCGTACGCGCCTAGCTAGTGAACAAGGCCTTGGCTCCTTCATCCCTACACCATGTAAATTGGCACAGACAAGAGAAGGAGAAAAAAGCAATTATCAGCAATATCAAATAGATAGAAACACTCAATGGGACGCGCCTGGTGACGAACCGAGCACCTTCAAGCTTTTTTATCGCTCAAGCTGTATGGATTTTCGCTAGGTGGTCGATAACCCTTGAGGGATAGTGAAGTAAACAGCCTACGACTCACCGAAAACTTAGAGTAGGAGAACCGGGACGCTCATACACAACCTCATGGAAGCTAACATTATACCACAACCATCCTCTCCCACACCTGCGCAATCCGCTGCCCCTTCCCTCGTTACCTCGGGTCCGCTAGGCGAGGCCGTGGAGGTATCAAACACGACGGTGGTAGTCGCCCTCAATCAGAACGCTCAGCGTACTGCTCTGAAGATCGGCGAAGTTCTGATCATAGAGGGGAGCTCGATGGCGCTCGTGGGCGAGGTAGACCAAATAACAGCCGCAAACACGCCCGAAGGGATCGTGACTCGAGCACACGTATCTATCATCGCAACTCTAAATCCGAAAAAAGCCCTGCTCACGCCGGGGGTGTCGGACTCTCCGGTCCTCAAGGGCCGGGCATTTCGTCCGCACCCCTGTGTCGTAAAAGCTGTCATCGAAGACCGCCACGAAATCTTCGCCGACACATCCCAGCAGCTGTGTCTCGACCTCGCTCACCCTGCCAATTATCCCAACATCGAACTCGCTTTCAGCCCGGAAAAGATATTGGGAAGGCACTGCGCCGTGCTCGGCACTTCTGGCGCGGGCAAGAGCTGGTCCGTGGCGCGCATCGTCGAGCAGTGTGCAAAGCACCGCTCGAAACTGATCCTACTCGATCCTACGGGCGAATATGAATCCCTTGACGATGGCGTCTTTCACGTCCATCTCGGAAGCGCCACGCGCGACACTGCCCGCTCGCGAGAAGCATCCTTGCCATACACCCAACTAACCGAGGCCGATCTGGTTGCAATATTCCGGCCGAGCGCAGGCAATCAGCTCGTAAAGCTACGTTCAGCGATGAAGACCTTGAAGCTACTCCGGCTCGAACCCCGACTCTCCTCGGAGGGAGCCATGATAAAAGCTCACAAATCAAAGATCTCTTTCGAAGCCGCGTATCAAGTGTCGAAGGCGGACATTGATCGACCGGAGAACCTTTTCGACATCACCAAGCTCCCTCTACAGCTCGAATACGAATGTGTAGAGCCAACCCGTAGCCAGACGGAGATCGACTGTTGGGGTGGCACCAACTCCCTTGATCACTCGCAGTGCGTACCTCTCATCAATCGCATGAACGACATCTTGGGAGCAGACGAGCTGCGCTGCATCTTCTTTCCGTCAGAGAAGCCCTCGATCTTCGAGGTTATCACGAAATTCTTGAGCGATGACAATGTCAGCGTCTTGCGGGTCTCGTTCGAATTTTTGCCTTCTCTGCACAGAACGCGCGAGATCGTGGCAAATGCCCTCGGGCGCTTTCTCCTCGCTCGTGGTCGCCGCGGCGAATTCCGCAAGCGGCCGCTGGTGGTCTTGCTCGACGAGGCGCATCAAGCTCTCAACAGCAAACTCTCCGATCTCTCGACGGACTTCCCGCTCGAGGCATTCAACATCATCGCCAAGGAGGGCCGCAAGTATGCCCTCACACTGTGTCTAGCAACGCAGCGCCCTCGCGACATCCCCGACGACGTGATGAGTCAGGTAGGCACCTTCGTTGCCCACCGATTAGTGAACGACCAGGATAGAGCGACGATCGAACGTGCCAGCGGAACGTGCAACCAGAACCTTCTGGCGCACCTACCTTCGTTGGGGCCTGGAGAGGCATTCATCCTAGGAATCGACTTCTCGACTCCGCTCAGAGTGCGCATGATAAGCCCTACCAACCCGCCGTTCTCGCGTGGGCCGGACTACCAAGGCCTCTGGAAGAAGTAGTCAGATACGGATAGGTGCTGGGCGACCCACAGAGCCCCCCTGCGCGTGATCTTGAAAGGAGATCTTCGTGTTTTTGCCTCGCCTCTCGACGGTGAGCAGGTTATCATCTCGGTGTGACGAACCCTACCCTCTTCCAGCTCAACACTCGAGCCTCCCTGACCCGCCTCGGACCTCAGGCGACGATCGACGATATTCCGAATCAGCTCCTGGATTCCCTCGCTACACGCGGATTCGACTGGGTCTGGCTTCTAGGAGTTTGGAGCCTCGGTGAGGAGAGCCCGCGAGTCTCTCGATCCAACCGCGAGTGGCGCGCCGAATACATGCGAGCATTGAGCGACTTCAAGGAGGAAGATATCAGCGGCTCCCCTTTTGCCGTCTACGACTATTCGGTGGACCCCACCCTCGGTGGCGACGCTGCGCTGCGACGATTCCGGGAGCGGCTACACGAGCGAGGCATGAAGCTCCTCGTAGACTTCGTACCGAACCACGTAGCACTCGATCATCCCTGGGTCCACGAGCACCCCGAATTCTTCATTCGTGGGACGAATGAAGACCTAGCGCGCGATCCCCTGCGGTGGACGAAGAGTACGACGGGCGATGTGCTTGCCTATGGGCGTGACCCGAACTACCCGGGCTGGCCCGACACCCTACAGCTGAACTACTTCAACCCCGATCTCCGCTCAGCGATGCTGCAGCAACTTCGCGATATAGCGGCAACATCGGACGGTGTGCGCTGCGACATGGCGATGCTCCTGGAGCCAGAGGTCTTTCAGCGCACCTGGGGCCCTCTCCCTGGATACGAGGGCCTCTCGTTGCCACCGTTTTGGCCGGAGGCAATCGATCGTGTGCGACGAGATTGTCCCGAATTTTTGTTTATGGCGGAGGTGTATTGGGACTATGAGCATCGACTCCAGCAGCATGGATTCGATTATACCTACGACAAGACACTCTACGATCGACTCCTAGCTAACAATGCGGAAGGTGCTCGCGCACACCTGCTGGCGCCACGTGAATATCTGTCTCATATGGCCCATTTCCTAGAAAATCACGACGAGCCACGCATCGCAGGCAAGCTAGCCCTCGATCAACACCGCGCTGCCGCCGTGCTCACCTTCACCGCACCAGGGTTGAGATTGCTTCACGACGGACAGTTCGAAGGAAAGCACGTACGTATACCTATCCATCTTCGTCGTGGACCCGACGAGGAGGGCGACTCGCAAGTCACCACGCTCTACGAACAGCTTCTTCCGATACTGACCTCTCCCACAGTGACGCATGGCGCGTGGTCTCTATTGGAGTGCAGCGCCGCTTGGGATGGCAATCCGACCTCGCGCAACTTCATCTCTTACCTCCTCGAAGACGAGCACGGCGCGCTCGTGGTTGCGGTCAACTATGCGCCGTATCGAGGACAGTGTTACGTGCGACTCCCAGAGCGTGTCCTGAAGGGCTCGCAGCTCATCTTCGACGACCTCCTGTCAGGAGAACGATACGAGCGTGACCGCTCAGATCTTCAGCAGCGCGGCCTCTTTCTCGACGTAGATGGCTGGAAGCCTCACATCTTTCGGCTCAAAAGAGCGTAATCGGTCATGAGTACGTCGTGGCGCACCCACGTTGGGTCCCTCCCGATCATGTCGCATCTGTCGTCCCTTACCAAGGGGATAGCGCAACACCGATATACCGTCCTTGAGGCGCCACCGGGCAGCGGAAAGACGACCATACTACCCCTTGCGCTCAGCGAGGACGATTGGCTCGAAGACAAAAAGATACTCGTACTGCAGCCGCGACGAATCGCCACCAAGGGGGTAGCCGCCCGCATGGCCGAACTACTGGGCGAGAAGATCGGCGATACGGTCGGATATCGAATTCGACTCGAGAGCCGCGTATCAAAACGCACCAGGGTCGAGATTTTGACTGAGGGGCTCCTCACCAAACGCATACTCGCCGATCCCGAACTCACGGATGTTGGCGCCATCATCTTCGATGAATTTCATGAGCGTAGCGCACACGCCGACCTTGGACTCTCTCTCTGTCGCGAAGTAGCGTCGGTATTGCGAGACGACCTGCGAATAATCGTCATGTCAGCAACGCTCGGAGAGAACATCCCTACAACGGCCTTCGATGGTGCGTGGAGATACGCCTTCGAAGGCACTCCGTATCCGGTATCGATAGTGCACCGAAGTGAGGATTTCAAAAGCCCCCTCTGGGAGCGCGTCGCCCGAGCAGTGAAGGATGCAGCCGAGCGTTACGACGGTGACATCTTGGTCTTTCTTCCGGGCGCGTACGAGATTGACCGCACCCGCTCTCTCCTCGAACAGAGCAAACTAACAGCGCGAATTCTCCCGCTGTACGGCGACCTCTCCTACTCTGAGCAGCAGCGCGCGATGCTTCCAGAACCCTCAGGGATGCGAAAGGTCGTACTCGCCACGCCGATCGCGGAAACGAGCCTCACCATAGATGGTGTTCGCGTGATTATCGACTCCGGCCTCCACAAAATAGCGCGCAGCGACAACCGTGGAACGACCTCGCTTCGCACCGAGCGGATCTCCAAGGATGCAGCCGATCAGCGCGCAGGCCGCGCGGGTCGTACCGCAGCCGGCGTATGCATACGCCTGTGGAGCGAACACGAACACGCCACCTTGCGTGCGTCCAGGGAGCCAGAGATCGTTCGATCAGACCTCACTCCGTTTCTACTGGATCTGGCTGTGTGGGGTATTCGGGACTTCTCAGCGTTTCAGTGGATAACACAGCCTTCGGAATCCGCTCTCGTCACTGCACGAAATACTTTGACTCAGCTCGGCGCACTCTCTGCCGACGGCGTAACTCCGCTCGGGAAGATACTCTCGAACCTGGGAACGCACCCCCGGTTCGGTAGGATGATACTCGAAGCGCGGCGCTGGGGGCTCGAAGACACCGCCGCAGCTCTCATCCCACTTCTCGAAGAACGCGACATATTTTCCCAGGACGCACGCGGGGCCTTGATAACCGATCGGATAGAAGCGATTAACAGCATCCGTGCCTCATCTCCTCATTTTCAGCGTGTGCAATCTCTCAAAGAGCGCTGGACTGAGCGCATGGCACACACACCGCGAGACCTGCTCGGGCCACCTCCAGGCGATACGATACCCTCGGGGTTCGAGGCGGGCTTCCTCCTCTCGACGGCCTTTCCGGAAAAGGTGGGTAAGCGGCGTGAACGCGGCTCTTCGAAATACCTTCTGGCGTCCGGTAGCGCTGCCGCAGTGCGCGACGGAGACCCGCTCCGAGAGCACGAATACATCGTAGTGGCAGCCATGCACGAGGGCCTTGAGGACGGCCGGATCCTCCTTGCCGCGCCGCTCCACCCCGACCTCTTCGATGGCCCCCTTCGAGACCTCGTGTCTCGCGAACGCCTCGTCTCTTTCGACCAAGATCGCGGCGCACTCTCCACGAAGGTTGTCGAGCGCATAGGCGCTATCACTATCCGTGAGGAGATTCACCATCAGGCGAACCCCGACGAGATGCGCGAAGCGCTCCTCTCGTGGCTTGCAACCGAACAGGGGTTTTCACGCCTTTCCTTCTCGGAGACGAGCTCTGCCTTACGAACTCGGGTGGCGTGGGCGCAAGTCGTCTATCCAAATGTAGAGCTTCCCGCACTCTCGGATACTGCCCTACGAGCCGACCTCCATAGATGGCTCGCGCCTTTCCTACCCGAGCGAGCTACCCTTACCTCGCTCTCCTCCGAACTTCTCGACAAAGCCCTTGAGGCGCTCCTCCCCTGGAATCTCCGGCGGCAGCTCGACGCTCTTGCTCCAGAGGTTATCGCGCTTCCATCAGGCCGTACTCGACGACTTCGGTACGAGCAGGGTGGTCCCCCTATCCTCGAGGCTATGATTCAAGAGCTTTTCGGCTGGCAGGAAACTCCCACTGTGGGACCAAACAGAACTCCTATCTCGCTGCACCTACTATCACCTGCTCGACGACCGATGCAGGTTACCCAAGATCTAAAGAGCTTCTGGGAGAACGGATATCCCCTCGTGCGCAAAGAGCTTCGTGGTCGCTATCCGAAACACAAGTGGCCGGAGGATCCTCGTGAGCTATGACGAGAGAGCTGTCAAGCTGCGTACGAGAAAAGCGGGAGCAATTCCAGTGACAACCGTCAACGCGACGCACCTGCAAAAGCTCCCAGGAGAACAAGGTGGATGAATCCCGTGCGTGATAGCACATACAACACCAGGGGTGTCGCTCTGAAAGGTTTTCAATAACTACAGTCGACGAGAGGGCTGAAAAAGCACTCCCTCAGAGGTTCAGGCCAAACGTGAATTACCCACGTAGGTTCGTTCGATGTCCCGCGCCTTTCATAGCGCACAATCAGGCAGGCATCACGACGACAGCGTCACACGCGCTCTACCTTTTATTGGATCGTCCCTCCCTTTGTAGGATAATCAATCCAACGTCTATCCTCCTTGCACATCGTCTGTCGCCTTGTCTTGCGACCCTCCCGCTCAGTGACTTCGAGGAGCCCTTTCCCCGGGCATCTCTTCCACGCTCGCCCCAGGCTCGACCTCCTCTCCCGGCCGAATCTCACTTAGCACCTGCTGCAGCTGTTTCAGCTTCTCGGGCATCATATGCCCGAGCTGCTTTCGATGGCACTCTCGTACCGGCTCCTCCAATGCTCGCACAGCATCGAGGCCTCTCTCCGTGACCGACACCTTCACCATGCGTCGATCGACCCGACTGCGCTCTCGAACGACGTAGCCCAGACGTTCCAGACGATCGAGTAGACGAGTCATATCGGGAACCTCAGCGATGAGCTGTTGCGCGATATCTCCACACGAGCGTCCCTCACCCCCGGCGCGCTCGAGCACACGTAATATGTTGTACGTTGCGCCAGTGAGATCGTACGGACGAAAGACCCTATTGAGCTCTGCCTCTAGTCGACTCGCCGTGCGAATCAAGAGGCGATAGGTCTCTTGTTCCAGGGAATCTGGTGAGCCTGAATCGTGCGGTGGATGTTCCAGTTCCGAGCCGTGATGAGTGGGTGTCATTGTGTAGTCCTTCCGTGTGTGATGGGCATCTCTCACTCGGGGAGCCTTCCTCGAGATCAGGAGAACGTGCTGCCTGAATCGCGTGTCATTTGCGCCCACGAACCGATATGGCAGCTGCTGCCTTTTCTAGTCTTCCGCCTGTGGTCTTAAGAGAAGGAGAGATATGAGAGCGAACCAGCCACGCCTGTTTTTCAGTCTCTCGAAGCATATCCGTAAGGATATCAACTGTAGTGAAATCCCCCGTCCGTTCGAAGACCTCGATCTCGTCGTGCAGCTCTCCGATCCTCCTAGCTAGTGAACTATGGACCAACTCCAGATACCCATCCTCGGTGAGGTCCTTCAGTGCCAAGTCCTGCTGTTCGAGCGACTGCGGAAGCGCGCCGCTTACCGGTGCGTCGAGCGCAGCGATCCGCTCGGCTACCACATCGACGAACTCCAACATCGACTGAGCTACCTCGTCGAATAGTTCGTGCAGTGCGATGAAACGCGGCCCTCGAATGTTCCAATGCGCGGTCTTCACGAGGAGATACAGGTACACCGTGCCCGAAAGAGCCCCCTCTAGAATTCCGATCTGTTCGCCCGCCGCCTTTCCAGTTCGCGCTGCTGTCGCCATACTCTTTCAGTCCTTGAACGTTAATTATCGAGCACCTGAGTGGTCCGGCGAATGCTGAACACCCTGCCTCTGCCAACGGCAAGCCGTCTTCACGCTGCCCGATAGGTTTGGGCACTTATGCCCCAGAAAGGAACCTAGCTTCCATGACGAGAGTCATGACTTTCGCGCACCTGCCATGAATGGAGGTGGAGGTATCAGGGGAAAGGTCGACCAGTTTGGCAGCCCTTCGGTAGCAAGAACTGTTCAGCTTTGCGGCGCTTACCTACGAACGAGGGTCTCCAATGACACCCAAAAACAGCGGCGCTCGACTCTCGCGGTGCATGAGCACGAACACAAATGGCCTATCGACGGTCATGAGCTTGGGTTCCCCTACGAACATCGCACTGCGCGCCATCATCACCGCAGTGGCGGCAGCAGCCTCCGTCCCACTTTCGTCTACCTTGATGAAAGACTCGTGCAGCACTGCGTCGATCTTCACAGGCACATCGGCGATACCGGAAAAGTCCGCCTCACCGGAGAGCGAACGAGACAGCCCAAGCTGGCGCAGATTTTCCGTGACCTCGCGCTTGTAGCGCACTTCGTATCGCGGCATAGAGAGCTCCACACGTTCTGACTTCAATCCTTCGATCGCAGCGAGAATCGAAGACGATTCCAACTGTCGGGCCACCTCCTCAGACTGAAGCTTCCTCTTCGGCATCAAGACGAGATAGTCGAACGTGTTTCCCACATACGGCAACGAGACCACCTGCCAATTTTCGTCTTCGAAATATGCAGTAGTCCGAGTAGTCCTCATCATCGGCACATCGATACTCTTGGAGTTCGAGATCCAGAAGGGCCCGGGCTGCGTAGCCCTTTCTGAAAACGAATCGCTCCACGATGCTTTGAAGTACAGGGCGTTGACGAGCACAGAGATCAGATCTGGAGTGACGAATCCCGCGGGAATGAGATCCGGAATACGTTGGGCGGTGCGCTCGGCTACCCATTTGTTGATATCCGACCGAGTCTCCTCCGGCTTCGAAACATCCATCTTGTGCGGTTGAGCATCGAAGAAGCTTGCGGTGACCTTTACATACTCGTCACGAAAGTTCGCCCGCTGCTCGATCCAGATAGAATCCGCAACGGATACTTTGACTCCCTCCTTCTCCGTTGTAATCGCCCGATTGAGCTGACCGTACCCCTGAAGCACCTTGAAGGAGTATCCGGCCGGAAAGAGAACTCGGTCGAGTTCCGCAGCCGTATCGTCCTTGGCTCCCATTCGGGCGAGCGACAGCGCGGCGTGGATACTATACGGCGAGAGCGCTATGTTTCCGTCACCGCTGTTTGCTCGGATAAGCCGCACACCAAGATCGAGCTGAGCACCCGTAACAGACCGCATCTGCTCGCTCTGCGGCCCAGGGGGGATATCGGCAGCTGCGATTCGAGCGACTGTGCTCATGATAACAAGGCCGCAGGAGATCGTTTTGAGGACATCGGTAAGCATCTTTCAACTTGCTCCACTGTTTCACCTGTAGGCGTGTAACATACCCGACGCAGCGAGGGAATGAAAACCTCGCCTAGGGAAGCGAGGCAAAACCTGCCACTGTTCTACGTGAAAGCGCACCATAGGAGCGCGGGGATCGGATAGCTATGCCCAGAGCGAGACTCGAACTCGCACGACCTTTCGGTCCCAGGATTTTAAGTCCTGTATGTCTACCATTCCATCATCCGGGCTCATGGAGATTAGGCGCTCTCGCTCCGGCAAGGATCTCCATCCTTCACCGGCTGCGCCTCAGGTACGCGGAAATGTACCACTAAGACCGCTGGCGATAAAGTGGCATGTCTTCTCGCTCTGCAACCGGGCCATTACTGAGGCTTGACCACTTCCGGCATGACGACGCGAATGTGAACGTCCTTCAACGCCTTCTCCGAAACGGTGCTGGGGGCGCCCATCAGGAGATCCTCGACCGACTGGGCAAGCGGGAATGCTATTACGTCACGGATCGCCGACTCCTCCGTCAACAGCATCACGATGCGATCGATACCGAGCGCCATACCCCCGTGCGGTGGCGCTCCAAATTTGAAGGCCTTTATCATCCCACCAAACTTCTCGTCGACCACCTCGCGTGGATGACCGGCGAGCTCAAACGCCTTGTACATGATATCCGGGCGGTGGTTTCGTATCGCACCGCTCGCAAGCTCGTACCCGTTGCACACGATATCGTATTGGTAGGCCTTGATGGTGAGGGGATCTTGATTCAAGAGCGCATCGAGACCGCCCGCTGGCATCGAGAACGGATTGTGGCTAAAAGCGATGCTGCGCGAATCCTCGTCCCACTCGTACATCGGGAAGTCGGTGATCCAGCAGAAATGGAATCCACCAGTTAGAAGCTTAAAGTCCTCGCCAAGCTTGATCCTGAGCTTGCCCAAGTGAGGCAGGATATCCTTTGGCTTGCCGGCGGCGAGGAAGACTACCTGTCCCGAGCGAAGCTTGAGCTGCTCGGTGAGTCGCGCCTGCTCGGTCGCACCGACGAACTTCGAGATCGAACCACGCCAGCCACCATCTTCCGGAATCAGGTAGGCGAGCCCCTGCCCGCTCCACTTGGTGAACAGCGCAATCGTATCATCGAAGTACTTACGCGGCGGCGCTGCCATCTCCGGTAAGGCGATTGCAAAGATACTTCCCTTGTCTGCAAGAACCTTCTGAAACACCTGAAACGAGCACTCGGCGAACGCCGCCCCTACATCCTGTATGACCAGCGGATTCCGGAGGTCGGGCTTATCGCTACCGTAAGTAGACAAGGCCTCGTCGTACGGTATTCGCACGAACGGCGTCGGGGTCACGTACTCCTTCGTGAAACGGGGCCAAACATCTCCGATGAGTGCCTCTCCAACCTGAAAGACATCCTCCTGCTCGACGAAAGAGAGCTCCATGTCGCACTGATAGAACTCACCTGGCGAACGATCGGCACGCGGATCCTCGTCACGGAAACACGGGGCTATCTGAAAGTATCGATCGAAGCCCGAGACCATCAGAAGCTGCTTGAACTGTTGCGGCGCTTGGGGCAACGCGAAGAACCTCCCAGGATGGAATCGCGACGGAACCAAGAAATCGCGCGCACCTTCGGGGGAGCTACTGGTGAGGATCGGGGTCTGAAACTCGTTGAAGCCCATCTCGTACATCTTGTCTCTGATGCGCTTGATTACCTGAGAGCGAACCAAGATATTCGCGTGAACCTTCTCGCGTCGCAGATCGAGGAAGCGGTAGGTGAGCCTGGTCGGCTCAGGGGCTTTGTCGTCCTCTGCTATCTGAAAAGGTAGGACGTCACAGTGCGAGAGGACCTCGAGCTCGGTGCAGTGAAGCTCCACCTCTCCAGTCTCGATCTTGGAGTTCACCATCTCCGCCGCACGCTTCATCACCACACCAGCGACGCGGATAACAGACTCCACCCGTAGATCTTGAATCAGATCGAGACCGGCATCGTTGAACACCACTTGCGTGACGCCGTAATTGTCTCTTAGGTCGACGAACACCACGCCACCATGGTCACGCTTGCGCAGTATCCATCCGGAAAGGGTCACGCTCTGTCCGGCATGCGAGCTTCGCAGGTCACGACAGGTATAGCTTCGATACGCACTTACGAGAGAAACGGAACTCGACATGAGAAACCCCTAAACATCTGAAATGTGTACTCTTCATACTACATGAGCGCGCTTTCGTCACGGGCACAAGCAAGCCTTTTCGGTGTTTTCGGGCCGACGTTTCAGCTTATTAGCCGGTTCATATCAAGTCATCGCGCGTTGTGATGAAATGTCACGCTTATGTGTGCTAGCGGTCGGATACCCCATGTGGTGGTGATTGGAGCTGGATTTGGCGGGATTCACGTCTGTAAGGCCCTTAAAGGGGTCAAAGCGGTAGTGAGCTTGGTAGACAAACAGAACTACCATCTCTTTCAGCCCCTCCTGTATCAAGTTGCCGGAGCCGCCCTTTCACCGGCGGACGTGGCGTATCCGATACGTCGGATCTTCCGCGCTCAGAAAAACGTCAGGGTGTGCCTGGCGCAGGCAACAGGGATCAATCTTGCGGAGCAGCGCGTAGAGTTTCACGACGACAGCACGCACTTCGATTACCTCGTGCTCGCCGCCGGTGCCACTCACTCCTACTTCGGGCACGATGAATGGCGCTCCGAAGCCCCCGGTCTCAAATCAATTGAAGATGCGATAGAGATACGCAAACGGATCCTGCTGGCGTTCGAAGAAGCCGAGTACGAGCCCAACGACGCCTCTCGCCGCGCCAAACTTACCTTCGTCATCGTCGGGGGAGGCCCGACCGGTGTCGAGCTTGCAGGGGTGCTCAAGGAGATCGCTGTCGACACAATCAAGGATGATTTTCACAACGTGGATACCTCGACAGCGCGAATAGTGCTGATCGACGCCTCATCGCGGCTCCTACCCACGTTCGACCCTCTGCTCTCCGAACGGGCCAAGCGTGATCTCGAACGGATGGGGATCGAGGTGGTACTCAATTCTAGCGTCACTCAGGTTGATGCGCAGGGGGTTGCTCTCGGGGACCGACGCATCGACGCGCAGAACGTCTTTTGGGCTGCCGGGGTCAAGGGCTCCCCGCTTGCCCAAACATTGGGGGTCCCGCTCGACCGCGCCGGTCGAGTGCTTGTAAATCCAGACCTTTCGATACCTGGTCATCAGCGCGTCTTCGCCATCGGGGACATCGCGGCCGCTCAAGACGCGCGCACCGGCGCCCCAGTCCCAGGAGTCGCACAGGCCGCCATACAAGAAGGCGCCTTTGTGGGAGAGATCATCAAGCGGGAACTTCAGAGAAGGGTCATAGGCCCGCGTCCCGCATTCGCCTACAAAGACAAGGGGAGCATGGCAACAATTGGCAAGGCGAAGGCCGTAGCTCAGATAGGTCGCCTGAAGTTTGGCGGCGCCACAGCGTGGCTCCTATGGTCCTTTGTGCACGTCGCGTTTCTGGTCGGGTTCCGCAACAAGTTGTTCGTTGTGCTCTCGTGGTTGTGGAACTATGCCCTGTCAGCGCGAGGAGCGCGCCTGATAGTCGGTGCCGAGCCGCTGTCGATCAAACCCTTCAGGGAGATCGTCCCAAAGGAGCCGACTGCTCCGGAAGACATACTCGACATACCCGACATAACCGCCGAACACCCTATGATAACGGGTTTTCGCGAGCCACCTAAACCCCCATCAACAGAGAGGCCGCCTGCAACCCCACGCTGACGTGCGACATGAGCATGTGACGACTCGGCGAGTTGAATTCGAGCTGGACGTACACATCTGATGCCTTCCCTGCCGCACCTTTAATCTCGTGAAAAGCGACTGCGCCCATTTCGTGGGTCTTGAGCTTTAGACAGAACTCTGCTGTCGCGCCCGTCCTATCTCTGAAAACACGTGCTCGAAAGAGCTCCTTATCCGAACCGGGCAAGCGCTCGAGGACCATCCAACCATTCTTGAGCTGTTCGTCGTTCAGAACCGTCCGATCTCGCCAGTCGAGCCCGCCTCCCAGCTTCTTCTCGATGATCCCGACCGGTGTACCGACATCGGTCACGACGGTCTTGTACACTGACGCCAGGTTCTCCAGACCAGTCTGTTCAAGGAATGCTGCTGCATATTGGCTCGGCGTGAGCCTGAGGGGTAAAAGGCTGCTCTGCTCAGGGGACAAGCCCTGATGGGTACCTTTGAAGAGGTTCGGCATGGTCTCCTCCCTAAAACCGACCGATAACCCAAAACCAAACTACTTCGGGCACCGCTGGACACGCCAAGGCAGCTATGGAGCGCTCCTTGCGCTCAAGGCATCGCGGCGTGGCTTCCTTTCGACTAACCATCTTCTACGGCGAAGAGGTTCACATCGAGCACTCTAAGGATGTGATGCCGATTCTCGGGCGATCTGTGCTCTAATAATTTCAGAATGTGCGACAGCCGCCGACACTAACGTTTGGCGACGGAAAGGATCCCCTTCGCTATAGCTCGCGCCGCTTCCAGTCCACGCGCCTCGTACGGCGCACTCTTCAGTACTCGAAATTCCTCTGGTGAAAGGATCTTCTGTAGAGCTTCTCGTAATCGCGAACCAAAGGCCGGATCGCGCTCTTCAACCAACAGCGCCTTCCCCTTGGAAACAAGCGTCATGGCGTTGTCAGTTTGATGAGTCCCCTGCTGAAACGGATACGGGATGAATATCGCCGGTCGATTCACACACGCTATCTCGGCGACCGAACTCGCACCCGCGCGACTGATGACGACATCTGCCCATTCGTAGGCACCGGCCATGTCGTCGATAAAAGAAACAACGTGTGCGGAGATGTTCGCAGCTTTATACGCGCCGAGAGCCGTCTCCATATTTTCCTCGCGGCACTGATGAACAACCTCGATCCGGCGGGCAGCGAGCAGATCCGCACATCTGCCGAGCGCCTCGTCGATTCCCTTAGCCCCTTGAGAGCCGCCGAGCACGAGCATCCGCCGAGGTGCATCCTCTCGGACCGTGTCGCGATCTACCCGCGTGAGCTCGCTCCGAACCGGATGCCCCGTATGCTCCCGTTGCGCACGTCCACGCACTACGCTCTCCGCAAAGGCCAGAGACATCCAATCTGCAAAATACGCCAGGGTCCTATTGGCTAAGCCCGGATGGAGCTCCGCCTCGTGTATCCAGGTCGGAATTCCGCTCATACGAGCCACGATCACGGGAAGAACCGATACGTACCCACCAACGCCGACAACCACATCCGGCGCAAACGACCTGTAGAGCTTGCGAAGCTGGACTACTGCCTTAGGAAGCCGTGCGACGAACTGTGCAATCCCCACCAGCCGTCGACGCTTGACCCCTGCGGCTGCTATCACATGCCGCTTGAACCCTTGCGAATCGATCAACTTCGCCTCCAACGGGCGTCCCGAGCCGATGAATTCAACGACCGCACGCGGATTCCGCTCCTGAATCGCGCGCGCAATGTGGAGCGCTGGTATCAGATGCCCTCCCGTTCCAGACGCCGCTACGAGCACCCGCACAGCTCTCGGCTCTACAGCCGCCCCAGCGCTATCCATCGTGTCCGACATAGCAAGACCGTGACTCATCGAAAGACCACATTACCCTACACATTCGACCCATTAACTCTGGTCGCGCGCATCGCGCCTTATACCAAGAAGTAATCCGATAACCGCCATACACGCCATCAAGCTCGATCCCCCATACCCAACGAGCGGGAGCACCATACCCTTTGTGGGCAAGAGACCGATCACTACACCCACGTTGAGAAGAGCAGGAACCACAATCAACATCGTCAAACCGACCGCACAGGAGAAGAGGAACGTATCGTGACTCACCGCGCGTGCTAGCAGCAAGCCACGCCACAGAACGACCAGAAAAGCCACGATCACCAATACTGCACCGACGAAGCCAAGCTCCTCAGAAATCACGGCAAAGATAAAATCAGTGTGAGCCGCCGGCAGAAAGAACAGCTTCTGCTGACTGGAACCGAGCCCAACACCAGAAACCTGACCGCTGCCTACCGCGATGAGCGATTGAATAAGCTGGTATCCCTTACCCGATGCATCTGCGAAGGGCGACAAGAAACTCACCACGCGCATCATTCGGTATGGCGATATGAACACCAGCGTACCCATAGACAGCACCACGGCGACCGTACACAGAGCCATGTGGAGGAGTCGCACACCGCTGGCGAGCGCCATAGCCAAAACTACTAGAACGATGACCGCTGAAGACCCGAAGTCTGGCTGTAGCAACAGAAGAGCCGCCACCATCGCCACGAGGGTAAAAGGCTTGACGATCCCGTGGATGAAAGAGGAAATCCGGTGCTCGTGCCGTGCGAAGAAACCGGCCATGAAAACTACCATGAACAGCTTCACGAACTCCGCCGGTTGAAAGCGCACAGGACCGAGCTTCACCCACCGAGAGGCCCCGCCCGCACGGTCGGCTATCCCAGGTATGAGAGGTAGGAGCAGCAGGAAGAGCGAAGCCACGAAGAGATACGGCGACGCTCTCCGCAAGAGTCCGCTCGGGATCCTGAAACAGAGCAGCATGAGAACAGTACCGAGAACCGCCGAGAGGCACTGCCTCTTGGCGAAGAACAGGGAGTCACCGAACTTCTCCTGTGACACGATCCCGGTGGTCGAGTACACCATCACGAGACCAAAGCCCACGAGAAGCAAAACGGCTCCAACGAGAACGAAATCTATCGGTGAGGGGGCGCGCAACTCTTTGAGCCGGTACGCCGGCAAACTCGAAGCAAAATCCATGAGCGGAGTATGCCAGCAAGATACCGTTCTGATCTATGGTAAAAGTTCTATGCGCCCATCGAAATCACTCCTCGTTTCAACCGAAACAGCTTGTCACCAGCAGCTCTATCGTCCAGTATCTAAGCCATGAATGCGCCCGCTCAGGACCACCAGGACCAGCTTCCACCAATTCACTCCGTACGTTTGGGAACCACTGGGCCAGTAATGGTTATGTTACACGGCTGGGGCCGCTCGCTGGACGCACTGCGTCCTTTGGGAGAGCTGTTGGCAGCCTCGTGTCAGGTGATCTTGGTCGATCTCCCGGGATTCGGGAACTCTCCTTTACCTCCCGCGGCCTCCAACACTGGCGGCGGCTGGACCACTGTTCAATACACCGAGAGGATTAAGTCATTTCTCGACGATGAGGGGATTACACGATGTGCGGTGCTGGGCCATTCGTTCGGTGGTCGCATAGCGGTGCGACTCGCGTCCAGCTATCCAGAGAGCATCGAACGAGTGGTGCTCATCGGGACTGCAGGCCTCAAGCGTGAGCGTACTGCGCTGGAAGCGATTCGAATCCGCCTCATAAGGGCCTGCGTATCGAGCGCCAAGTGGATCGATGGAACCTTTGGCACCCGCTTCTTTCAGCACTATTTGGCCCACCGCTTCGGCTCCAAGGACTATCAGGCTGCCGGTGAGCTTCGACGCACCTTGGTAAAGACGGTCAACGAGGACCTCGCCTCTAAGGCGGGATCGATCAAGCAGCCCACCCTGTTGTTGTGGGGAGCACAGGACAGCGAGACGCCGCTCGACGTAGCCCTTAACTTCAACAAGCTTATCCGCAACTCAGAGCTTCACGTATTCCCGAACAAAGGGCATGAACCCTTTGCCGACGTCGGAGCTCACCTCTTGTGCGGTTATATCGAACGTTTCCTTTCGGAGAGGAGTTCAGGTGATCGCTAAATTCTCGGCTGTGCTGTTTATCCTGGCCCTCCTAGCCTTCGGATGGCGACGTATTCTGGCGTATCTCAGGTATTTTCAACAGGAAGAGTACAACCGAGCACGCTTTCTAGACTGGCTCAAGAGTCATCGCGCCTACGACAAGCGTGGCTCGCTCGTCGTGCTCACGGTGCTCCTATTGACCGCTATACTTCCGGCCTCGTGGGCCGTAAGCGTGTGGGGACTTCTCGGGTCTATAGCGCTACTGCTCGTGGCGTTTGTGTTTGAAGGAGACCCTCGTAAAACCGGCAAGGTCAAACTCAACATGACCCAGCGTGCCTCGAAGATAGCCGGCGTGGCTTTCGGGATGTACACCCTCGTAGCGCTCCTTCCCCTCGGGTTGACCTGGGGTCGGTGTTGCGGAAGCTATGACTCGCTGCTTATCTGCGGACTGTTCGGACTTATCCTCGTGCAGAGCCCACCATGGCTGGTGCTCGACGCCAACCGCCTGCTGTGGCCCTTCGAGCGCCGCTTACAGGAGTCCTTTGTTCGGGACGCGAAGCGGATCTTGGCTGAAATGAACCCGTTCGTGATCGGTATTACTGGTAGCTACGGCAAAACGGGCGCAAAGGCCGCCCTCGGCGACCTGCTCACGCAGTGTCTCGGTGCCACGTTCTGGCCCAAGAAGAGTATCAACACCGTACTCGGGACAACCCGGGCGATCCGGGAAGATCTCCGCCCATACCACCGCTTTGCCGTGATGGAGATGGGCGCCTACAACATAGGATCGATAAAGAAGCTTTGCGATCTCACGCCTCCGAAGGCGGCGCTCGTGACGGCGGTGGGGATCATGCACCTCGAGCGCTTCGGTAGCCCTGAGAACGTGTACACGGCGAAGTCGGAGCTTGCACAGTCCGTACCCTCTGCCGGAATTCTGGTTTGCAACGGAGACAACCCAGGAGCACGTCGCATGGCTAAGGAGTTCGACAAAGAAACAACGCTTCTGTACGGCATGGACTCGAGCAGCGGCCACCTCGATTGCCTCGCCACCGATATTAGCTTCGATGATCAGGGTACTACCTTCATTATTCACTGGAAGGGCAAACAATACCCTGGTCGCACACCTCTCTTGGGTCGACCTGCCCTCTCGAATGCCCTTGGAGCCTTCACGATGGCGTGTGCGTTAGGTGCTGAACCAGCATATGCTACCGCGTGCATGGCTAACCTTCAGCCGGTGGACAATCGGCTCGTTCTCGACCGCAAAGGCTCGGTAGGATTCCTGCGCGACGCCTACAATTCGAACCCTACAGGATTCCAAGCCGCTCTCGAGGTCCTCGGTACCCTCCCCGCAACACGGCGCATCCTCATGACACCAGGCATGATCGAGCTCGGCGACCAGCAGTTCGATCAGAACAAACGCGTTGCCGCAGTTGCGGCGGGAGTGATCGATCTCGCTATCATCGTCGGCACTGTCAACAAAGAAGCTCTACTAGCGGGCCTCGCCGAAGGAGGCTTTGCAGAGGAAAAAATTATAGCCGTCGATACGCGAGACGAGGCATTCCGTATCCTCGCAGACAACCAGGCTGGTGGAGACCTCGTGCTCATAGAGAACGATCTGGGAGATATCCACGAAGGTGCGGTGAGGTTTTAGTATGAAGGCAGAGAAGCAGCGTGTAGCCGTCCTCTTCGGTGGTCGCTCGGTAGAGCACGAGATCTCGGTCATCTCTGCACTCCAGCTGATCTTGGCCATAGATCCTGCAAAGTTCGAAGTCACACCGGTCTACATCGCACCGAACGGCTCGTGGTACACAGGGAACGAACTACTCGAGCGCTCATTCTACGCCAAGGTTCCTGCAGCACTCGCAACGCTCCAACAGGTCACACTGCTCCCCAAACCGGGGATCGGAGGGCTGCTGAAGATCGGCGCGCACGGCAGCATGGTGCAAGAGCTATTCACGAAGACATCCGACATCATCCCGATCGACGTCTTTCTCCCCGTATTTCACGGTCAGTACGGCGAAGACGGGTGTATCCAAGGGCTCTTCGAGATGGCCGACGTACCGTACACCGGAAGCGACTTCACGGCTTCGGCTCTGACCATGAACAAGTATCTGTGCAAGAGCTACCTCGGCGCACACGACATCCCCGTCCTTCCGGCGCTCGTCATGCACCGAAGTGACGTGCAAGCTGACATCACTGGGATTGCGCAATGGGTTACCTCCCAGGAGGGCTTCTCGCAGTTTCCGCTCTTCGTGAAGCCCTGCAACCTCGGTTCAAGTATCGGTATATCGCGAGTCAAAGATCCTGCGGAGCTTCCGGCAGCGCTCGCAAAGGTGTTCAAGTTTGACACCGTTGCGCTAGTCGAGCCGTGCGTTTCGGAGATCATGGAGATAAACGTGTCGATTCGAGAGGCGGCGGAGATCGAGGCCTCTGTAGTGGAGATACCGGTATCTTCGACCGGCGTGCTCTCGTACGAGGAGAAGTATCTCAGGCCGGGCGGTAAGAAGAGTGGGCCATCTCAGGGCATGGCGAGCTTGACCCGCATCATCGATCCACAGGATCTCGACGCGGAGATTAAGGAGCGGGTGATACAGCTCGGGAAGCGCTCATTCGAGCTCCTCGGCTGCTCGGGTGTTGCGAGGCTCGATTTCATCCTCGATCTCGCGAAGGGGGAGCTTTATTTCAACGAGCTCAACGCATTCCCGGGATCGTGTGCGTTTTACCTCTGGGCGCGGTCTCGTCCTCGTGTTCTCTATACGCAGCTGATCGAAGATATGATCACTACTGCGTTACGAACCTATGAAGTTAAGGCCTCACTCGATCGCAATATCGGATTGAAGGCGCTCAAGTAAGCTCACTCCAACGGAGCTAGCTCTGCTGCAATCTTGTCCATACATCTTCGTAAAGGAGTCAGGGCTCCGGTAATATAAGGGTCGGCTGTCCACGAGACGTATCAGGGTCAGATTTGCATCCTTTTGACTAGGGGCCGGGGCTCTGAGACTATACGGGAGATGCCTATGAAATCGGCAAGCGCCGCTTACTAGCGCAAATCTGTCTCGGCTGATGCGTCGTGCCGTCGAAAGTGGAGACGTTTTTTCCCAAGAACTGCCCTCATGACCATCCGCGAAGACAGCTCAGTAAGTAATCTGCGTGGACGCGCAGCTCCCGAGACGCCCCCCCCTCTCTCTCTATCAGAGGTACATGCGCCACAGGGAAACTATCCGCTCGCTGGACATGCTCCCCGAATAACCCCAGCACGCAACTGTCACCAAGAGATCGGCGCAAAGCTCTCTGAGCTCGGCAGTGCTAGGCTTGCACTCGCGAGAACACTCCTTCCAGCCGCAGAGAACGTGTATATCGAGATTCGCTCCACTATCGAGAGGTCTGGATTTTTGACGTCCGAGGATATCGCACAGCTTTACCTCAAGCTTCCCGAAGATATCAGGCCGAACTTTTCGGAATATTATCGAGGCAGTTTGCGAGAATTAACAGCGCTTCAGCATCAACTGCGCGAGCTGGTTACCCTTCGAAACTCCGACTTCGCACTCACGCGCCGAGTGTGTCACGAGCGCGCCGGGAGGGTATCCGCTGCAAAGGCGTTTTTGCAAACGCAAGACCGAGTCGTCGTCAACTTTTTCGTCGAGGGCGTCGGCTGGGCAACCGGAGGGGTCGTCGGTCGGGCGATGCTGATGATTGAAGGACTGCTCCACGAGCTACCAAACGCCCATATCCACGTCTATTGCTCAGAGGAAGGCCTAAACGCCGCCGATGCTGCATTCGGCTCGCCCTCACAAACCCGGCTCACCATACATCCCGCCCGAACTGCTGCCGCCTCTGCTTCAGAACCTCACGATGCCGACCTCGTCGTTGCTGTGGCAGGGTTCTACAGTCCCTACACCAGCCCCTGTTCGCCTGACATCACTCTGTATCCCTTCGCGTACACACAAGGGCTGAGCTCTATAAAACAATTCGCGACAAGCCACGAGATAACTCCTAGCCTGCACGACTCGCCCGTATGCAATGACCTCCACAGCCCTTTCGGAACGGTGATACTCGATCCGTCCCTGCTCAGTGCGCGTCGAGAGCGCGACGGCTGGGATCGAGCAACATTCACGGACGCCCGGGCGAAGTGGCGCGCCTCCGTGATAAAACCACAGATGAATAGTGCTTTAGAGAGCCTCGCAGATCGTGAAGGATGGAGGGTCGATGAGGCGATCTGGAGCGTGTGCTATTTGCGCGACGAGAGTAAGTTCGCGCGAGAGATGTGTACACTTACCTCGGTCGTACGAGACGATCCATCCGCGCTTCTCACTCCCGGTACTTCGTCGCCTCCACACATACTCATCCACGCCCTGGTACAATCGTGGGACGCACCGGAGCGATGGTTACCGCAGGCCAGGGAGCTCGGCATTCGGATAATCTCCGCCGATACCTTCGAAAGCGAGCTCTCACAGTCGCAAACCGCGTGTCGTATCACGATCGTCGCGCACAACTCCATCGACAATATCTTCATGCGTCAGGCCTTTGCCCAGCTCGTGGGATGCCCAGTTCGCGACTCGAGCGATACTTATTGGATCGACTTTCCGGTGTACGTGACGGGGTCGGCCTCGTGGTTGGAGGCTCTCAGCGCTGGCGGGATGCCGCTCCATGATGGAGAAGATGTGTCAGCAGGCACCAAGGAGAACCAGCTAGCGGCCCTGGCGATCAAACAACGCATCTTGAAAGGAGAAGACCTCTTCGAGCAGTCATGGACAGGTCTTCACACAGGCGCATACCACCACATTGCGGTTGATATGGTCGGCGGAGATACCTCAGGCGAGCGATACAGACACCTTGAGCGCTACTCTGCCGAGGCGCGTGCCCGCTCCAGGTCACTATACCAACTTAACTCCGTCGACGACGTTATCATCACTCTCGCCAGTATGCTCAGGGATAGAGGGGTTGCCGCTGGTAATTCCACGGGCAAATAGTCTTTCTACAACCTGGTCAATCATGGTACGACCTGAAGGGTTTCGAAAATGTTCCGCTTATTCGCTACGTACCGAGGTAATGCCGTGAAGCGCACCGCTCTATATCTCGCGATAACTTCAACTCTTTTCGTAGAATCCTTCCGAGTTTCGGCAGACGCTGCCCTAGCTACGTCCCGTTCAGCCCTCAAGCTCTTCAGCAACAAGGTGACGATAGCTCTTCCCAAGACGGCTGGTACTCTGAAAAAGATTAACAGCAAAACCTACCAAGTTCAGCCAACCTCGTCTGAGCGCAAATTTGTGATTTACGTCACACGCGAAGCCCTGCGCAAGGACGAGCTCAGGAAAACCAACAAGCAGCTCGCTTCATCGATCAAGATGCTGCTTGAGGCACAAGGCTACGAGGTCATCCGATTGAAAAATGCGGGCGACACGTTCTCGGCGGATTTTCGGACCTACAGCAACGTACCGTGGCAGAAGGTTGGCACTTCGCCTGCTCGCGGCACCGCCAAATTCACACGAACTCGGTCACAGGAGCTGATCGGGACGATCCTTCTGTGCGATCCTCGGCAGTGGTCGGATTCGGAAACCAAGCAGTTCAAACGGGTAGTCGCAACTACCAAGGTTCTCAAGTAGGGCGGCACTCTGAAATTTAAGGGTAGCTACATCGATTTAGCGGACGAATTATGAAACGTACTATAAGCTCGATCTGTATCATCTGTTCGGTGATAGCGCTTGTCTTCGTTCCTCTCGCCTCGCATGCCGGGGGCGGAGGAGGAAGTAAACAGTTGGGCTTAGTTCGCATCAAGAACATCTCCACCGGCCCAGTGGGTGGTGCGACAGCGGCTCCATTGGTAACGATAGAGACGGTCGAGGTAGGCGATGCAAATAACAGTTCCAGTACCGTGAACGACTCGTCTCTGGGCGCGGTCTCCAGCGATTTTCGAATGGCAACCTTCGAGGTCACCATCGCCCA
>JBILEW010000049.1:0-25145 GCA_044351885.1 Bdellovibrionota bacterium
CGCTGAGTCGGGGTCTTAGGCGCCCGTAGTTTTTGCCGGTCGACGCTTCGGTCTGAGCTTTATTCAGGTATTTAGTAAATCCGGCGCGCTAATCGCTTTCGATGATGATGCATGGTGCGGAGAACCTCCCATAACTCAAGAGGGTTTATACCAGGGAGGTTGCAATGGTTGAGGTTCTCAGTTCTCCGACACGGAATACGGAGCAGGGGGTAGATAGCTCGAATACAGCTCCTACGATGCCGAACGGTCGCGAAGCGGCGTTCAAGCAGATCGATGAAATAGTGAAGGCGGCTCGCGCTGCGCTTCCAGGCACAGCCGACCCGCTCGAGGGACGTGCAAGCCAGATCGAGGCCCGGGTATCTCAGCTAGCCTCTATTCCAACCTCTATCGCCCAAGCGCAGGAACTCATCTCAGAGATTAAGAAGCTCGAGAGCGACACACGCTCAACACTGGCGTCACAACGCAACCCCTGGGGCATACGTGCGTCAGCAGCTCAAGATTCGCAACACTTCAATCAGGTCGTGACGCTGAGTGTCCCAAGCGGTCAGACGTTTCAGCTGGAATACCATAGAGCACGCTCCAACGGCTGCACCGAGCGCGGCAGGGTGTCTCTGGAGGGTACCTTCAGCGACCTACAGACCTCAGCGGGAAAAGTATGGCGGCAACCTGATCCCAACAAACCCGGCTTTGACACCATCACCGTTGCGACCTACGAGCAGCACTGCGAGCGCACTCGATGCGGCGGGATTCAACGTGAGGCTTTTCGCGGCTACCTGACTCTCAAGGAACCGTGCGGTGGTCCAGCCGTTCATGTGAACATCAACAACGGTCACAATAATGACCACCTGGGCGCCGGTGCGGAGGGTTCGTCGGTCGAGTTGTCACCAGAGGCGCTGGCTAGTGCCGGCACTACTACCCCAGCTAGGCCGTACGATGACGTCGATCTCGGCCCCTCGCCGAGCGATGACTGGAGAGGTGCAGGCTTCAAGAGCTTCGAGGAGTATATCGCGAGCTTCAAGGAGCCAAAGGAGCAGCCCGCAGCGACTTTACCGGTCGGGATGCAGAAAGAGCACTTCAAGGTCGTCTTAAAGCCGGGGGAGACGCTCTTTGCTTATCGAGATTCCTCGCTCGAGGGAACGGTGACGTACGACCGGAACAAACCGGGAGAGGTGACCCGCATAGGACTCGATGCAGCAGAGGCCCGGTTTGCGCGTGAGCTGCCAAACGGATCTAGAGAGTATGAGATCGACCCTGCTTCCAGCTCAGGGGCGAGGCCGCTACATTTCAAGATAATAAGGGCTGGCGGCGGTCCTGACGGACTAGGCTTCGAGAGCCTCGCCGAGGCACGCGTGAGCCTCGACTCAACGGAGGGGGTGTTCAGGTCACAGTCCGAAGGTGTGTCGACTGGAGTTCTCGCCTCGCCAGACGCTGATGAGGGGGTAAGAGCCGAAGAGCGAACGCACAGTGACGTGGTTCTCCCAGAGGCCGGAAGTTATGCTTCGCCAACAAAACCTCTCATGATCCAGCTCGGCACAGGCGCTCTTCAACTCCTTAACTTCTATGAGGCGGGAGGTTCCAATGTCGGAACGATCCCCTCCACGGCTCGCGAAAACTCGTGGGAGTTTGCTCAAGGAGCGATTCGAATTGAACGTGATCGTTCGCCAAGCGCGCCACCGAATCGGTTGTTGCTGTATGCCGGTTCGTCAACGGAGCCTCGGGCGTTCAACCTCTCGGTGCTCTCTGCAGCAACGGTCGAGTCGCTCGGCAGGACGAACATTACCGTAGGACCTGACGTTCCTGAGACTCAGCCATCGAGGGAGACCTCGGACACTCCCGAAACTCAGTATGCGAGTAGCGTTGCACCTTCGAGTGCAAATACCGAGGTGAGGGGCCAGGTGACGGGTGTCTCAGCGACCACGACAGTTCCGAGGCTGGTGACTGCAGCCAAAGAGGAGCCCAGTGTCACGGCGGTGTCCTCTGGCGAGTCGTACCGGGTAGATTCGGACGTTGTACGAAGGCGTGAGAGCCCTCGGAGGCCGATACTCGAGTTCGTGAGGTCTCGGCTCAGGCGCTGAGTATCTGCTGACGCTGCTAGAGCGCCCATAAGTATTTGGTTTGAGGGGCGTAGGCCTCGGGCCTCGCCGCAGTCAGAAGAGGCTCAAGGCTCTGCGTGATACCGCCGACAACCCTCTAGAGGCAGTGTGATACCAAATGCTTTGTCGAAGACGAACCTATGCGCATGCACCGGCCTTCAGAGGCTGAATTCAGAGCAGCCGTTTGCGGCGACGGGATCGAGAACAGTTGGGCGCTTGGTCGCTCGCCGCACCTGCATCGAATCTTCAACATCTTCAACACCGTTTCGGGTCTAGCAGGGCCGACACTCGATATCGGGAGTGGAGGTGGTAGCTTCTTCCGAGCAATCAAGGGCTTTCGACCCGACCTCTTGCCATATTCCTGCGCAGACATACAGGGAGAGGATATCGTCATAGATTCCTGCGTTGTTCCTGTTCACGCATTTGAGTGTGAGCGAGATCGGCTCCCTCTCGAATCCAAGGAGCTCGGATTGGTGTTGCTGTGTGACGTTCTGGAGCATCTGCTGGTTGATCCGATGTGGACGATTCTGGAGATCAATCGGGTACTCAAGATGGGCGGACACTTTGTTCTCTCGACCCCCAACGTTGCAAGTATCGATCGTGTGACGAGAATTCTGCAGGGAGAGCATCCAGGAACCGAACACCACTTCAAGCCCACCAACATCGCTGACCGACACAATCGGGAATGGACCTTCGCGGAGGTGTATGGTGCTGTCACAGGAGTAGGATTTCGTTTGGTCGCTTGGGACTCGAACCATCAGTCGATCAGTGAGAGCGATCGTATCATGCTAGAGGCGTTCCGTCGCGCGGGGCTCGTCGATTCCGAGGATGCTTTCTTCGGCCCGGACCTCGTCTTCGTTTTCGAAAAGACCGAGCACCTGACACTCGATTGCGACCTCTGCCCTGACCGACGCTGGCCTGTATTCTTGTACACGGGCCACGAACACTACAGGCGACGCCCAGAGAAGTTTCCAGTCCTTTTTCGATAGCTCATCCGGATATCTCGTGCGAGGATCGGCTTCGAGCAAGGGTGTACACACGGTGATTGGAGTAGGGGTGCGAAATTCGGTACACTTGAACGAGGACAGGGCTGAACGGCTTGGGTGTAACAGTGAGCGTAGCTTTATGTACGCGGGTGTCTGAAATCGACGGTATTCGACATCTGCTAATCAGGAAAAAGGGATCGATTATGCGTGCTTTATCAGTTCTTTCTTTTGTGTGTGCATCGTTTCTGTTTGCTGTGACTGCGCCATCGGCGAGCGCCCAATCCGGCGATGTTCCCGAGTGGGTAAATGTGCTCAAGAGCAAGCTGGTCGAACATATCTGCAAGGACGGGGGTGTGTGGCTCGAGTGCTACGAGCAGCGTGCCTCAGACTGCCCGAAAATTGCACGGGACTTCGTGTTTGCTTGCGTCGACAAGGCTGCCCGGAGCGCTCCATCGCAGGTCGACAAGCAGGTGGCAGCGGATCTTTCCAAATCGATGGTGGATTGTTTCAACAAGACCTTCGAGACCAATTACGGCGCATGGCAGAAGCGTACCCCTGAATGTTCTAGACCGCCCCAACACCTTCAATAGGTGTATCTGTCCGTCTTCACAGATAGTGCGTGCTCATGCATACGCACCATGGCTTGGGCACTTATCTCGGCCCCCCGTATGACCGTGCTCACTGCCGAGCACGGCCCGTGAAGTTTGTGGATATTTCAACATTACGTAGCAGAGTAAGCTCGAAGGGAAGACGTTTGGTTCCTCTCCGTTGTATCGGCGACTCGTAAGGATGGCCCGCAATGCCGACTTCGAGTTGAGTACGTATCGGGTTGGGGTGCTTTATGAAGAGAGCGAAATACAGACATATGAGGATGCGAGCAACCAGTTACTCACGAGGATTGAGGCGCGGAATAGGAGAGATCGCTTCGCGGTCTCTACCGGAGAAGATTACGGCGGCCTACAACGTATTGGAGCCCCTTCCCACCGCTATGATCATCACGGATACATTCGGCTCGTGTGTCTTCGCCAATACGCGAGCGCTCGATATAGCCGGCTACGACGAACAGGACATGTTGGGGGTGGGATGGTTGCAGTTCATTCACGAGGAGGAGAGACCCACCTTCGTGGCGGGGTGGGCGCGCGCTCTCTCGGCTTCGACTGAGTACATTACCCGGGTTAGAGTAGTGGATGCTGATTCGAAGGTGACATGGGTGTCGATGCGTGCTCGGCCCCTTCTAGGAGATGATGGAGAGATCGTCGGGCAGGTCGGAATCTTCGAGCCTGAGCCCTCCTCAGGTGTTGTCACCTCGCAGACGCACGCCCTCAGGTCGCAGATCGATGAACAGCTCGAGGCGGAGTTGCAAGAGCAACGCCGACAGCTGGTAGAGGCAGAGCGGTCGCTGCGGAGTGAGCGTGAGGTGCTGGCTCGGATTAAGGACGATTTCCTGTGTACCGTTTCGCATGAACTGCGTACGCCCCTCCATGCAATCTTGGGATGGTCGCAGATTCTCAGCAAGCAACAGGGGGGTGATGCGGCGGTCGAACGCTCGATCGAGGTAATCCAACGGAATGGGCACGCACTGGCGAGGCTTTTGGAAGACATGCTGGATATGAAGGGTGTCTTGAGTGGGGCGATGCGGCTCTCCGTCGAGAAGCTCGATCTCGTACGACTCGTGCAGAGCGTTGTGGCGTCGCTGTCGCATGCGGCTCAAACGAAAGGAGTGCGCATATCGTATTCAGTCAAGGGCGGTAGTGAGTGGGTCATCGCCGACGAGATGCGGCTCAAAAAGGTTGTCTGGAATCTTTTGTCGAACGGTGTGAAGTTCACTCCAGCCGGTGGATCTGTGCAGATCGAGCTGGAGTTCGATGCGCAAGAGGCGCGTATCGTGGTTACGGATACAGGTTGCGGGATCTCGTCGGAGTTCTTTCCACGCCTCTTCGAGCCGTTCCGGCAAGCTGACGGTTCTACGACGCGTACTCACGGAGGCTTAGGTATGGGACTCTCCCTAGCTCGGCACCTTGTCGAGCTTCATGGAGGTGCTATTACGGCGCACAGCGATGGGCTCGGTCAGGGTACCGCTTTTACAGTCGTGATCCCACGTCACCAAGATTGCAGCGTTGACTTAAGCTCTCCCCGTCGGGACGGAAGAACGACTCGCGAGCGATCGGAGTACTCGATGTGAGCGAAGCGCAAGTCCGTGCAGTCGTGCTGTCTGCCGGTTCGTAAAGAGCGCAGCGAGAGAGGAGGAATAAATGCGGATCGATATGGGATCCGCGTGACCTCACAATCCCGCTGCTCGTGCTGCTTTCATTGTGACAATGCGATCACGAACTGCGTCAGTGCGCTCTACTAAAGCCCAGGCCTACTCTCTTCACCGCGGCCCCAGCGACGCCCACTTTCCGACATCTCGCGCAGATGACGATTGACGGAAGATAGGCAGGTCGGGGAGAGGTGTTTCCAGATCTTCTCGGCAGTAGCCTGCTCCTCGCGCTGTATGGATTGTGCCAACGCGGCCGTTTGGTGGTCGCCGACTGTCTCGCACGAGACCTTCAGGGCCTCGTACATCGCAATTTCGCTATGCTCGATCGCGTAGCAGATGACGAGGTTCTGCACATTCTTGTCCTCTTTGTCTTGCCACACCTGAGCACCCTTCGGAACCATACCGAACACGTGCGCCCAGATGCTCTTCATCGTGGAGGGAGAGCCGCCGAGCTCCTCGAGTCGCGCGATGAGGCGCTCGTATTGGCTGCGAGTCTCGTCGGCGTGTTGGGCAAAGAGCTGTTGTACGTTTGGATCGTCACCCTCCTGAGCCATGGAACGTAGATGACTTTCGAAGTTTTTCTCCGCAGCGATGGCGTCCTGCAGGTAGCGTTGAATGAGTTCGGTCGATGACGATATGGCCATAATGCTCTCCTTTTTGAAGCTATGTGATGTAGGCTTCTACAATACGATCGCACTATGCAGAGTGGGTCGCATGCGTTGCCATGAGAGCGATCAGCGCTGTAAAGACGAGGGTGGTTGCTTCTCCGATATTATTCGATCCGTGCCCGTGGATCTCTCCGTACGTATAACGAAGATTTGCGCTTATCTTTCGGCTTCAATTGAGATATAGAGCACACTTGAGCGATCGTGCTCTCCGGAGAGCTCTATGAAAACCAAGGAAACTACAACATCCCTCATAAGGCTTGTCACTACGGTCATGCTTACGGCGCATGCCGTTTCCACTGGAACTGTCCGGGCGGATACTGGGGATCGAGTCGGTACCTCTCCGGCCACTCTCTACTACAGAGGAGATATTCTCACGATGGCGGGAGGGTCTCCGCAGTACGTAGAGGCACTCGTGGTGCGTAACGGGCGGATCTCCTTCGTAGGGGCACAAGAGGACGCGACAAAGGAGGCAGGGAAGGGAGCGAAGAGCGTTGATCTAGAAGGAAAGACGATGCTGCCTGGCTTCATAGACACGCACGGTCACTTTATCGTTGCGGGTAAGAACCTCGTCGATGCCGATCTGTTTAATACCCGCGATATCCCAGACCTGCTCTCACGCATGCGGGCCCAGGTGGGGAAAGTTCCCCAAGGCGGGTGGATCGTGGGGTTCGGCTACCAAGCTCGAAACATGACGGAGAAGCGCCCACCGACGATAGAAGAGCTCGATTCTGTATCCAAGGATCGTCCGGTGATGGTTGTCGATAGCTCCGGGCACCTGGGGTCGTTGAACTCGGCGGCTTACCGGGCGGCAGGGATATCAGCAGATACGCCGAATCCCACCGGGGGCGTGTTTGAGCGAAAAGCAGACGGTCGCTCGCTCGCTGGACCAGCCGAGGAAACCGCTCTTAACGCGGTACGTGAGAAGCGTCCGGACTTTACGGGAGAGCTGGCCGATAGGGTTGTGACGGGAGCAGAACGGCTTTGGGCTCAGTACGGACAGACGACGGCCATGGAGTGTGGGCTCGGTCTCGGGAACGACGACATCTCGCTCGTTCGGAACGCTATCGACAAGCAGCTGCTCAAGCTCGACCTCTACATCTGTGCCAAGGACAGCGCCACGAATGCAACTATCGCGGCCGCTCGAAAGATAGCTTCGACGTATGCGAATGCAGAGAGTGGCAGTCTGAGGGAACGGCAGGATCGCCTCGTCGAGCAGGCCAACACGAGTACTATTGACAGCGCAGAATTGTTACTCGAGGCGCGACCGGACCTCGATCGTCGATATGTGAACCGCGTGCGTCTCGGCGGTATCAAGTTCTGGCTCGATGGGAGCATCGATACGGCCTGGTTCTCCGAGCCGTATGCAACCAATCCGCCGGGTAAAACCGGTGTATATTCCGGCTATCAGCAGATTCCCGATGAGGTACTTGACGAGGCCTTTGAGAGGTACTGGGCGTCGCCGTTGCAGATCAACATGCACATGAACGGGGATGCTGCGGCCGACCAAGCAATTCGAGCGATTGAAAAGGCGATTGCAAAGCACGGCAGGATTGATCATCGTCCGGTGTTCGTCCATGGAAGCTTTCTCAGGCCGGATCAGATTGAGCGCCTCGGGAAGATAGGGGCAATCCCGAGCTTCTTATCGTCGTCGTTGGTTAGTGGCGGAGATGGAGTGGTGCAACTATGGGGTAAGGAGCGTGCAGAACATGCGATGCCGGCAGCGACTCTGCAAGCAAAGGGCTTACCGTACACGCTCTCGCACGACGCTCCGATAACGCCGGTGCCGTGGATCCTTCCTTTGGTTGACGCTTCGGTGAATCGTATCTCGAAGAGTGGCGCCTTGATTGGCGCCGCCGAACGGGTCTCGGCCTACGACGCGCTGCGCGCTGTCACCTCTACCGCGGCGTATCAGATCAAGGAAGAGAGGACCAAGGGGACTTTAGAGGTAGGAAAGCTTGCGGATCTGGTGATTTTGGAGCGGAATCCGCTCAAGGTGGACTCCAAGGCGATTAAGGATATCCGCGTGCTAGAAACGATAAAGGAGGGGGTGTCGATCTTCTCAGCGTCTTCTGCCGGGTCGGCCGTGCAGACAGCATTCGTACCTCATGACTGTGTGCACGGAGATGTCGGGTCTGCTCCGCTGTCGCCAAGTTCGCAGGAAACCCTCGCTTTACTGCTGAACGCACACTCTAGCTGAGTAAGGCACCGCTCAGCGCTTCTTGATGTCGAAGGAGAGGTTCTTGCCCGGGCTCTGTTCCACGTCGAAACGGCGCTTGTCATACCACTCGACCATTTGAATGCTCGAATGCCGAGAGAATTCCTGAACCTCGCGATGAGGTACGCCATCAGCCAAAAGTTTGGTAATCGCAGTCGCGCGCGCTGAGTGCGGCGTGGCATACTGACCCGCGCCCGCGGCGATACACGATTGTTTGAAGAGTAAGTAGACTCCCGTATCGGACATAGGTCGCGTAGTAGCGGTCTTGCCGGCCTGACCGGTGAAGCTCACGAAGAGGTGGTCCGCATCGCCAGCACCGGCTGACTTGCGCTCGTTGATGTACTCCCACAATAGATCTGCCGCCCAGCTCGGGAGCGCTTGCTGAGCATCTTTCTTGGCCTTCGTATAGCGCAGGTAGAGGAAGGTAGTGCCAGAACTGGTGCGGCGTACGTCGCCGATCCTGAGAGCTACAACTTCGCTGCGGCGCAAGCCACCTCCGAAGAGGATGGCGAGGATCGCTCGATCACGTCGTCCCTTTGGTGTGCTCGCATCGGGTACCGACACGATCTCCATGACTAGATCAAACTCCACCATCTGCGTGGGGCGCTTCCGTCCAGCGTCTTTCGGTGGCGGAGGAACCTTGTCTACCTCGAAGGGGTTCTCGGCGATGCCGAGGTTGCTCGCTATCAGCATGCGGTAGATCCGTCTGAGTGCCGCAAACTTCTTGTGAATGGTAGCGTTGGAGAGCGTTGCGTCGAGGCCGTCCTTCTTGCGTCCCTTTCCGCTGGTGCGCTCGATGGTGATTCCGCGCTCTGCGGAAGGTGCTCCTGTGCCGTGCGCAAAGCGTGGCTTTTCACCGGGCTGGGTTTCTAGGTGTTTGCGGTAAGCGATTGCGTGCAGATCGGTTGCTGAGATGATGCGTTCTGCCGCCTGAGGGGTGCCAGGCTCTGTTCCGAGAAAGCGACACCACTCGGCGATGATGCCGGAGTACGTCACCCGGGTGGCAGGGGACTTCAGCGAGAGAAAGGCTGATATGCGCAGCCATACCCGCTCGGGTGTCGAGCTAGGGGCACGGCGGATAATTTCGGTCATACTCTTATGGTACGGCGCGGCAGGGGTTTGGGGTAGGGGCATTTTAGGCCGAAATCTGCATGCGAATCCCCTCTGAATCGCATTCAGGAGCGGCCGGTAACGTCAGCGCTGTGTTCCCGAGAAGTCGCTCGGCGCTCCAAAGGGCTGCAAAGGCGTCGAGGATATCATCGTCGCGGCACGCCGCTCGAGACACTGCAGCTCGCACGCGTGCGTAAGCTCCCGGGAGGTAGCCTTCAATTAGTTCCAAGCGTGCTAGCCGCCCAGTCTCAGTCTTCTTGGAGGCGAACGCGGTCGAGTCGGCCCAGATAGTGAAGGAGAGCTCTGGATGCACCTCATGCATCGCAAAGGATCTCTGCGGCGCGCGAAGCACGACATCTGCTTCGCGAATCTTCGCGAGGATGTTCCAGGTCTGTTTGGAGATCGCTCGTCCATCGATTGAGCGCCCGAGTTCGCACGCCTCGCGATAGCTTGCGCAGTGGAGGAGAGGGCGAATAGGGGCGGAAAAGATGCTCGATGCGCGCCCTCGTCCAAGCTGCTTGCGCGCTAATGTGTCGCAGAGTCGCACTCCGCTCTCAGGCAAGCCCAGCGGGATGTCGATAGCTATTAAGGCTAAGGAGTCAAACGGCAGTTCGTCGAGAGAGTGTAGGAGTAGGGGGCTCACCTCATGCGATGGGGTATCGCGAGTGAGCACAAGCCACCCTCCTGGGCATCCATCTATTCCGGCGATTCGGGCCATACATCGGTCTGGTTTCTAGAGTGGCGAGTCTAATAAGAGAAGAGGGGTCGGGGCGTCAAGAACCCCTGCTTTGCTCGCTGCTGAGTTTCGCTGCTCTCGTCCCGCTGGTCTGCGCTCCGTTCGTCGCGTCTCTGGATGATCTCGGCGCTCTGCCTGAGCGCCTCGGCGTGCGTGCGGATCTGCTCGAGCGCTGCCTGGCATAGGTCTTCGCCAAGCGCCGTCCGTAAGCTCGCTCCATAAGATAGCAGCGGAGCCCTCAAGGGACTCATCCGCCCGCCCTGTTTATATCTCACTAGTTTTCTAGTTCTCGTAAAGTAAACCCTGGAGGGTGGGCGGTTCTTTCGGTCGGAGCGCGTGCGCCCTCTCGTGCTGGTGAGTGTAAGACGTGCGTAATAGGTTGAAATGCATGATGTTTTTCGCGCGAGTTGAGCATTCTTCGGTAACGCGGTGGGTTCTGCTATCCTGCCCGCTCTTTTAAGCCCATTAGAGCGCAGCACAGAAGATGGCGTCCCGTAGTAATCGCAACCGAAGCAACGCAGAGCCGAGTCTCTTCAATGCGTTGCCGGCCGATCCAGACCGAGACCTTCGGGCGCCGTTGTATTCCGGGCTCCAGCGTCCTGCCGTCCAGGATCTGCTCGAACTGAACTCCGCTGCCGTACACGCTGGAAGCTCGATGGCTGATCGCTTTGCAGGATTCGACCAGCCGACGTCCAAGCGACTCCAATCGCCAAGCGACGAACGGGAGCTCTTACGGTTAAGGCACCAAATTGTGCTCGACCGCAGAGATGAATCGGAGTTGGCAGGCCACGTCAAGAGCGCTCGCGAGCTTCAGGACAAGCTCGGTATCAAGCCCTCGATTGCAGAGGTGCTGGTAAATCGCGGCCTCGCGGATCCGCACGAGGCTATGCGCTACCTCAATCCATCTCTCTCAGAGGAGCTCGGTCGCCTTCCCCCTTTCCCTCCCCTTCGAGATGCAGCCAGAGAGATTCACAGAGCGATACGAGCCGGTGATGAGATCGTGCTCGTGGCTGACTTTGACGCCGACGGTAACTGCTCTGCAGCGCTTCTTCGTCGCGCGATTGAGATCGCAGGAGGTAGTTGCAAGGTAGTGCAACCGGACCGCGCCCTGGAAGGGTATGGAATGACCGATAAGGTTATGCCACGCATTCTCAAGCTCGCTCCACAGCTCGTCGTAACGCTCGATCTGGGTACATCCGATCGGCCTCAATTCGAGACGCTACGCGCAATCGAAATACGCACGATCTGTGTCGATCACCACAAGCCGCAAGCCGGAAACCTAGCGCTGCCTGATATCATGGTGAACGCCCACATCGACCCGCGCTGGCACGGTTATCAAGATCTCTGTGCATCGGGCCTCGCCTGGATGTTGGCGTATGCGCTCTTTGAAGAGCGTTGGGGGATCGGAAGGACGGCACAACAACACGCTGAAACCCTCCTACCCTTCGCAGCGACCGGTACCGTTGCAGACGTCATGCAGATCGCGGGGCTCAATCGCGCTCTGGTGGCTCACGGAAACAGGGTGATGGTCAACTCGGAGATCCCTGCCTTTCAAGCTCTCTGCGAGGCGCTACGAGGAGAGCGCGTAACTGGGGAGTACATCGGCTTTCACGTCGGTCCTATGTTGAATGCCTGCGGGCGGATCAACGCTGGTACGCCGGAGCTACCAGGCACCTTCCCCGTTTCGGAGTTTTTAGACTGCCGCGATATCGATCATGCAAAGGAGCTTGCAAGCCTGCTGGTGCGTGTCAATCGCGAGCGCCAAAAGATAGAGCGCGCTGCGGTAGATACTGCGGCGCAAGAGGCCTTGGGCGAACAGCGTCGAGCTGGTGTGCCGGTCCACTGCGGCACGGTCTTGGCTCTCGAAGGGGTGCACGAAGGAGTTGTTGGTCTCGTGGCGGCGCGCCTGACGGAGCGTATGCAGTGTCCGATGATCGCTCTGACTCGAGACGCGGACGGAAACTGGAAAGGTTCGGGGCGTTCGATCCCCGGCATCGATCTGATGGAGATCCTCGAATCGTTGAGGTCGCAGGGGCTCGTGGTGCGTGGCGGTGGCCACCCGGCTGCCATCGGTGTTGTAGTGGCTCCGGATAAGCTCAATCTTTTCACCGAGGCTTTCCGCCGTGCGGTTCAGGAGCGGCTCGGAGCTGTTCCTCCTGTCGATTTGATTAACGCTCGTGCACCGATTCGTTGGATCAAGGAATACCGACCAGATCTGATCATGTCGGTCGACGACCTCTGTAGCCTGGCCGGAGATGTTACCCGTGCGGCTCACGCGATCGAGCCGTGTGGACGGGGTAACGAGCCGATCAAGATACTCCTACCGAACGTGCTCATCACATCGTGTGCGGAGAGCGACGCAGGACATCTGCGGATACGGATAGAGGACGGTCACAATCCCGGTAGGAACTGGATACATCAAGAATCCCTCGAGGCGCTTGTTTTTGCGCGCTCGGTTAGCGCGAAGCTGCTTCAGAAGCCGGATTCGACTCGAGCTTTCGATCTGATCGTACAGCCTGCCTTCGATCGCTCGCGGCAGTCTCTTGGTGCGTCTCAGTCATTGAGTGTTCAGGTGCTCTTGGCACAACCCTCCGTGTTCCAGCGAGGTGAGCTCGAGTCAAGCGAAGGCGCGACTGCGCCGAGAAAGAGACAGGGTGCGAAGCGTCCGCCAACAGGAATGTTGTTCGATCCCTCTGTTGATCCCGCAGTGCCGCAGTTCTCGTCGACCAAAGAGTTTTATGATTTTTTCGGCATCTCCATCGTGAGCGATGCTGTTGAGTTCCGGAAGGAGCAGTTCCAGTTCGTAGCATCGCAGATCGTTGCAGATCGAGAAGCTCCGCCGACCCAGAATCTGCTCTATCGCGGAGAGGTCGCGGCCGGTAAGACGATCATGGCGCTTTTGGGGGCGGCAGAGCTCCTCTGCCGAGATCCAGAAGCAAAGGTGCTCTACCTTACTCCCCAGCTCGATCTAGCCGATCAGGTGCTCAAGGATATTGCAAGATTCCTCACCCTGAAACCCGAAGAGGTAGCTGAGTTAACCGGCCGCACGAGCTTATCTGCGGAAGAGCGCCAGGCGTTATTACAAGGGCCGGTGCGGATCATCGTCGGAACTCCGCAGACCTTTAAGCCGTTCCTACCACCGTCCGACTCAGGTATCTCCAGGTCACTCGCCGCCCCCCTCGCTCGCTTCGGTCTCGTCATCCTCGATGAAGTTCACCTCATGCATGGTGACCATCAAGGGGAAGAGCCATCGCTGTACGCATATCGGGCGATCACTTCGGAGGTCTTGAGGCTTCAAGAGCACGGTGTGCCGATCCGGTTATGGGCTCAATCCGGCACTCCAGCCGACACTTCAGTGAAGTGTCGCGATCTGGCGAAGACTCTGCGAGCGCGTTACGAAAAGGTCGAGGTCCCCGCACGAGCTAAGCGGTGGGAACCGCCGCACATTCATCTCGATGCGGAGACGCGTAAGTATCTGGGCAGATTGCGCGATGCGTACCGGGTAACCCATGACGAGCTCTTCATGGCCTTGCCGAGGTGGATCTCAGATCTTGAACTTCTTCAGAACGAGACGCCCCGTCACATCGCTCTCATTGCAGCTGTACGGAGCTTCAAGCAGACCTGCCGACCTGAGGGGGGCAAGATATTCCCCTCGCGCAGCGCGTTTCTCTCCTCGCAAAAGAAGCTCCTCGATGCGATCGGCGATCTGACCAAGTATTATCGAGAGCAGAAGATCGACTCGCCTGGGCTCTATTCCGCGCTCTCGCGGGTGGCTGAATTAGGGGTGATCCTGCGCTACTTCGACACACTGCGTTCGAAGGGGCGTAGCGCTTTTGTTCGCCAAGCTGCACGTAACATGCTGCAAGCGATCTATCCTCCGAAGAAGCCTGTTCCCGAGCCGTACACCAATTGTCACGTGCGAGTCTGTCGCCGCCCTGAGATGAAGGAGCTCCTCACGTGGGCTATGACGGAGTCGACACCGCAAGCTGTCTTGCGAGAGTTCCGTCGCGTATACCGGGGCGACTACGCGGGTTATACCTGGCAGGAGCGAACACACCGTAGTAGCACGGTGCCGACTTCGTGGCGCAAGCTTCTGGGGGTCCAGGAGACACCGCCAGCCAGCGGCGGTAAGAAGGACAAGCAGAAGGTCCCCTCACGGCTCGACATCCTCGATGAACGGCTACTGGAGGAGCTGGCCCGTTCGCCGCGGCTTGACCTAAAGGAGGTCTCGTTGCTCGAGATCCTTCGCACAGTGGCGGAGGACGAGAAGGTGATGATCATGATCGAGCAGAAGTTCGAAGCGCGACTCCTCGCACAGCGTCTAGCGTTAGCGTCTTTTCCAGCCGGCTGGTATGCAGGGCGGAGTGTGGCAAAGAGGTTCGGGATGAAGGAGAACCTGGAGGCTTTTCGCGCCGGCACTATTAGGGTTCTATGCTCGACATCGTCGGGTGACATGGGTCACAACATTCCGCAGGTTTCGCGTGTAATCCGCTGGGTTCCCCTCACCTCTCCGAAACGAAACACTCAGTCAGCGGGAAGGGCGGGACGACAGGAAGGGATCGAAGGGGTGTATATCGTACTAATCGTAGCTGACGACGACAAAGATATGGATGAGCGCGGGATGCACCAGATCGCACTGTCTCGCCTGAAAGCGATGAACAAGGTGTGAGTACAGCATGTGTACTCAATAGCTCCCGCCTCAGCGGACATACGATGCGTTCAGAAACTCGATCATCTGGCGCATGCTTTCGAATTCGTATTCCCGACCAAGGCTGTAACGGCCGGTGGAGGAAACGTTCTCCAGTAAGCACAGTCTGAATTTGTCCCGGCCCTCCAACGCGAGCCCCGACTCTCGCGTAGTAAGGGTAGCCCAATACGTGGAAAGTGGATCGAGACCGTACCGGGCACCGACTACAGACGCCAAGCAATCGACTATCTCCGGAATCTCTACCCCGTATCCGTATTCGTCCTCGACGAACAGTACAAGATGCCGCGGAGAATCGTTGACGACGAGTCGATGAATCTCCAAGCCTACAGAACTCTTCGTACTGAGGACGGTGAAAGGGAAACGCTCGTCTACTACAGGATTGCCCTCTGCAGGGAGCGGGGCTGTTTCAAGATCGTCGAGCTCCTCGATCGGCAGATCTGCCGCCTCGATAATAGGATCGAGAGTTACTTGACCTGGAAAATCCACCTTCCGGTAGTCTCTTGCACGATCGTCGCGCAACTTGCTCCGGAGTGCATTGAGGATCTCGATGTGGGCCGATGCACCCGCAGGTGCTTTTTTACACAGCGCGTCTTCAACTCGTGAGATAAATGGTAGGCATTCCTCGTCATGCTTCACGAAAGCAGGTAACGTATGCTCGACTAAGGCTCGGTAGTTGTCACTTTCCTTGCACAGCTCCACGAGTGCCAGCACCGATCGGCGATCCCTAATCGAGCCTAGCGCGCACGATGCGTTGATGAGCAGGTCCTCGTGACCGCTTAAGCCTGCCTTGAGGATAGCTGGAATGGCACGTGCCCCCTCCCCGTGTAGATTACTGATAGCGGCCAAGGCGGCGATAGAGAGATTTGTGTTGTTGAGCGAGAGAACCGCTATGAGTGTTGATTCCAGCTCGGCGTCCTCGGGGCCGCCGATCTCCAGTATTATGTCGTGGATAGTACTCTCGAACTGCTCACGCTCCTCTGATGACATCGACCTCGTGAAACCAGCAACCGCGTGCAAGAGTCGCGATTCGAGGGTGCTCTCGTCATACGCAGGAACTGAGGAGCCAGAGCGAATTACCGACATATCGGTAGAGAGTACGAACGGCGCCCCCTCCAGTCAAACGAGTTCGTACGAAATGTTCCCCCGATCGTCGACGATGGTTCCCGTGCGTACTATTTCTGACAGAAACCGAGAGGTCGGCGCACCGAGGCGTTGCTCAACCCTGTCTTTTGCAACCGAATGAACTTCCTGTCATCATGCTGCCCCGCTTTAAGGAGTACGAGAAGTAAGCATGAAGATCTTCGATATAGGGCCGAAGAGTCCTCAAATGGTTTTGATACGGAATCTAGCCTCTGAATTGCGCTTTCTCGAAGGGCGCACAGAGCGCTTCGAGGGAGTCTCGGTTCGTGTCGAATCACGAATCGATTCGGTCACGGTCAAGATCGGCGAGCACGAGAGGCACACGATCTCCTATCACTCCAGAGACAACTCGTGGACCGTTTCCTTTCATCCGCGCGATCCTTGGATGGAAGATGGCTTCGCAAGTTACGATATCGCGGTTCTTGCCCGTCAGGGATTTCTTGGCTCGGTACTCTATAGCTTGAGAGCGTGCAAACAGATCGGTGGGGCTCCGATGATCACCGTCGAAGAGGAGGTGCGCCTCCTGAAGAGCTCGAGCGCCCACTGACCCACGGGCTATCCTTGATGTAGAAGCGCAGTGGCAGCTCGGCGCCGTCGCTTATCCCAATCCGTCCGGAGGTCCCGATCTCACGCGCCGACACCTCGCGATGGGGCTCTATCCAGAGACGCGAGGAGGTTGCAAAGTGCTCTCGTCCGTGAGAGCGGGAGATCCCCAACGCCTGACACAGTCGTCCGGGGCCGCGGGCTAGGTCTCGCAGGTCAATGCGATTGGTGCGTCCCGCTGACCGCCGCCGCTGCATGACCGGTACTCCCTCGAGGGGCTCGACGGCTCGCAGAAGCACTCCAGTTCCAACCCCCTCTGGGTGCGCCACCACGTTCATGCACAGGTACATCCCGTAGATCAAATAGACGTAGCAGTGACCCCCAGCAGTAAACATTACCTCGTTCCGAGGTGTCTTACCCCGAGCCGCGTGGCAGGCCGGATCGTCACTGCCGAGGTAGGCCTCCACCTCCACGATCATCCCCGAGGTGAGTGCGCCGCGCGATACGCTCACCAACCTTGCCCCGAGCAGCGAGCGCGCGAGGGAGACCGTGTCTCTAGAGGTATAAAAATCCTCCGCGTAGCGCTGCGGCCTTCTGATGGCGCCCTCTTGAACTTCGGTCAGCTTGTCGGTGCGATTCATGAGTCGATGAAATTACGAATACCGGATGAATGGTTCGTCCGAAGCTTTTCACACTTCGTAGGTGTGCTCAACATGCCCCGCGTTGATGCCTTGTCCAGGGCCCCTTTCGTGGTGTTTACTCATCTGCGCGTATGGCTTCATTCGTCCACACAAAGGCTCTTTCGGGGGCTCTCTCTAGTTTGCTGTTGCTAGCGATGTGTGTCGTGCCCGTAGTAGTTGCTCTGAATCGCTTCGTGGCACGGGACGAGGGATTTTACCTCTACGGTGCGCGGCTGATTACGGAGGGATCCCTTCCATGCCGCGACTTTTTTTTGCCGCAGATGCCAGGCACCGTGTTCCTTTATGGTGGATTGTTCATGCTGACGGGAGCGGGTTGGATTCAAGCCCGCTTGTGTGCAGCTCTTCTGACAGCGGTCGCAGGGGTGCTCCTGTATCTCTATGCCTCCCAGCGTTACGGACGTAGCGTAGGCACCCTCTCGGGAATCCTCTTCCTTGTGAGCATCGGAATGCAGGTGTGGCTCCCCACGGCACAGGCAGGGGCCTTGGGTGTCGTTCTCTTGGTTGGCGCCCTCGTCGCCTATCTTTCCTACGGTCGGAGCCTCTTGGCGGGTGTGCTCTTCTCTTGCGCGGTGGCAACGCGCTTGACGCTGCTGCCAGCTGGGCTGGTCTTCCTTCTTGCAGCGCCCGAAGGCGGCGAGCCGTTACGCTGGCGCCACATGCGACATTTCATTACAGGCGCGCTGCTTGGCGCACTACCGTGGCTCGCCGTTGCTCTGCTCGATCCAGAGAACGCATGGCATCACAACATCACGTATCACCAGCAACGCTCGATCTTGAGCGATGTGCAGGCAGCGCAGAATCGGTGGGTCATTCTGAAGACTATCCTCGGACTTCGAATCGGGGCGGGAACCGGAGGTTTTCAGCTCCCGATCCTCTTTTACTCCAGCCTAGTCGCACTCCTCATACAGCTTAAGCTCCGTAAGCGGAGAGACCCACTCTTAGTCGCTGCGTTGATACTTTTCGGAGTGCACCTCCTTCCGGAGCCGACCTATCTCCAGTATTTCTCGAGTTTGAGTATCCTCATGCTTCCAGGGGTGGCTAGTTTGTGGGGTGAGTTGGCGGGAGATTCCGTCGCAAGCTCCAGTCGTAATTCGCTCGTGATGCGTGCAGCCCTCGGAGTATGCGTGGTGGTATTTGCGTTGTGTGGAGTAAGCGATCTACGTCGCTTCGTCAGTACTGGCCGAGGGGTCATCGGTGTAGGTGAAGTAAACCGTGACGCATGGACCCTGCGCGCGGTCACCGAGGTCGCACGGGTCGTGGATGAGCACGCCCCTGAGGGAAGCGGTGTGGTGGTTACGTGGCCTGGATATCTGGTCACGAGTCAACGACGTGTCGTAGCAGGACTTGAGAATCATTTCGGGCCGCAGTGGACTAAGACGGCCGCCATGGACGCACCACTCCAGGATCGAAGGCGCATACGATCATGGGAGCGAGCAGTAGAGGCTTTCAAGGCGGGCGCTGCTTCGACGGCGGTGCTCTTCACCGGGAATCGACGTTCCACCGACGAGGAGCGTGATATACGAAATGCCGGTGGGCAGCTCGTGTGGCGTCGAGGGGGCGTGAAGGTTTATCAGATTCCCGGGAGAAAACAGCTATGAAGTCCAGGGTGATTATCGGATTACTGGTTGTCTGCGCTTTAGCAGCAGTTGGCTGGTTCGGAAGTCGGGCCTACGTTGCATCGCAGAGGCCGAGCGTTGTGCTGGTCATCGTAGATACGCTGCGCGCAGACAAACTTGGGGTTTACGGTTCTCCTGCTGCAGCTTCCGCCGAGTTCGACGAGATCGCCCGTCAGGGAGTTGTTTTCGAGAGAGCGATCTCGCAAGCGAGCTGGACACGATCCTCAGTTGCATCGTTTCTCACCGGGCTCTATCCGAGGAAGGCGGGTGTAATCAAAGAGAAGTGGGATCCCCTCCCCTCTGAGCGTCGGCAGCTGGCCGAGATCCTCTCGGAATCTGGGTACGAAACGATAGGATTGACCGCCAATCCCCAACTCAACAAAGATTTCGGCTTTCACGAAGGCTTTGATACCTATGTCGAAAGCCGGGTGCTCTTCCCCTGGATGCCCAAGCAGAAAGGTAAGGTCAAGGCTCATCCGATCCGCGCAGCTGGTGATATTCTGAACGAGGCTCGGCAGTTGATCGATGTAAAAAGCAAAGCTGGAAGGCCGATCTATCTGCAGGTTCTCGTGATGGATGTACACGCACACCATCGCATCTCTCAAGATGAGGTCGACAGCGATCTACAGCCTTTCCCTGAAGCGTCGTATCTCCAAGCAGTGAGAAACGCCACCCGTCCACTCGCTGCATTCGTCAAGGAGGTCGACCAACTACTACGCGGGAATGTGGTGTTCGTCTTCGTAAGCGACCACGGAGAGGGTTTGAGCGATCACCCCTCGATCGAGAACGCTCGCGGACACGGGAATATCCTCTATCGTTCCCAGATCCACGTTCCATTCCTCATCGTAGAGGGTTCACAGGTCAAGCGCTTCGGTGCGCGGCGAGTGTCGCAGGTGACCGAGCTCGTCGATCTGCTCCCTACCGTCCTGGAGCGATTGGATATCGCTGTGCCCAAGGGGCTCGACGGTAGATCGACCGTTGCAGCGTGTGAAGGGAGAACCTCTGATGATTCGACGCTAGCGTTCTCCGAAACTCAGTGGCGTCCAAGGGTATCGAAGGTCGCTGTTACCGATGGTGAGTTCCTGTACGTAGAGAGCAGAGACTCGTGGGGTGGCACTGCGCCGCAGGAGCTCCAGCCCTTTGCGGGGCCTCAAGATGGGATTGCTACGAGTGTTCTCGGACAGCACGCGAGCAGTGTGTCTCGCCTCCAGGCAGGGCTTGCCGCTGCTACCGGGCGCTCCGATCGATGAGCGATTGGGAGTTGCTCTCCAGTCCTGCAGTACACCGACTGACTTTATCCAAAGCTCGCCTATCCAAAACCCACTAATCCCACCTGCTTCACGCCCAAGCCTCCCCTTTCCATGCCTAGCGACGTAGTCCATAAAGAGCTATTTTGCCAGGTATCAGAGGAGTAATACCTCCACCGTAGTACGGATGAAATTCGATGCAGAACGATCCCCTAGCGAATAGCAATGTGAATGCCGGTGGAGATGCCGGTCGGTCAGAGCCTGTTCCGCAGGACCAATCTCGGGAAGCTGGGTCTCCACTTGATAATCTAAATGTGCCTCGCCGTACGGTCTTAAGGCTCATGGCAAGCGGTGCAACTGCATTAACGTCGGATGGCTCTGGTGTGCTCGGGCTGCTAGCGGGAGAGTCTTTGCCGGCCGCACCCAGTCCGGACTTGGCATTGCGGGTCATACAAGGACTCACAGCATTTGTTCAGGCCGCGAATAATCTGAGGGCAGCAGACGGCGGAGTGCGGGGAGATGAGTGGACCCAAGGCTTTTTAGAAGGCGTGTTCTTCTCCCCTCCGCCGAGCAATCCGAGCCGGGAAGCTTGTATCGAAAGTGAAACGCAGCGAGTGATGGAGAACTCTGCAAGGGTGGGGAAAGCGGCGATTGCGCTACGTGAATTCGAGGGGGCGATAGAGGCGCTACGGAGCGACGGATCTCTCTCAAAGGTTGGTGTCTTGATAAGGGAGAGGTGTCCCGGTATCAGCAAGCGCGCAAAGGAGCTCCTGCTCGCTCAGCTACGAGAGATCGGGGAGTCTGCGGTCGTCAAGGGCCATGAAGAAATCAATCGGGAATTCGCCAAATGTGTGCAGCTCGCAGAGGAGCTTCCGGGAGATCATCCCGAGATCCTCATGTTCCATCGTGCGTGGATAGATACGGCCTTGGCCTTCACCGAGTTGAAGAATGCGGTCAGCGGCCCCGAACTTCCTGAGACTCTTGAGAGGGTTTACCGCACGTTTTTCCTAGAGGGAGGCTCGCTGCTCAAGGAGATCGTAGCTCAGGAGGAGAAAGAGATCTTTATGTCGCTTGGTTTGAGCGACGAATCGATCGGACAGCTGCGGAGAACCCTCGAGACCCTTGAGCTTGATGGTCGATACGGCTTTTTTTCGCTCCTAATCAAGAATTATCTCTATGTGGTGCCTCCCCTGCCTGGTGGCGAGTGGTCCTCGCTAGACACCTTTCTCGATCCCGATGCGTCGAGGACATATTGCGAACGGCTCCTTGGGGCTTGGTCCTTTCAACCCGGAGACGCTCAGCGCTACCTTCAGAGGCTTGAGCGCCTTAAGGAGGGCCCGTTGCTTGACTTCGACAGGTTCGATGAGGACGGATACGAAAGCGTGTCATCTGAAGCCGACCCGGAGGTAGGCGATGTCGACTCTTTGCCTACAAGCGAGGTTGAGAGGGAAAATGGACTCACATTAGATGGACGGCGGGTGATAGTCGTTCCACAGCAACTGGGTGTCATGAGCTCTGGCAGCTTAGCTGAGGAGTGTGTCCCCCTCTTAGCCAGTGTCGGAGGTCTTCGGGGGCTCTCATTTGATATCGAGAAGACCCCCGTGGTGGTAAACACCTCTCACAAAATCTCCCACCTCTCAGGTGTCGCCGGAGCTCTAGCTCTTGTGCGTCTACACGGTAGTTCCTCGGGAACTATGCAGTGGTATCCGCCGCTCGACGACCAACATGTGACGTTAGTAGGGGGCGATGTAGCAGTTATTCGTTTGCAGGGACTTGAGTGGCTCACCTTTGCTTGCCCTAATAACTCTTTGGAGGACGAGGTTGCAGCTGAGGCCCCCTCTGCGCCGTTCGAGGTAGTGCTGGTTTCTCAGTGTGACCCCCTGGAACTTGGTAGCTAAGATAGAGAGACCGTATCTTAGCCAACGTGAGAGATCAAACCGTATGGGGTTGTAGTGTATCGTTCCTACTACCTACGAACTCCCTGAGAGACGCCAAATCGGCATCTCTTCGTGACACTTTCGTTACAGATTGGCTGGTATTGTATTGCTCAGATCACACCTGTGGTCATTGTAAATCAGAGGTGTATTTTGCGAGGTGATGTATGAAGAGCGTTTTGAAGTCCTTAATAGCAGTTGCGGTCATGTCTGTAGGTATTCGAGTTGGATACGCCCAGGGGTACGAGGGTCCGATCACTGGAGCCTCGGTGCGTATAACGGGTATTAGCTTCCTCTCTGCAGGGCCGTTTCGGTCGGAGGAGCTCACGACGGGACTGCTCGTTCGTGGTCGCGGTGAGATAGAGGTCGATGGAATCAAGAAGAATACCTCGTTCGAGCTCGAGGGTTTTGATGCGAAGGGACAGATTAAAGAGTGCGCAGATGTCATCCGTGCCGCCGATGGCAGCAGTGCAAGAGCCAAGAAGTTCGCTCTAATCATTGCTGCAGGTAACGTGCAGAAAGGGAGTCCGGTTTTCAAGATCGAGTTTGTTCCAGGTAACCTTAGCTGCGCTCTTACTCGGTAGAGCGCGCGTTGGCACGGGGGAGTACGAGAATGTCCACGGGAGATACTGGTGACATTCTCGGGCCCGCCGCTGGGCTCTTGTAAGACTTAGGATTCGAGCTTGGGACGTGGCGGCATTATCGGGCATCCCCATCCGTAAACCTCAGCGAGCTCCAAGCTTTCAGCGAACTTCTGTAAGAACTCATCCCGAGCACCGTCGCCGATAAGGCTAGTGAGCGCATGCTGTCGAAGGGATTCATGTACCTGCTCAAACAGACAGCTGATTCCTTGGTTGGCGAGAGTTGTTCTTATGTTTTCTATCGGAATACCATTGATAGCTGTCACGCTGGGGTTATGGCACAAGGCAGGTATCTCGATTGCCCCCAATCGCGCGTCTGGGTCATGCAGGCTGACAAAACAAGTTACTACACCCGACGCTTGACGGGCAAACTTGGCTGATGCCTCGTCCCATATCGAAGAGCGCTGGGTAGGCTCGAATGCGGCGGTGTACATCCGAGCTCCTAATACCTTACCACCAGGCGTTAGCTCGAGCGTTTCGAGCCCTGAATTCATACAGATCCTGGCGAGCATCGGGCCGAGACTCACCTCGCGATGGCTACTGGCCCTGCCCGAGTAAAACACTGCCCGGTCTCTCCGAGTACTGAGATCACAGTCTTCACTTCGGATGAAATCAAGAGCCTCTCTCACGGTGGCGAATGGCCGCAACACCAGCGCTGAGGTCGTCTGTAAGGAGAGTTCACAATCAGAATGGACGGAGCTTTGACCGCTTTTTGCTGCGTCGTCTCCTTGTCGTCTCGGGGGATGTTGCGCGTACATAGTATAACTCAGCAAGCACCTGAGGCCACCAAATCATCTTCCCAGGGGAAGCCTTCAATCCGCATTCGCTTTCAGCTCGGGGCGGAATCCGTCCTATTAAGTGAGGTCTTCTCTCTTTGGAAGGTTATGGTGGCCTACGCCACTGAGGTGGCCTCAGGGGTCTATTTTTTTCCTTCAGCGACCGTGCATTCAACTAGTCCCCCCCTTTTTTTTCTCGCAGGGGCCGCAAGGACGGAGTAAGAACAACTAGCTGAGGGAGAATTGCACCTACGCCAGTGTCTAAGGCACCCTCACCTATGACCCTTTCATAATAGTGCGGAAGTAGAGTTGTGACTAAGAGCGCGCAGGTACAGCGAGCCACGAAATGGAGAAGTGAAAGATGACCGGATTCGACAACCGCAGCGCGATTGACTCAGCAAAGACACCTACCACCGCTCAGGCTCCAGATACTGAATTAAGCGCAAGGCGAATAGGCTCCGATTTGAAGCCGTGGCAGCAACGCGTGGACTCCCTTATCTCAGAGGGAGCTGTGATCGTAACCTTACGAGGCGCGGGCAGCGTGAACGGTATCGATCCGATAGCAGCCTCTCGAGCGGTAGGTATGATTCGCGACTACATCCTTGCGTTACGAGGCTCCGGCACTTCCGTTGCTCTCATGTACGACGGAGATGGTGATAATAGAGCTAGGCCAGACGTTGGCTCCATTTTCGGAGAGCTCGCTGATAGCTTTGCAAAGGATTCGTCGGTGAAGTTTATCGCGGCTCAATCTGAGGGCTGGTATGGTCCACCGGATGAGAGCGATCCTATAAAAAGCTCCAATGATACCCCTTACGAAACGTACGTTTTTGCTGCTGACCTTCCAGGTCAGCATGCAAGTCTAACGCAATCGTCCGCGCTAGTGGCGTACCCTCGTTATGAGCAGATCTTTGTAGGCCCTGCTGGAAAGATTGCATTTTCTCAACTTCAAGATCTGAGCGATAAAGCTGTTGCAAGCAGAGATGCTGAATACGGCGAGGTTAAGGTGATGATCCTATCAACCTCGAACAATGCTGCATTGACCGCCCAGTTCGAGGCAAAGTTCAATGCCGAGGTTGACGAGACCAAGCGGGCGAAGATAGCAGCGAATATTGAACAGCGCCGGGATAATCCATTCGGGTTTCTGTGTGATTCAGAGGGTCGAATGAATCTGGAAATGTCCAGGTATCCAGGGCTCTCATTTGAACATTCGCTGATCCAACCCTACTGATGCATGGCTTCTTCTGACTCTTCCTCTTAGAAGCACCGACAGGTGAGTAGGATTGGCCAGCTAACTACGCTGTACCCGGTGACTGAGAGAAAGAGTGGGATCGCCCCGCATTGAACCTGATCGATGGAAGTTGTTCCGTGGTCAGTATCCACCCCTGCCAACCTCCTGAAAAACGCGTGGACATCAAAAACTCAAGACCTCGCTAACCCCCTTCATCACTGATATGATAGGGCGATTATTTGATCTTCCTTGCAACAATGGCTAATCGCAAGAACAAGAGACAGCCTCGTGATACGGGGCCGGGCAGATCCGCTGAAGACAGCAGTCGGAAACCATCGAAACCTGTATCGATGGATCGATATGCTGCTAAGGGAGATCCTCCGCTTCAGACTGCATTTCGCCTGACCCTCCAGGAACCGTTTGCGTTAGAGCGTGCCCTGGTTGAGCGCCTGGTGCTCCGAGGGATTAACGCCAAAGAGGCCTTTACGATTCGCGATGCCTCGGGCGACTACTTCCGAGCGAGCCTCAAGGAGTTGCATAGAG
>JBILEW010000010.1:0-67510 GCA_044351885.1 Bdellovibrionota bacterium
CACCTGAACGTAAACGTACCCGGAACAAAAACATCAAGATGTTCGGCTACGTGCACGTTTACGAGCACGAGCACGTTCACGTGTTAAGTTCAAAAGTGAGATCACAGGTAAGTTTTGCCTCGCATCCTTAGGGGTTGGGGTACTATATCGAAGGATTGCAACCCGGTGGTATGGCATTACCATCATGGCGCGCATTTTGATCAGGAATCCGCAAGCATCCGCAGAGCCGCTTTAGCAAAATAACGTCGGCTAAGCCTAGCTGTACAGGCTCTCGATAACGACGCTTTGACCGGTCGAAGGATGGCAGAAGCTTACTCGGTGTGCGTGCAGGAAAAATTCGCGCCCTATCCCATAGTGCAAGGAGAGGGATCGAGTCGATCCGTAGAGTGAGTCTCCGACGAGCGGGTAACCTAGATACGCCGCGTGTATCCGAATCTGGTGCCTACGAGCAGGAGAGGCGGCTACCTCGACTAAGCTGCTCTTCGTCGTCTCATCGTATGAAATCAGCGTGAAATGCGAGGTTCCTTCGAGGGCGCGGGCTGCCTTTGACGGCTTCTTCTCGTAAATTTTCATCTTTCGAGCTCCACGGTGAGGAGAGCCGATATACGTCGTAACGGAGTGGTGTTGGGGAAATTGACCTTCGACGCATGCAACGTATCGCTTGTCTATCTCGCCCCGAGTTATCATTTCGTGAAGGACCTCCCACATCGACTGAGTGTATGCGCCGAGAAGGATCCCGCTCGTGGAGAGGTCGAGCCGGGTCACGAGACCAGCATCGGTTCCTGGTGTTCCGACCTCAGCGAGAGAAGGATCCTCGGCAAGGAGGAGATCGGCGATGGAAGAACCGCCTGACGAGCCGGCGCGCACGGAGTGAACCCCGGTCGGCTTCTCTACCGCGAAGATCTCGTTGTCTCTGTAGAGGTAGGAGAGGGTGGTCATGTTGGGTAAGATATAATGAGGTGAAGCCCCAGGGAAGTGAAGCAAAACCTACCACTCTTATACGTGAACGTGCTCGTGCATCTGAACGTAAACGCACCCGAAACAAAAACATCAAGATGTTCGGGAACGTGCACGTTTACGAGCACGAGCACGAGCACGTTCACGTGATAAGTTCAACAGTGAGACTACAGGTCAGTTTCGCCTCGCTTCCCTGGGCAAACAAGTGGTATTTTCACCCGACGAATTTGACTAACGCACATGGAAATCATCGCAAAACTCGACAACCTGATTGCATCCAAGACTCTCACACCGAGCACCTTTCGGCGCTTGGTGCTGCGCTTCTTCGAGCGATCGAAGCGCTCGTTTCCGTGGCGAGAAACCCACGATCCGTACGAGATCCTGGTCAGCGAGGTCATGCTCCAACAAACTCAAACCGAGCGCGTGGTTCAAAAGTACGGGCAGTTCCTGGAAAAATTTCCCTCCTGTGATGCCCTAGCAAAGGCATCGGTCGGCGAGGTGGTCGCAGTATGGCAAGGGCTCGGATACTATCGACGCGCCTTGAACCTACACCGAGCTGCACAGGCGGTAGTACGAGATTTTGGTTCTCGATTTCCGGACGAAGTAGAAATCCTTCGAACCCTCCCAGGCTTGGGACCGTACACGGCAGCGGCGGTAGCAGCGTTTGCCTTCGGCAGAGCTGTTCCGATGATTGAGACGAATATCAGAGCGCTCTACCTGTATAGCTTCTTTCCCAAGCGAAGGAGCGTTGGTGACAAGGAGATACTCGAGCTGGTAGAGGCAACGCTCGACAAGCGTAATCCTAGACGGTGGTTTTATGCCTTGATGGATCTGGGTGTCGAGCTCAAGCGTCACCGCAAGAAGATCAATCAACGCAGCAAGCACTACACACGCCAATCAAAATTCGAGGGCTCTCACCGCCAGGTGAGAGCAGCCGTGCTTCGGGTGTTGACCGAGAAAGCCAGAGCGAAGCGAGAGACTATTGAGAAGGCTACGAAATGCGCCTCAGAGCGGGTGGAAAGAGCCTTATTTGAGCTAGAGCGCGAGGGGTTCGTTACGTGTTCTAGGGGTATCTACGCGCTGCGAGTGGATTAACAGAGGGATGAAAGACCCTTGTCAGAAGGGACGACGTCCAGGCCGTCCGCACCTGCCTATCCCACAAACCGACGCTCACCACGATCGGCGATCTGGGTGAACTGGCTCTTCCACTTGCGATGTGTGGAGATAATCTTGCGAGCGTAGGCGAGGCTCTCCATCGGGGCACGCGCTCTGCGCTTGAGGGCGCTATCGAGGTTTGCAGGTCCCCAGTTGTACGCGATCAGCATGCGCTCCCGATTACCACCGAACTTAGCTTCGAGATATTTCAGGTAAGCGATCCCGAGACGTAGATTCGTCTTTGGGTCTTTAAGCGAGCGAACACCGCCCCAGGAGATGTTCTCCATAGCGGAGACGTAGCGACCGGTTTCCGGCATGATCTGCATGAGGCCTTGAGCGCCTTTGTGAGATACGGCGCCGTGTTTGAACATGCTCTCTGCGTAGATTACTGCGGCAACGAATATCGGATCGTATTCGGCCTTTGCACACTCTGACACGATCGTGTGCGCGAGCGATTCGGCTTCGTGTTGTGGCGCCTTGTGGGCATGAATGAGGTCCGATACGAAGCGTACGTGCTCGTCGTGAGAAGAGTTCCGCTCTTCGCTCGTATTCATGACTATAGGTACGAGGGGAGCCAAGGCTTGCATGGAATCACGTGCCGCTGCCAGCGGGCGCGACGCCGAGGCGAGGGCTAAAGAATCACGTAGGGATTCAAAGGTGACCCGCTCGATAGCTACCTTCTCGGGATCTTGGAACCGAGAGAGGCGCAGCCCCGGGGCTGCAAAGCAGACGCACAGGATACTGAGAGCGCCTACCGTTACCAGATTCTCTGCGGTAAAAAATGACCGCTGTTTAGAATTACCACTTTGCATAAGTACATCCGCCCGTCTGGGACTAAAGTTCGCCAAAACCAACGTTTTGTTGCGAACGCCCTTTAGTCAGTTCGGTACAGCCATTAGAAGCCGTTCCCTCCCCGGTCGAACCGCTTTTCTGGAGGTGATATGGCGTTTCCACGAGAAAGCGTGCCATGCTTCAGTTGAGAAAAGCAACAAAGCCTAGTAGAATAAGGTAGTTAAAGGTAGTTTAGAGTTGCCCATGGATCTTAGTGAGAGACATCAGGTGGTTGTAGTCGGGGGAGGCCACGCTGGGGTGGAGGCTGCATACGCCTCGGCGCGCCTCGGTGTGCCTACGGTGTTGGTGTCCCTCAGGCGCGAAGGCATCGGTCAGATGTCGTGTAATCCTGCCATCGGAGGAGTCGGTAAGGGTCATCTTGTCAAAGAGGTAGACGCTCTCGGTGGACTCATGGGGAGAGCCATCGATGCCACAGGCATACAGTTTCGAACTTTAAACACCAGTAAAGGTGCGGCAGCGAGAGCATCGCGTGCGCAGGCCGACCGCGATCTCTACAAGGAGTGGGTGCAGCGCTACCTTGAGCAGGTTCCGAATCTCTCGATCGTAGAGGGTGAGGCTGCGGAGATCGTTCTCTCCGGTGAGGAGGTGCAAGGGGTTCGTCTCAGAGATGGTTCGGTACTTCCAGCGCGCGCCGTTGTTCTCACCACCGGTACATTTCTTAAAGCGCTCATGCATACCGGCTCCTCTCAAACCGAGGGCGGACGACTCGGAGACATATCATCCAATTCGTTGAGCGACTCTCTCCGAGCGCTCGGATTTCCACTCGGACGGCTCAAGACGGGAACGCCCCCACGCCTGAGGCGCTCCACTATTGATTTCTCGGTACTCGAAGAACAGCCAGGAGACACGCCGCCACAACCGTTTTCATTCATGACCGGTTCAATCAACAGGCCGCAGATCTCGTGTTGGATGACCTCGACCAACGAAGTGACTCACGACCTGATACGTGCCAATCGTGAGCGAAGCCCGATGTTCAATGGGCAGATTAAATCAGGGGGGCCGCGCTACTGCCCGTCGATTGAAGACAAGGTCTTTCGTTTTGCGGACAAGACCAGCCATACTGTTTTCTTGGAGCCCGAAGGTTTTACCTCCGACATCGTGTATCCCAACGGGATCTCCACATCTCTGCCCCTCGATGTTCAAGAATCCTTTGTGCGAAAGATTCGAGGTTTGGAGAACGTCGAGTTTCTCGCTCCTGGCTATGCAGTTGAGTACGATTTCGTCGACCCACGCGAGCTATCGCAAACCTATGAAACAAAGGGAGTGCGCGGACTTTATCTCGCAGGCCAGATAAATGGGACGAGTGGATACGAAGAGGCAGCCGCGCAAGGGATCATCGCTGGAGCAAATGCGGCGCTCAAGGTGGTCGAAAAGGACCCGTTGATAATAACCCGAGGTCAGGGCTACATCGGTGTCATGACCGATGACCTCACGACGATGGGGGTCGATGAGCCGTATCGCATGTTCACCTCGCGCGCTGAGTACCGGTTGATCCTCCGAGAGGACAACGCCACTACGCGCATCTGTCCGATAGCGCGAGCGATAGGACTTCTTACGCCAGAGCAGATAGAGAGCTTCGAAGCGCGGCAAGGTTCGTACGACAGAGCATCAGCATGGATCTCAAAGGTTCGTGTGAAGCCGAACGCTGAAAACAATGCGTGGCTAGAACAGAACGACACGGCGCAGTTAAAGGACAGCGTCACCGTCGCGCAGCTCTTGAAGCGTCCGCAGCTCTCGCTGCGTCAGATACTGAAACAGTTTCCTTACGAAGAGTCGCTGTCTGCTGATGTCGAGGCTGCACTCGAGATCGAGTTTAAGTTTGCAGGATATCTCAATCGTCAGGAAGAAGAAGTTCAGCGTCTCAAGAGGATCGAGGTCGAGGTCATACCGCACGATTTCCCGTACGACGAGATCAAGCAGCTCCGAGTTGAAGCGCGCGAGAAGTTAAAGAAACATCGCCCCTCTTCGATTGGGCAGGCGATGCGTATTCCTGGAGTTACACCGAGTGCGATATCGCTCTTGGCGGTATATCTGAAACGGTTTCGAGCCGGGGAGCTGGCGTCTTCCGAGGGGTCCAATTGACGGACGGCGTGGACGCCGTCCCTCCTACGATGGTCGCGATAGAAGCAGCGATGCTTGGTCCGTGATAAAAGTGTAACCACCCAGGAGGGACGGCGTCCACGCCGTCCGTGATGCGCGCGGCTCAGTCACGACTTATCGAGGATCTCCCGCCGCTTCTTCGCCCACTCAGCCTTGTTCTCCTGCTTCGCTCTACCGAGAGCGAGGCTGTCTGCAGGTACGTCCTTGGTAATTACCGATCCTGCTGCGATGAGCGCTCCATCGCCGATCTTTACAGGAGCCACTAAGCTAGAGTTGCTGCCGATGAAGACGTCGGAGCCGATCGTCGTGTTGGATTTCTTGTAGCCATCGTAATTGCACGTAATGGTACCAGCGCCAATATTAGTGCCATCGCCGACGGTGCAATCGCCCAGATAGGTGAGGTGCGATGCCTTAGCTTCGACGCCAAGGGTGGCATTCTTGGTTTCTACGAAATTTCCTACCTTCGCTCCAGCGCCGAGCTTTGAACCTGGTCTTATATGTGCGAAGGGACCAACGGAGGCACCTGAGCCGATGATTGAATCATCGATCTTGGTGCCAAGTTTAATAACGGCACCTTTTTCAATCGTGGAATCGGCGATGATAGCGGTGCCTTCAATCACAACACCGTCACCGATCGATGTTCGCCCGCGCAGCTGCACATTCGGTCCGATACGAGCACCGGGCGCGATAGTAACTCGAGGATCGACGAAGCAACTCTTGGGGTCGTCGAAGTTGACTCCGTTGTCGTGAAGCACCTTGATGTGCCGTTGAGCGAGGATCTCGTTGACGAGCGAGAGATCCGCTGGGCTGTTAACACCTGCAGCCTCTTGCGCACTCGCGAGTGGGAAGGCCAAAACCGTTTGACCTTCACTGGAGGCCTTCTCGACGATGTCGGTCAGATAGTACTCGCCTTGAGCGTTGGAGTTGGTGAGCGAAGTTACTGCCGGTCTCAAGAATGCAGAGTCGACTGCGTAGACACCCGAGTTCACCTCTTGAATGAGGATCTCCTCCGGATTGCAATCCTTGGCCTCCGTTACTTTCAAAACGTTGCCTGCGCTGGAGCGAATGACACGCCCGTATCCGTTTGGAGGCGGTACGGTAAAAGACATCAGCGTCAGGGTCGCCTTCTTGAAGGTGTGAAAAGCAAGGAAGAGCTTGAGCGTATCCGGGGTGAAGAGGGGGTGGTCTGCGTAGGTTATGATCACCGTTCCCTGAAAAGAGCCTAGGGCTTTGAGCGCGCACTGTACCGCGTGTCCAGTGCCGAGCTGCTCGGCTTGATACGCTACTTCAATATTGTGACCCTTCGCGCTGGGGCTGTCGGCGAGATGTCCTTCCAAGAGCTCGCGTTTGTGTCCGGCTACGACGATCGTCTTTTCCGGGTGCAATGTCCCTGTGGCATCCAAGACGTGATCGATGAGCGGCTTTTCACGGGTCGAAACTATCGCTTTGGGGAGGTCTCCCCCCATCCGCTTCCCCATGCCGGCGGCTAGAATGATGCAGCAGATCTTCTCCATATCGTATCGAACGGTAGCATGTACCTAGAGCGGGAAAAATAGGTCTAAATGGCTCAAAATCCCGACGAATAAGTCGAATCGTGGTATTGAGGGCAGCGGGCACCTCAAAACCCCGAATACCCTTTTACCTTTCACACATCCTTGGTATGCATGTACGGCATCAGGGAGAGAGACTTATATGACCACCAAAATCCGTGTTACCAATCCTGTAGTAGAGCTCGATGGCGATGAGATGACCAGGATTATCTGGCAGATCATCCGAGAGAAGCTGATACTTCCTTTCCTCGACATCGACATCAAGTACTACGATCTCTCCATTCAGAATCGCGATGCTACGGATGACAAGGTCACCGTCGACTCTGCTGAAGCGATCAAGAAGTACGGGGTCGGCATCAAGTGTGCGACCATTACGCCGGACGAGGCTCGTGTCAAAGAGTTCAGCCTCAAGAAGATGTGGAAGTCGCCCAACGGCACTATCCGTAACATTATCGGCGGCACGGTGTTCCGCGAGCCGATCCTCTGCAAGAATATCCCTCGGCTAGTACCAGGTTGGACGGAGTCGATAGTCGTTGGTCGACACGCCTTTGGCGATCAATATCGAGCAACGGACTTCAAAGTTCCTGGGAAGGGCAAGCTCACGATGAAGTTTGAGCCTGCTGACGGTGGCAAGCCGGTTGAGTACGAGGTGTTTGATTTTCCCGGCGCAGGAATCGCGATGGGGATGTACAACCTCGACGAGTCGATTCAGAGCTTTGCGAGGAGCTGCCTCAACTACGGCTTGTCCAAGAAGCTTCCAGTGTACCTCTCGACAAAGAACACGATCCTCAAAGCCTACGATGGGCGCTTCAAGGATATCTTCCAAGATATCTACGACCGCGAGTTCAAGGTCGATTTCGAGAAAGCAGGTATCGAGTATCAGCACCGCTTGATCGATGACATGGTTGCTTACTGCATGAAGTCCAAGGGAGGCTTCGTCTGGGCATGTAAGAACTACGACGGTGATGTGCAGTCCGATTCCGTGGCGCAAGGTTTCGGCTCGCTCGGACTGATGACCTCAGTACTGATGACAGAGGACGGAAAGACCATTGAAGCCGAAGCCGCACACGGAACCGTTACCCGGCACTACCGCATGCACCAACAGGGCAAGGAGACCTCGACCAATCCGATCGCGTCGATCTTTGCGTGGACGTGTGGCTTGAAGTTCCGTGGGGAGTTCGACGGAAATCAGCAGCTCGTAGCGTTTGCTCAAGCGCTCGAAGATGTGTGCGTTCAGACTGTTGAGGGAGGGGTTATGACGAAAGACCTCGCTCTCTGTATCTACGGTGAAGCGCTCGAGCGGAAGCACTATGTGACTACGGAGCAGTTCCTCGAAGCTATCGCTCAGGGGATCGCCCGTCGTATGACGCATTAATCCTACTGGGTGGACGAACGCCTATGTAATGGAATACGGACGGCGGGGACGCCGTCCCTCCTAAGGCCGCGCGGGGAAACTTTAATAATCAACCCAACCCCCACTTTCTGGCTATGGGAAGGCTTTGCCTCGCTCCCCCTAAAACAGTCGTAACAGGAGGGACGGCGTCCCCGCCGTCCGATCCCTTGGAATCACGCAATCGTTCTAAATGGAACAACCCCCGCCATCCCTCTCCGACCAATCACCGACTCTCAACCAACCCAGCGATCATCTGCACCGGCTGGACGGTATCCCAGGCACGTGGGCCTTCCAATTTGGCGGTTATGTTACCGGTGTTCGGATCCTTGAAGTAGATAGGTGTCCCTTGTCGATCGAGAAATAGGGTACTCGGAAGCTCCTTTATCGAGAAGAAGCTCTTCAGATCGCCCGTGATATCCATGAGAACTGGAAAGGGGAGCTGAAGACGGGTGACAAAGCTTTGCGTTTGAAAGGGCTCGTCGTCTACGGCTACTCCTACGATCGCAAATTGTGAGCCCTTGAAGTTGTCGTGAAGGTTACGTAACGACGGAGCTTCGATCGAACACTCTCGACACCACGAGGACATAAAATGCAGCATGACGATCTTGCCACGTTGGTCCGAGATGCTCATCTGACCACCGTTGGCGACAGGCTGCCTCATTTGCAACACCTCTCGAAGCGCCTGATTCTGCTCCGAAGGTGCAGAGGAAGACGAACGAAGGGAACATCCCGAGGCACCCAGAAGTCCAGAGAGGATCAAAGCTACTCCGACCCAAGCCACAGACGACGATACGTTTCTCTTCATCGGAGCGCTCCCTGTATCTTCAATGCGTGACGTTAATTCTCGTAAGTTTTTGAGTGGTCGTTCGCCCGAACTGATCCCTCAAAGAAACTGAAACCGGTTGCTTTTGAAAGCTCTCTGAGGCGAGGGGGAAGTATTCCCCTATATACTGACCAGGTCGACGCTCCACCATCGGTATCGTCTCAACCGCAGAACCGATCGAAAAGAATGCCGTGTGGCCCGGAGTCCCTAGGGCAACGACGGTTAGCTTTCCTTTCGGCGCTATCACTCCGTTGGAGGCATCGTGTGCCGATGCGACCAGAGCCGGTGGAGCTGCCTGCAGAAACTCCGGACGATTCCTAGCGTTCAACGGAGCAACCGCTTTCGAAACGATCTCTCGTGCCAGGTCCGTAACTATCGTGTTGTCGAGTCCGCGAATCGGCTCGAGCACAACCGAAGACAATCCAGTCGGACCCTTGGTGATTCCACGACTGACGGAGTCTTCGGCGTGAGACTCAAAGAGGATTTTCTTCGTATTCGCAGATACCAACTTGAGGTCTATTCCTATCGTGGCTACGGTTTGAACACCGTAATAGCTCCGATCCCACTTCGTTACCTTCCCGTATAGTACAGCGTCGCATGAAAGGAGATCTCTGCACACAGAGCTGGGATCTGCAGCAAACACCCGCTTGAGATCTAGCTTGGCAGCGCCGTTACCAGGCAAGGTGTAACCCTTGTGAACAAACTCTGCGTCGACGATGGCAGGAATGATTACGTCGAGAGAGGCTTTCGAGAGTTCGGACTGTACGAGATCTTGAACGAACTCTGCCGGTGTCTGTTTCAACTTCGACGATACGATGACAACGTTGTCGATGAGGAGATTCTCGTCGGTTTGGACCAACTCTCCTTTCTCGTTGACTTGAGCAAAAGGTAGTACGGCGATGCGAATCGGCTCGGCTGGGTTGAAGTCGACCGTGTGCTTGAAGGTGCCCGCGCAGGCCGAAAGCATTATGATCGCGAATCCGCCAATGAGAGGGCGAAGAAGAATAGAGGACAGACGAATGGAGGATGTTCTCATAGTGCGCTCCTTTACGATCTCTCTGTGGTAAATGTGGTCGCTTGTGAGGGAACTCCACCCGATCCTACGACGATAGCTCGAAGGTTCTCTTTTCGCGCAGGAACGGTCGATTTAGCCGTCCTCAACTCCGCGACCTTGGTGAAGGGCCCACTCTCTGTAGAGCTTGAGAAGACTACAACTTTCGAAGCTGCGCACTGGGGTACCTCGGCGCTGCATCCGAGGTTTTCGTTGGAGCGATCGGCGCCGATACGAGCACAAAGAACCGAGAGCAGAGCCGCGCCGTCGGTTTGAGTTACATCGATCCTGTTCTGCAAAGTGCAGGGAGGCTCGACCGGTATGAAGAGCTCCTTGCGCACGGAGTTACCGAAGGCGGTTCTGAGCTCTACCTGTGTCGTCCCCGAAGTGGGGGCAGCGAGAGCTGAGATGACGCTGCAGTAGCGCCCCGGGGAGACCTCATGTAGTGAAGCGCGTTGTGTACCTAGGAGCAGCGATGCAAACGAATGAGGAGTTCCATCGGCGCACACTTTGTACGAGCCTGGAGAATCCCATTCGGCCTTGGCTGCACTCAATGCGACTTCGGTGCCTTCCTGTCGGGAAAGTCCTCCTCGCGACGCGACCTCCGGCAAATCCTCGACGATCCTCGCAGCAAATTTCGCTGCCAGACTTTCGAAGCCTGAATCGCCGGTTCGTTTGACTTGAGCGATGATGCCTTGAAGGACCTGGCCAGACTCGAAAATAAGACCTCCTTTGACGCGCTCGGTATGCTCCGCCTTGAGCAATTCCGCTCCGTCTTTGCCCTGGAAAAGCACCTCGCCACTAAGGGAGTCGTAATATCCAGCCAAGAAATTGTTTTGTGAGATAGACGAGAGTTTAAGCACGACAAACCCGTCGACTAAATACTCGTTAGCGAGCGCTGATTTTTCGGGGCAGGTAGGAGAGGAGCAGAGTCGATTGACGACTTTGTCCTCGACTACTACGAAGCCTTCGTTCCTTAAGGCGTTGATCAGAGCACTGTGTACCGTGTCGACCCGCTCTCGAGGAATATCCACCGAATAGTCAGCGGGTAGTAGCGCAACGCTTTTGGGTAGGGCAGTGTCTTTCGATATTTTTGTAGTAAAGCTAGGTCCACAGCCGATAACTAGGAGCATGCCAGCGGCACAGAGCTGGGAGTAGGGTCTTCTCATATTCCTCCGAAGTTCACGAAAAGACGGCCTCCCCACATTCGGTGGATGGAGCCTTACCGGACGATGATCGAACCTTTGACCCCTTCGGGGCGATTCGGAAGACCGTAGACCGTAAACTGATATGTACCGGGTTTGTGAAAACAGGTCGACGCAAAATCTTTGGGAACGATAGGCGCATTCGATCGAATCGCTCCATCATCTCCGATCTTCATGTTTCCCGAGGCGCAATGAGTCTTGATCCCGTTGGCGTTCACATCGAGGGTAATCAGGGAATCAGTTGTGTCGTTGAGAAAGAAGGCGACCCCATCCTCGGTGCGCATCTCAAGGGTAGCCGGCTCAAGGCCCTTGTCGGTAAGCTTTACTATCTGGCTCTGGCTTTCGGGGATAGCTGCGGGGATTTCATTTGGCGAGCCCTCCGAGATGCCGCTCGTAGGCATGTACAAGAGAACAAGACAGAGGACAAATGACGGCAAAAACAGATAACTCCGCATACGAGAGTTTGTAGCAAGGCGAGTTACTTATTTCAATCCACCCAGATCGGCCGGTGCGCACCGGAATGCAGCCGAACAGGGGGTTATCTGCACAGAGAGGAGACGGGCGTTCCCGGTGGAGCTCGTCTGCTTGGGGAGTTGCAGGCTCGCGCCGGCGGCTTCGAGTGATACCTTCTGGACCTGACGAGACGTAACGTTGTTTCCTTCGTCTCTCCCAAGCTCGTAGACAGAGGCCGCACAACCAGAAGCGCTAGGCGCTTGAAACTCCAGGAGTAGTGGACTCGAGGGAGGGGTAAAGATCGGTGATGAGGTGGTTGTCCACGGGTCGATGCGGATGAGCATGCTGCCGTCGGCGCCAGTAGCTACGAGGGAAAAACGATCCTTGTTGTCCTGAAGCCTCTGCTCGAAGAGCGGTTGGTCCCAAGATTTAAAAAGAGAGGGTACTACTATGATCCATCGCAGGCCACAGATGCGGCTCAACCAATCGAAAGACTCCGCGGAAGGAAACGAGCGCAGTGCCTCGGGAAGCTCCATACTGAGTTTCGGCCTTTGGCCGCTGTACCCGTTGACGAAGGGGATTCCAGAGGACGCGCTCCACAGAGCATAACGAGTGCTGAGGGTCGCTGATTCTGACCACGATTTTACGCGCCCTTTCTCGAGCTCTCCCGCAAATGGAAGTGCAATCGCTGCATCGTGCGGTTGAGCCGCCTGTTCGAGGGAATCAAAGGCCGCTGGTCTGGGGGAAAGGGGATCCAGCGGGAATACAGGGGTGTAGTTTTCCAGCATCGTGATGCCAAGTAGCAGGGCGCACCAGGCAGTTCGTCGCAATCGTGTGCCTTTGAAGAGTGAGCCTAGGGCGAGCGCAGCAGTGATGTAGACGCCCATGATCACCACGCTCCCGAATCGACTGACTGCGCGAACCGAGTCCATCCCTGGCATCAGGCTATAGAGAATCGTGAAGGGTGCCAGAGCAGGCTCTCCCTTGGTAGGATTGCCGGCAGGTCCGAACGAGAGTACAAAAAATAGCGCGATGAGGGCTGCAAACAGTGCGCGAGGAGAGCGTGTCCGCACAGCATACGTACACACCACGAGGAGTACGACCCATCCCGAAAGGGCAGTGAGAAGCTCAGACGCGATTCCAACGTCAACAACGCTCGAAGCGCACACGAGCGTCAGCGATGCCAGAAGTAAGATCGAAAAGGATAGGAGCGAGAGTTTCTGGCGCTCTCGTGCTACATGCGCGAGTGCCGCGCACAGAACCAAGAAACCCGCGCAAAGCGTTGCCTCTGTGTGGGTCCACTGGGAGGTGAATCCGAAGAGCCAGTTGAAAGCGGGAAACGATAGATATGAGAGACCAGAGGCAGCGAATGCGTCCGCTTCATAAAGCCCCCTCGATCCGAAGGTGTCTTTTACCTGGAGATACGATGGCAAGAGCCACGCTATCGGAAGTGCACCCAAACCCATCGCACTCGCGCGCAGCCCCGCCTCTTTGAAGCTCCTCCAGTCTAGTTGTAGAGAGAAGAGCCAGATTACGCCGAGCCCCAGAGCTGCAAAGATGGCATAATAGACGGCGCAATAGAACGATGCCGCAACGCACAATCCGGCAACAAACCATCTCAACATCGACGAATTGCGCGAGCCAATTACACATGCCCAGGCCAACGGTACCCAGAAGAAAAATTGGAGTTGAGGATGCCCGAAGTTACCTGTGAGGTACGAGCTGCAGGCGAATGCAGCCGCTGCAAAGAATGACGGCATCCATTCAACCGCGAGTGCTCGACACAGAGCTAAGACCCCTAGGCCGTTAAACACAAGCGCCGCTATGTAAACGGTATTGTATGCAGCCGCTAGAGAAACTCCGCACGAGAGGAGCACGCTTGCAAGCGCAGAGGGAAGGAGGAACGAATCGCTCCAGGCCCGCGTAAGCGGATAAGGATAAAACACGTGACTCTCTCCGCGCAGAGCGAGATTAGGAAAATGGTGAAAGCTCGCCGTGAGCCAGACGTAGAGTCCGCCGTCCCCTTGAGAGCCTCCGATGAAATGGGACGAGAGGAACCCCATCCAGTGTATATGGGTAACAAAGACCAGGAGGAGTAACCCAGTGATTGCGCCCAACCACGCAACAGTAGAATGAAAACGGCTCGACACGAGTCTGATCCTGATCGTTTAAGAAGTGCCTGTCGGGCAGTGTAACCTTCTTGGGCCAAGTCGCAAGAGCTTGGTGCTCATAGAGAGTTGATTTTCATCTGAGGAACACCGAGACTCCTCAGCGGAAAGTTCGGGGATTTTTCGCATGAGTGCCGAGAGCAAAAGTAGTTGCGTCAGTCAGTGCTTGTACTATTTTGACACCTCATGTCGTTAGAGCCATCCCAGCCGTCAACCCCAGCGCAAGCACCAGTCACTGCCACCGATAGCGGTGCAAATCTGATCGAATTGCAGGCTCCGAAAATTGAGACTGAGGTGGCTTCGTGTGCGACGCCGACCGAGAAAGAGACTCTTACCGCCAAGAGGGGATTTTGGGGAGCTCTGCGGTTTGTCGAGCGCGGGGAGTTCGATGGCACTGAGCGAGGTCTCAAGGCACTCAACGACGGCTTGGCTCGGGCCTGGAATCAGTCGAGCCCAGTGGGCTGGATTCTGGCCCGTGTGCGATGTGAAATTCTGAAGATGCCTCCCTTCGAGTACGCCGATGCTCACGGACTCCTGTCACACTCAACACTAGCTGGCCTCGAAACGTATCGTTCGCTCAAGCGGGCGCGTTTCAACCCTGAAACTATTCATCTCCTACTCGAAGGATGGGAGCGTTTGGCGGAGAAGCACAAGGTAGAGAACCCTCGGATAGCCGATATGCTCGGTGAAGCAAAAAGGGAGCTGCTACTCGCCCTTACTCGTAAATACGGCCAATCGGTATACGGCGTGCTCGCGCGGTGGCGCTACGAGGTTGGTCCGGAACGCTTCGATACGCTCTCAGGATATTCCTACAAGACGATGTGGCAACGCCAGAAGGCCGGAGTTATGTTCGATTTCGGCGATTTGCTGAGAATCGGAAGGAGTTTGGGGTTTATCGAGGCGCATGAGAAGCCACCTTCCCTATGGCAGAATCCTCGTGTTCAGGAGCTCGAAGCCGCATGGATGTTCGACTCCAAGCAGATGGGCCGCCCCAAGGAGATAGCGCAGCTTTACAGGATGGTCGAGGCGTGTGGGCTCAAAGTAGACAAAGACAGCCTACACCGTGATCCGAAAATCAAGTTGCAGTCGGTTGTCGTCGAGGCGCTGTATCGATTCGAGCGTGTATCCTGGAAAAAGATCGAGCCTCTCTTTCGTGAGCTCCGCGCATGTTCCTACATCACCGAGCCCGAATATCGGCGTATCAGGGCACGATGGGTCGAGCATTGGAAGCATCAACCAGAATCGTTCGAACGACGTCTACGAAGCATCCGAGACGAGCGCGGGCTCACCAATTCACAGCTGGCTGAGGCCCTAGATTTGAAGCGTCAAGAGATGAATAAGCCGATCCTGCCGGTTTTCAGGGCGCTTTCGTACGGTGAAAAGAACAAGCACGCATCCTATGGGGTATTGGCTCATCTGATCGGACGGTCTAACGAAGAGGTCGAATCGCTTCTCGCACAGAAGCGCAGCGAGATACTTGCACAGTGGCGGAGACAAGGGAGCCTGATTACCTCGCCGGTCGCGGTGGAGCGTGAGCTCTGGTGCCTCGATTATTCAGATCTTCCTCACACAAAGAGCGATATCCAACGGCTCGAATGGGGCAAGAGGTGCTCGCTCGAGCCGGAGCGTGTGGTAACGGAGATACGCGAAATAGGTGAATCACGCGTGAAGGTCGCGCTCAAGCGGCTGCTCTCCCAGCGAGATCTCGACACGGTCCCGAGCGCCATATCGAATCTGGTAGCTCTTGAGGGATTGGCGCCCCTGGCACGCAGGTTAGAGACCTCCGTACCTGTTCTCAAAAATATCATGAGTGGTGCCGAAGTACCCACGTATCCGAAGCTCGTGAGCTTCATGCGTCTCCTCGGTCGCCAGCCGTCGCTAGCTCTCGAAGTCGATTGGAGAGATCAGTTCGCTCGACATCTGATAGCCGAGAACCGTAACGATCTCGAGCGAGTGTTGGATGCGTACGTAGCTGAGCACAGTGATTCGCGAAGGTCTTTGCTGCAAGAGAAGGGAAGGCGCTCCTCGGATGTTGCCCGTTTTTTTGATTGGATAAGCGAGGCGGGTGTCGCGGAGCCTGCAAATCTGACGAAGGTGCTCGAGTGCTTCGATATCGATCCTTCGCATCCGACGAGGTGGTTTCTCGAGAGCGTAGCCTACGAAGGAACCGTCGCCGAGGGACTCTCCAGGTGGCTGCAAAACATGGAGCAGGTAGAGGGATACCGAGATATTCGGACGAAATTCGACAAAGCTCTGCGCGCTCATCAGCGGTCACGAAACAAAGGAAACTCCATAGAGAAGCTTCGGGAGCAGATCGTAGATTTCGAGATCTCTCCAGCTTCCTCTTCGAGCAGCTCCGCAGCATGTGAGATCCTCCGACTTGTATCGGGGGTGACCCTCGCGGAAATTAAGGAAGCTCTGACACTGCCGGGTGCTGTTGAGGGATCGATTGGGGCGTCACTCGTACAGGCTTGTCGTTCGAACGGGCTATCCACTCGGGATATCGCATTCGCCTTACGCGACATGGTTCCATCCGACCGAAGGCCGATTGGCTTGCTGGAAGTGGGGATCGAGGTGGGGATCCCCTCCGCCGCCTGTCCGCCGGGTGTGTTGGCCTATCTTGCGGTCGAATCGGCTGAGCACGCAGAGCGAAGCATCGCTGCGCTGCGATCGGAGCTGAGTACGCGAGTCGAGAAGTTCAAGTTTCCAGGCCATGATGCGGTGGTCGAGATGATGGTGTGGGGAATCCGGCGAGACGATCTTGGTATCTCTCCCAAGGATTTTGCTCGGGAGATGTGGGGAGCTGTCGAGGCGGAATCCGATACCCCGGACGAGCCTAACGCAGTCAACGCTGAGGATGCCGTCGATAAGGAGAGTTCCGCGACACAAGAAAAACGCCCAGGTGCGCGCATAAAGATTCAGGCGCAGGAATTGGGCTTGGAAAAAGTTCGAAAGGCTCTTCGAGAAGTGATCCATCGGCGCACGGCCGTTGTTCCGTGGCAGCTCGTGGAGATAGCTACTCAAGGGATGCCAGGCAAAGACCGGGCGTTCTCGGAGCGGGGTGGATTTCGTCTCGGGGCAGCAGCTCAATTCATAGCGGGCAGCGTAATGCCGACGCCGAAGCAGTTGAGACGAACTGTAGAGCTTGCAGAGTTGACCTTCTCGGATGAGATGGAATGGGGCTGGAGCGAGGCATACGCGCGCTTCTTGCAGAAGAGAGAGACAGCGCCCCTGGGCCGCGCGCTCATGTGCCAAATCGTTTCCAAGGAGTTCGATTCTTCGGACACCACAGATCTGGTTGGCGGTAAGACGCTGATCGATAATATAGTTTCCCGTTTCTTGAAGCGTAGCGGGCTGTCCGTTCGGAAATACAGGCTTGCGCTCCATGCGGCGTGTGTCGATGGAGTGCTCGAAGAAGAGCACATCGACGCACTCGCGCGGGCTCTCGGATACGCTCCCAAGTCTCCGGCAGCGGCATTGTTGCAGTATCTTTCTGGTTCCCACAATGCTCAGTCAGCCCTCTTCGGCTGGAGCGAAAAATTTTGGAACCGCAAATCCGCAATAGACATGTTTCTGGAGGTCGGATCCTTTTACGCCAAGGAGCGCGAGCAAAGAGAAGCACGACTGTCGGCAGGTAAATTAAGCGTGCAGGATCTCATCGCCGAGAGTGCGCGGTTACTGCATCAGCCCGAGGGCCAGGCCTCGCGAGAGTTCGTGGCAGCCCGGAAAAACTTCGTGGGGATGACTAGGGACGAGATCCTCGCCGCGTACATTCGAGCTAAGGCGGAGCTCGTAGAAGAGAGAGAGGTTGGAAAGAAACAAGCGCCGGCGGCGATAACACCAGAAGTGTGGGTCAAACCCAAGGAGCTTTTCACACTGCCTCTCGACTCTCGTTTGGATGAAATCGTTCATCGCTTGCGGGACGGCAAATCTGTCTCGATTGCGGATACGATAGAGTTATTGCCTGTATTCTCACCCCTAATCAGCGAAATTTATCAGTATCTGAAGACCGAAACCCCGTGGTTTGTGGCAGCGACAGCCTTCTATCATCAACCAGATGAAGCGTTGCGTGAGATTCGTGAACAATTGAGGCAGGGAAAAGAGCCCAGATACCCTTCTCGCAAATTCCTGGAGACCCACTCCACCTGGGTGCGTGGCCGCGGAGACCTCGGAAAGCTCAACTCTATATCCATGAGATTGAACTTTAGGGAGCACTTCGTCGCCCCTGGTTCGATAAAGCGTTGATAGTCTTATATAAATAATCCCCTCAAAGACGCTTGTTTTCTGGATCGTCTAGGGAGCGGATCTGTTAGTTTACGCTCGATTGAGCTCTCACCATAACCTTTCCTGAACACCTCGTGAGGAACGGATTTCATATGTTTACTCGCTCTTTATTCTTAGTTGTGGCAGCGCTGGTACTCCCTGGGTTTTCTGCGTATGCGCAAACGGCCCCGGCTTACGAAGTAGTCGCAGACGGAACGACCTATCAAGCGAGCTTCACGGCAGCGACGCGGAACATAAAGGAGTTTACCGTCTACTTCGTTTCAGAGGGTAATAACTCTACCGCTGTTGCAGTCGGACTGCAGGCTCCCAATGGAACGCGAGCGAAGGGTCAGATTGGGTTTCTCGGTACGCGAGAAGCTAAAGAGGTGATAGGAGATCGCGCCCTTGGCATGGATGCAAAATTCCGAAGCTCGACTTCGAAGAAGGAGTTCTCAGAGGCAGTGGTCAAGACGGACGGTAGTGGCGCCGTCAATGGTAATTCGTACAGCTGGTTTCATCTTCACAAAGATGCTTGCTCGGGCAACAAAAAATCGCGATACATGGCCAAGGTTACCGTGAACGTCTCGGATGTAGACCCAGCATTGTACGAGCAAGGCTTCACAGTTTTTGTCGCGTTGCAGGAGTACCGTTTCAAGGGTGGGCAAGCTGCATCGATCAAGCCCGCTTCAGACGGCAAGTACCGCGGAGAGCCGATTTCGCTCATGCAAACGATCTCCTACGGTAACGAGTACTTGAACATCAGACGCTACAAAAAGGGGGGTAAATTGCGCTCCGCGAAGCGTATCCCTGTCGTCAAGTATGTGGGCTACCGCGGACTATCCCTGTCGCTCGCACGCTTGAAAGGATTGCTCAACGGAGGCAAGGCGACCTTCGAGCTGACCAACGGCGGTGACATCTACGGAGTTTGTTTCTCTCTTGTGCGAAAGAGACAGGTTCGAAACGGTTATCCGATGAGTGCTGGATAGAAAGACTTCGTCGAGAGTCCGGTGAGGTGAGAGAGGAGTGGTATGAAGCGTCCGATCCGAATAAGTGAAATGAATCAAGAGAAGGGACACCCTCGGTATCCACACGTTCACGTCGAGAGAGTGCAGCAGGAGGTAGTACAAGATCGCCGCGTCCCGGCGCGCACCCGTAAACCTACACAGCGCTTCACATTGAATCTGCGAGAAGACAGCACCGTTGAAGAGATCTCGTGGCTTCGGTTGGTCGATTAGCGAAACGCATTCAAATAGGGCTCTCTGATGTTTCAGCAGTGCCTCGCCTGACGAAATAGCAGCCGCCTGATCGATATGGTGCTTTATAGCACTCTAGTGGTCTGAATGTAGCGAACGTGCGTTTCCAATGAGCGGCGAAGCTGGAGAGATTGGGGGCTATATACCACGGAACTTCCAAGAGGTTCTGGAGCCAAGTCCAGCTTAGGGTCCATTTGGTCAAAGGTTGGCGTAATACCCCGAAATTGAGACATAATCGTACTGCCATGGGAGTTTCGAGTTTAAAAAAATTGTACGCAGCGATTGTAATAGCGGGAGTCACTCTCGTTCCGATCGCACGTGCTCAGGAGATTACTCGTCTAGGAGGTGATGCCACCTCCGATCTCCCTCCTAGTGTGGCTCTCGAACTTCCGGCTCCGAACATCGGATCAGAAAAGTTGTCGCAGCGTCACATCGAAGCTCATGCGGAGTTTCATAGCTCCTTTGAAGGGCGAACTGTGAAGGGCAGGAGTGTCTTGGGCCCTTTTTTCAACCACAACTCGTGCGGCGGCTGTCATTTCAAGAACAGTCGGGGGCCGGTGTCGTTCTCGTCAAGTGCCGAGGGGAGTCCGATGCTCGTCAAGGTTGGCTTGAGAGGATTGAATCCAGACGGCTCTCCACGCAACGTGCCGGGAGTCGGAGAGCAGCTTCAAGATCACACCAGTGACGGAAAGGTACGCTTTAAGATTCGTCTTCGCTTCCGTACGGAGCGTGGTAGCTATCCCGATGGCACTCCGTATACGCTTCGACGCCCGCTTCTACGGTTTTCTGTGCCAAACGTCGACTCCAAGCGGATCGTAACGTCCTTGCGAATGACCCCGCCAGTTATCGGCATGGGATTACTGGAGGCGATACCGGCATACAAGATCTACTCGTTGGTAGATCCGGCGGATCGAAACAGAGATGGAATCTCCGGCCGCGCGAGCTTTGTTCCAGACCTTCAAACAGGAAAGTCTTCGCTGGGCCGCTTCGGATGGCGAGCAACGCACCCCACGCTCAAACAGCAGACGGCCGCTGCATTTGCACACGACATGGGAATGACCAATGAGCTCTTTCGCGAAGGTGACGGAACCTTCGAGGTCTCCTCGGAGCTGCTCGATCAAATTCGATTCTACCAACAAGCAGCAGGTGTGACCCCTGCAAGAGATCAGAGTAATCGCGATGTGGTAGCGGGTAAGTCGATCTTTCAGCGCATCAACTGTTCAGGTTGTCACACGATGACCTTCGTTACAGGTGCCTCTACGTATCCCGGTGTTGCAAACCAAGTGATCCACCCCTTCACGGACCTTCTCTTGCACGATATGGGGGTTGGTCTGAAGGATAATCGCCCGGAATTTTCTGCAAGTGGTAAGGAGTGGCGTACTCCACCGCTCTGGGGCATAGGACTTACTGAAACTCTCACCCTCTCGAAGAAGCGCATCGGTTTCCTTCACGATGGGCGCGCCCGGACTATAGAGGAAGCTATCCTCTGGCACGGAGGCGAGGCGCAGCGCTCGCGCGATGCGTTTAAGTCCTTGCGGCGCAAGGAGCGCGAGCAATTGATTATGTTCCTCCGCTCTCTGTAGTCGCTCGTGTGCGAAGAGGCGAGGAGCTGGCTCTGTTTCGCTCATAAGAGCACAGACCTATCCTCTTTTTGGAGGCTCATCGTGGAATCCAGTCGGCGGTGCCGAGGCCGGGGATAGCGCAAGTCGTTGTTTTGACCGAAACATCCCGCCTTTCCACGTGAACGTACCCGAACGAGCGGCTTTATTCCCTCCCGCCCGAACTAGAGCAGTATGCTCGACTATGAAAAACTAGACGTCTATTGAACAGCGCTATTTCTCAATAGCACGAAGATCGGTCATGGAGTGTGGTGCCCTCTTTGATCTGTTAAGCGCTCTAAGCTATGTCGTCCCCTGACGCCTGACGAGTATCGCGCTGGGAAGCGTTTGCTTACAAGGATTGCAACCATGCTTTCCAAGCTATGCCTTCAGCCCCCATGACGCTCGTTTCGGGTACGTTCACGTTTACGTGCACGAGCACGTTTACGTCCGGATAATACCGAGTCCTACCCACTCGATTCCACGAAGAGTCTTTTTGCACCCTGTGGTTTATGCAGCCTGCGGCGTCCGAAATGATGCATGCAAACGCATGCGCTCTCGCAGCGCCTCGCCCCACAAGGTACGCGCTTCGCTAAGCTCACGAGGATGACCTTCGAAGACGACTGTGCCTCCCTGCTCTCCAGGTCCTGGTCCAAGCTCGATCACCCAATCCGCTTGCGTAATGGTATCAGCGTCGTGCTCTATCACGATTACCGAGTGGCCTTGATCAACGAGACGATGCAAACCCTTCAGGAGTAGTTCGACATCCAAGCGATGCAATCCTGTGGTTGGCTCATCGAGGATGTATACCGTGTGTCCCTTTCGAGACGTGTGTAGCTCGGAGACGAGTTTTATGCGTTGGCTCTCGCCTCCCGAGAGGGTCGAGGATGGCTGCCCGAGAGTGAGGTACCCCAAGCCTAATTCGCAGGCCAGCCTGCATACCTGGTGAACCTTGCGGTGGTTAACGAAGAAGGTTTTGGCCTCCTCGAAGGTCAGTTTCAAAACCTGGCTGATGCTCAGATCGCGAAACTTCACGGAATCTGCTTCGACGGAAAATCTACTTCCCATGCAGCCTTCGCAGAGAACCGTTGCCTCGGCCAGAAAGCTCATCTCCAGCTTGAGCTCCCCTTGGCCTTTACACACCGAGCAGCGCCCCTTGCCCGTGTTGTGCGAAAAATAGCTCGCCCCCCAACCTCTCGACTTCGCTTCGAGGGTCTCTGCGAACACTTTACGTATCTCATCCCAGATTCCCAGATACGAAGCGGGGGTCGAACGAGAGGTTTTACCGATCGGTTGTTGATCCACTACGAGATGACGCTCGATCGGAAGGGTGCTCGTGACGACACCGCAGGTGCCACGGTAGATCCCCTTGGCACCCGCTCCGGAAGCCAGCGCCTCCCCGAGAACCCCGTGAACGAGCGAACTCTTTCCGGAACCTGATATGCCGGCCACCACTACCAGGCTCTCGAGAGGAATTTTCACATCCAGCCTCGATAGGTTGTTCTTCGTAGCTCCTTCGATCGAGATGTGCTCTGTAGAGGTGGAGGTTGACTCGTTGATCGAGAGTTGAGTGCCGAGCGCAGCTCCCGTTGGACTCTTCTTAGCTACAACTGCATCTCGAACTGAGCCTTCAAATACGATCTCTCCACCGTGTCTACCCGCAGCCGGTCCAACATCGATGATGTGCTCGGCCGCAAGTATGTTGTCTATCTCGTGCTCGATCTGGATTACCGTGTTGCCACGCTCCTTGAGCTCGATCAGCTTTTTGAGTAGGCGTTTGTTGTCGGCCGGATGGAGACCTGCACTCGGTTCGTCGAAGATGTAGGTCGCCCCGCACAGAGGAGAGCCCATGGCAGTTGCGAGCCGTAACCGTTGAAGCTCTCCGTTGGACAGCGTCGAGCACTCTCTGTTGAGAGAGAGATGTTCGAGGCCGAGATCCACGAGAGTCGACAGCTTTCCCTCTAATTCCGAGAGTATTGGCAAAGCTATCTCACGTCGAGCCTTATCCGCTCGCAGCGATGCGAGCGTCTGTGCTAGCTGTGGTGCAGGTAGATTCGTCAATTCGTGAATGTTCTTTCCTAGGAGACGTATGCTGCGTCCGATCTCGTTGATCCTTGTCCCACAACATTCAGGGCATAACTTTCCCCGTACCGTTCCGAAACCATCGCAGCGATCGCACCGTCCTCTGCGTGAGTTGAAGGAGAGATCCTCCGGGTCCGGCTTGAAGAAGCCACGATGGCACACCTGACACGTTCGCTCAGAGCTGAAGATCTGCTCGTCGCTTTCACTGACTACGACAACTGTGCCGCCGCCGACAGCGAGGGTTTGGACAACGCCCTCTCGGATCAGGTCCACCGGCATGTTTTTGACATTGAAGCGAGCAGTCACGAAGTCTATAGAGTGGCTCTTGGTTTTAGCGAGTCCCTCGTCGACGAAACGTGAAGGAGCCGAGAAGGTACCATCTACACGAACCTCGCTAATCTCCGTCTCCATCGCCCTCTGGAATACGGCTCGATGATTGCCTTTCTTTTGGTTGATGACAGGGGCAAGGATCCGGACGGTTCCCTTGTAGGTACTCTTAATGAGATCTGCGATGTGTTCAGCGGAGAGGGGAGAGATCGCCTGCTCCGGGTGATCTGGACAGTATTGAATTCCCACCTTGGCGTACAGAAGTCGCAAAAAGTTGTACACCTCGCTCATCGTAGCAACGGTGGAGAGGGCAGAAGGTTGAAAGGTGTGTTGGTAGACGCAGATGGTCGGTTGCACGTTACGAATGTCGTCGATGGCGGGCTTCTTGAGCTCCTTGATGAATTGACGCGCATATGGAGAGAGACAATCGAGATATCGACGCTGACCCTCGGCATACAGGATATCCTTGGCGATGGTCGATTTTCCGGAACCGGAAACCCCAGTGAGCGTCACGAGTGTGTTGAGCGGGATGTCGAGGTTCACGTCCTTGAGGTTGTGCTCCTTGGCTCCCCTGATCTGAATCGCACGTGGCCCACTGCGCGCGCCTGAGGCCCGGTTCTTTCGCGCGCGCTTAGCAGACGCGGCCTTTTTGCGGACTTTACCGTATCGTTCGACGAACTCTTTCAGGTAATGAGCAGTCAAACTCAACCTGTTCCCACTGCCCACGGTGTCCGAAACAAACTGGTGAGGCGTGCCTTCCTTGAGCACCTCGCCACCTCGATAGCCGCCTTCTGGACCGAGATCGATTATCCAATCCGCATCTGCGATGAGGCGCAAGTTGTGCTCTACGCAAATTATCGAGTGTCCCTGATCTACGAGCAGCTCGAAGAGTTCGAGGAGCCGCTCCACATCCCTGACGTGTAGGCCCGTAGTCGGTTCGTCGAAGAGGAAGAGTGATCGACCTCGCGAGCCCTCGATAATGTGAGGGACGAGCTTTAGCCTCTGCGCCTCTCCACCTGACAGCTCGCTCAAGGGGTGTCCGAGGGTCAGGTGCCCTAAGCCAAGTTGTGAGAGAACCTTACACACACTGGAGATGAGCAGCTCACTACCGATAAATTCGCTGCACGCATCGACGCTCATTGAGAGTATCTCGTGGACATTTCTCCCTTTGTAACGAACCTCGAGAACAGGAGCCTGGAATCGCATACCCAAGCAAGTTTCGCATTCGATGAAGACGTCGCTCAGAAACTGCATGTCCTCGCGGATGAAGCCAGCCCCTTCGCACGCTGGGCACCGTCCTGCGTTGACGTTGAAGGAGAACGAAGACTTCGAAAGCCCGCGGGCCTTCGCTTCCTCGGTGCTGGAAAGGAGCTCGCGCACGCGATCCCAGACCTTCGTATAGGTGGCTATGTTGGCGCGCGGAGTCTTGGAGAGCGGAGACTGATCGACTAAGAGCACGTCGCGCACATGCTCAAATCCCGATACCTGAGCATCAACAGTGAGCTCACCCGGAACGATACCTTTAGAGAGCTCGTACGATGCCTCGATGACCTCGGTTAGAAGGGAGCTTTTGCCACTACCCGAGACCCCAGTAAGGCACACAAACGCGTTCAATGGTATGTCGAGATTGATGGACTTGAGGTTGCGATTGGATGCCTTGCGAATCTCGAGTCTTCGCTCGAACGAAGGTTTTGCGTCGCGAGCGCTGAAGGAGCGCATGCCGAGGCCATCCCAGTCTTCACGCGCACCGAGGAAGGATACCTCTCCTCCCTTTTCGCCAGCCTCTGGCCCCAGCTCCAGTATAGTATCGGCTGCTTCCAGGCAGTCGGGATCGTGCTCGACAACCGCTAGAGAGTTGCCCTTGTCCGTAAGCTCTCTGAGAGCTCGCACGAGCTGATCGGTGTCGCGTGCATGTAGCCCCACCGAGGGCTCGTCCAAGACGAAGTGAGTCGAGATGAGGTTGCTTCCCAAAGCGGATACGAGATTGACTCGTTGTGTCTCACCACCCGACAGGGTCCTCGCTTGTCGATCGAGGCTGAGGTATGGCAATCCCAGCGCGACGAGATAGCCGAGTCGACTACCGATGTTCTCGCAAACGTCCTTGAGTTCGCGCGGCATCCGTCCCTCTGTCTTGAGAGTGCCTCTCAAGCGGTCGAACCAGGTAGAGAGCTCGTCGAGCGGCATTTTCCAGATCTCTGCGATTGTGCGCCCTTCAATCTGATATGCGAGCGCGTCCGACTTAAGGCGAGTTCCTTTGCACGAAGGGCAGTCGACCTGACCGCGGTAGCGCGCAAGGAAGACGCGCACGTGCATCTTGTATTTCTTACCTTCGAGATATTTGAACCACGCATTGATCCCGACGAACTTCCGAGAGCGGCTCTCGAAGATGAGATTGCGTTGCTCGGTAGAGAGCGCAGACCAGGGCTTGTCTATAGGAATGCCTGCCTCCTTGCAAAAAGCCAGGAGTTGCTTGTGTTCCCAGGCGGCGGAGTTGCCTCGCCAGCATTCGACTGCATATCCGGCGATCGTCTTACTGTGGTCCGGTACGCACTTGTTTGGATCGATTACGAGAATTTTTCCAAATCCATTACACTCACTACATGCACCTATCGGATGGTTGTAGGAAAAGAGCGCCGGTCGCGGACGCTCGATCGAGATATCGCCATCACCACAATGAAAGGTGTTCTTGAACACATACGACTCGAATAGGGTGCTGACGACTTTGGGTTCACCCAAGGTTGAAACTCGAGCCAAGGGCTTGGTGACTTTGCGAGCGACCTCAATCACCTCGATGGTGCCATTTCCGAGGGAGAAGCACTGTTCGAGGGATTCCCGCAGCCGCTTCGCGGAGAAATTCCCCTCTTTGCAGCGGTCGATGATTACTGAAAGCTGTTTGATTCGCTTCGGTGGCGGCGTGTCTTCGAAGCTCGAGATCTCCGCCTTCGTTTGGTCGAAATATCGCGAGTACCCCAACATCTGCAGTCGCTCGAGTGTCTCGCGGGAGTTGCCAACCCTCACACCGACGAGAAAAGTAGCGTGCGACTTTACAGAGCACCAGCGCTCGAGGAGTTCGGTTACCCGCACAGGATCCCAGCGCGTAAGCTCGAGTCCGCATCGCGGGCACATCGGAGTTGAGACGTTGCTCCACACGATTTTGAGGTAATCGTTGATGTCGGTCATCGACCCGACCGTTGAGCGCGAGTTTAGGATCCTCGTACGCTGTTGGATAGCAATAGCCGGCCGCACGTTCTCCAACAGGTCAACCTTGGGGCGCTTCACCTTATCGAAGAATTGGCGAGTATAGGGAGAGAACGTCTCTATGTAGCGGCGCTGTCCCTCTGCGTAGATCGTGTCGAAAGCGAGGGAGGATTTGCCGGATCCCGAGAGCCCCGTGATACCGACAAATGTGTCGTGTGGCATCTCGATATCGATGTGCTTGAGGTTGTTCTCGCGGGCGTTACGGATTGTGAGGGAGTTGCGCGCAGCCATTGGACAGAATGTATCGTGTGAGTGTCAGAGCGGCAACAACGGGAACCTCGAAAAACGCGAAAATAGAGGTCCTTGCGGATGTAAATAGACACAAAGAGAGTGATGAGGACAGAAGAGGGACGAGGGTCCGCTGTAATTTCTAAGCGGCTGTCCCTTGCACCTCGCTGCTCTCACCGTTCTCTTTGTAAACAGACCACTACTAAGAGAACGCGTGTGTCGAGCGATTGCTTCACCGAAGGTCTCTTGTCGCACGGGTTTGTGAGAGCGTACTCTGCCTAGCAAGACAGAGCCCGTTTTCGTACATATCCTACATCTGGTACGATCGGTCTGAAGTTCCATAGGGGTATCGCCGTGAAAATGCTTGTTTCAAAATCTCTTCGAGAAAATCTTGCTCGCGTCTCTCTCTCGGTTCTACTGACGAGTTTTGCGGTATGTGCGTCGGTGCGGGCAGAGGAGGCAGCCTGTACCGTAGCCGCAGCAGCTTTGGAGCAGGCCGTGAAGATCCGAGGTCTAGAGAGAAAGTCTCAGGTTCCTTGTCTCGTAAGCGACAAGGCGCAGGTCGCAAAGTTTTTGCGTGAAACGATCGCCACGAAGCTGCCCCCGAATAAAATAGAGATGGAGCAGCTGGTATATCGAACTCTCGGGGTAGTCCCCGAGGATTACGACTATGCAAATGGCATAATAGAACTGTATGCCAGCCAGATCGGGGGATACTACGACCCTGAAAAGAAGCACTTCATCATGGCAGCCTGGATGCCGGCGGCGCTACAAGTAACGGTAGCCGTGCACGAGCTCACACATGCGCTTCAGGACCAACACTTCGACCTCGAGAAGATGATGGATCCCAAGCTTGAAAACGGAGACAAGCTCTTGGCTATAGCTGCTCTGGTTGAAGGCGATGCCACTGCTGTGATGACCGATTACATGAGAGCACTGGCGGGTCAGGCTCCGTTGAGCAAGGAGAGTAATATCGACAGCTTGTTGCTGCAGCAGGTCTTGGCCGGAAGCGCCGGAGGTTTTGAGAAAACCCCAGAGGCGCTTCGCTCGCTTCTGCTTTTTCCGTATACGAGCGGGCTTCGATTCGCGCACCGACTGCTCGTCGCGGGAGGATATCCGGCTGTCGACAAGGCTTTTCTCAATCCCCCCACGAGCTCGCGTGAGATCCTTCACCCGGAGGTCTACCTGACGTCGAGCATCCCATCCAGTATCCCGAGTCTCGAAGAGTTGGACCGTGGAGGTTCGACGGCGAAGGAGTTGTACACGGATGTCATAGGAGAGTTCGGTATTTCGGCCCTTCTCGCTGCAGGACTGAAACAGAAAACCGAAGCGATCACTGCCGCCACTGGATGGTTGGGAGATCGGGTTGGAGTTTTTGAAACGCCCTCACCGGAGAGGCTGGTCTCGTGGAAGACTCGGTGGGAGAGCGAGAAGGACGCCCAGGAGTTCGCGGAGGCGTATGGAAGGTTTTTAGAATCCCGCTATTCGACTAAACCTTCACCCGATGGCACCTATGCTACTCGACGCAAGACCATCCGGATCTCGAGGTCTGGAGCAGATGTCTCGGTCGTTTTCGTGGCAGGCTCGACCGCTCAGTGACTTGGTTTGCTTGAGCGCTTGTCAGGCAAGAATCGCCGTATGTGCCTGATGAGGGATGGTTTTACTTCGATTGTGGACCGAGGCTCAAGTGAATAAGAGACCTTGTCGATACCTATGCTGAGACCTGGAGGGTAGAGGTGTGGACAAGGACAAGAAGTTCGATGTGCTATTACTGGATAACGACCTCGATGCGAGGATGCGGTTGCAGCATGCGATTTCGCTCAATCCTGAATTTGGTCGAGATATTCAGACAAATAATTTCACCGAGGCTCTCGAGGTTTTCCGGGAGCAAACTAAGAGCCTAGACCTCGTCTTCATAGCAAATACAAATCTCCAATTTCAGGATATCGAGCAGTTTATCGGAGAGGCTCGAACTCTCGTAGGAGCGCAGGATGCTTCTTTTGTCGTGGTTTTCTCTTCGTATGAAGGCAAAGACGAGTTGATTGCTCAGGTATACAATTTAGGAGCGGACGGCTACATCTTCGAACCATACTCCGCCGATGATTTTCGTCGTATGGCCAATATGGCAGCCCGTGTCGGTCCTCGACGTCTGATCGATCGTGAGGTGCTCTCGATCGGACCCACGGTAAGAGAAATGATAAAACTCATCGACCTGATGCATAGCCTACTTGCTCAGCAGTGCTCGATAGAAAAGAGCTGGGAGAGATTTCAGGCAATAGGACAGCGATTAGCTCGGTTTCAGAAGGAGTCCAAAGAGGTGTACTTCGAGTACATCCAAGAGGTCTTACCTCTATTGTCGGCTCCGGATCCAGAGATAAGCAGTCTCAAAAATCATCAGCATAAGAGCCCTCGGCTGCGAAAGCGCCTGGAGGATACGCTCCTGCGAGCGCCCGAAAAGCAAGCGGAGCAGGAGGCTGAATTGAAGCGCAAGCTCCCGCCGATCCGATGCGGCTGAGGTCGCCACCAAATTCTTCAACGCCCGCATTCGAATCGCAACACCTCTTTGAGGTCCGATTGGAGGAACGAGTATCCATCGTTGCGTAAAGCGGTAGGCACGACACGCGTGCTCGCTAACAGCGCAGCATCCGCTAATTCTCCAAAGAGTATCCGCAGGGCAAAGCCGGGTAGAGGAAGCACCGTTGGTCTCCTGAGTACGCTGCTGAGTGCTTTGACGAAATCGTAATTGGTAGTCGGATTCGGGGACACAGCGTTTACTGTACCGTCCAAAGTGTCGGAGTGAATTGCGTGTTCGAATATGCCCAGGAGATCTTGAAGCGATATCCAACTCATGAACTGAGAGCCTTGTCCGAGCGGTCCCCCGACACCTGCTAGAAAAGCTGGCAGCATCTTCTTCAACGCGCCGCCGCGTGAGGTCAGAACGGTGCCGATACGCATCGTTACCAAGCGTGTATCGCTCTCTCTCAGAGGACTGGAGGCTGCTTCCCATTCCCTACATGTGTCAGGCAGAAATCCGTGACCAAGCGGTCCGTTCTCGTCGACCTCGGTTGCTCCGGTATCGCCGTAGTAGCCGATCGCTGAGGCCATAATTGTGACCCGTGGAGGGCGTGGAAGTTTGGCTATGGTCGAACACAGGAGGCTGGTTGAGGCTACGCGGCTATCTCGTATTCTCGCCTTCTTGGCCGCAGTCCAGCGGCCAGACGCTATATCGTCACCTCCGAGGTGGATAACGACATCGATTCCCTCGAAGACCGAAGGATCGAGTTCGCCGCCCAGCGGATTCCAAGCTCGCTCGAGGGGCGATGTTGGCTGGCGCCTCACGAGCCGTATCACAGAGTGACCGGCAGTAGTCAGGAAGCTGGTAAGTGCGGAGCCCACCAAACCAGAGGAGCCGCTGACGAGAATCGATGCGCGCGGACGACTCGCCCAGCGTGCATGTAGAGCTAGATCGTGCGCAAGAACGGAGTGTCTGTACTGAAAGAGTCGCCGGAGCTCTCGGACAAAAAGAAAACCGAGCGGCGTCGCTACAGTCGGAAGTTCGTAGGTAATCTCGTCGCGCAACGTGCACTGAGCGTCACCCGCTGGAATCACTGAGTGGATGTGTCTCCACTTCTTGAACGGCCCCGCAATCTGTTCGTCGGTGAATTGCTTGCCGGGTACATAGTCTCTGTGTCGAAACTTCCAGGTAACACCGCAGGATCCGAGAATCGGAACTTTGATGACTACCTCGGATCCATTTTCGATTCCACCAGAAGATTGCAAGACCTTCACGGGCTTCCAGGGTGCATTGAGGCGCTCGAACGCTCCCGGTCGAGCATGCCAGTCGAACACAGTAGCTGCCGCGTATGGAAGTATGCTTTCTTTTACAAAGGTTGCCACTGTCATCAGCCCCAGTTCTTCGCGAAGCCCGCTACAGTGCTACGAAATCCAGATTAACCGAGCACGCGCTTCGCGGCTTCGCTGGCGCTCTTTCCGTCGTACTGGCCAGCAAAGTTCTCTTTGAGGTGCTTCATGACCAGAGGAAGCGTGAGCGCTGCGTTCGCGCTCTTCATCTCTACGATCATGCGCTCGAGCTCATCGCTACTCAGTTGCTTCGGCAAGAAAGATTCGAGCACAGAGATCTCGGCCAGCAATTGCTGCTTAGCCTCAGGTCTATTGGCTTGATCGGCGAACTGAATCGCCTCCTGGCGCTTCTTGACCTCACGCTGCACAACGGTAACGCAGTCCTGTGCCGAGAGTTCATCAATCGACTTCTGCATCTCTTCGTACTGAATCTCACTCAATACGGCGCGAATGGTGTCGAGACGCAGACGATCCTGCGCCTTCATTGCAATTTTGAGTTCTTCTTTGAGTTTCTGCTTCATAGCTTCTCGCGAGTGTGGTGGGCTTTACGCCACTTTTACAGACTTTTGGTACTGAGTCATGAAATCTTGCAGCTTCAGAGCAGTCTCTGCGCTGATGAGGTGCTCGGTTTTACACGAATCTATCTCAGCTTGATCTGGACTTACCTTGAGGATGTTTACGAGGAAGTCGTGTAGAATATTCTTCCGAGTTAGCACTGCTCTAGCCAACTCCTCTCCTTGGGGTGAGAGCGACAAGAATTTGTTTTCGTCTTCGACGATAAGGTTCTTGGCTTTGAGGGATTTCAAATTTATCGAAGCGCTACCGGTGGTGATGTTTAGCTCTCTGGCGACGTCAGTCACGCGAGCGTACCCACGCTTCTCTCTGAGTTCTAAAATAGCGAGAAGGTGATGCGCAGCACTGTGAGTTATGTTGTTCTCTTCGAACTTTTTCCATACGTCCATGACGATACCCCATCAGCTTTGGCAAGGTGCTAGTGCGCCGCTCCGGCAACTCCCGTGGGCTCAGTTAGTTGAGCAGAGCACTCAAGTACAAGCCGCAAACTTACTAGCTTTTGTTATGTATGTCAAACTTCTGTTTATTGTTGTTAAGGGTTGTTCATGTTAGAAAGTAGAATCTAGGTTGAGGTTTCGCACATGATCTACCACAAGATTGCTCGTTGGCCTTTCTGCTTGCTTACCCTGACGTCTGTCGTGCTTGCCGCCTTGCCTTTAGCTGCCCACTCGATAGAACGCCCAGAGGAGGTGCTCAACAAAGAGGTTGGTGTCTATACCCAACTAGGGGTCAAGGTGGATCTGAGCCGGGTATTCACGGATCGGCTAGGGGAGCGCAAGCCTCTGAAAAATTTCGCCATAGCCGATAAGCCAATCCTCATAGTACCCGTTTATTACAAATGTCCCCGGATGTGCGGACTAATCCTAGACGGGGTCGTCAACCTGCTGAACCAAACTACGCTCCAGCTCGGCGAGGACTTTTCGGTCCTCGCGGTGAGCTTCGACCCTCTGGAGACGGCTTCGGATGCGGGGGATGCGTGGGCTAAATTCAACGAGCGTTTGATCGATGATGCTGCGCGTGGTCGAGAAGCATTTAGGTTTCTAGTTGGAAGTGACGAAGATGTTGCTGGGTTGATGCGTGAGCTCGGCTTCAAGTATTTGCGTGAAGGGAAGGACTTTGCTCACTCCGCAGCGGTTATGATATTGACGCCGACCGGAGAGATCTCGCAGTATTTCACCGGTATACAGTTTTCCCCCTGGGATGTTCGCCTGTCCTTGATCGAAGCCTCACAAGGAAAGATCGGGTCGGCGATGGATCATTTCCTTCTCTACTGCTTTAGATTTGATCCACTCCAAGGTAAATATACGTGGGCAGTGGAAGGTGTTTTGCGAGTAGGTGGGGCATTGACCCTGCTTGGCTTGGGCCTGGTGTACTTTTTCTTTGCGAGAAAGCGACCAGAAACCGAGCCAGTCAAAGCGCCGGTGAAAGATAGTACAGAGCCATCTTCAGATGGATGGCGCGATAAAACAGGTAACGGATAGAGAAAGACTAACTATGTTGGGATTGTTAGGAGAGCAAGGATCGGACTTTGCTCACAAGGTAGATTACGCCCACGATATTGTGACGATCATCTCGGTAGTGTGTACGGTGGCGATCGTCGGCGCGATGCTGTACTTCGCCGTTATCTACCGTCAACGAGACGGGCGCGACCACGAGACCCCGATGATCGAGGGTAACAACCTTCTCGAGGTTATCTGGACGGTCTTCCCAACGCTGGTCGTTATCTGGGTCGCCTACCTCGGCTACGACGCTTTCATCGACATGCGAACGGCTCCAGCCGATTCGATGGAGATCAACGTTACCGGTCAGAAATGGGCTTGGGATTTTCAATACGCAAACGGCAAGAAGACCACCGGCGAGCTCGTAGTGCCCGTAGATCAGCCGGTCAAGCTCGTCATGACCTCTCGGGATGTTCTGCACTCGTTCTTTGTGCCCGTCATGAGAACGAAGATGGACGTGATCCCGGGTCGCTACACATACGAGTGGTTTAGGCCGATTAAGACAGGAGACTTTCAGGTCTTCTGTACGGAGTACTGCGGGGATCTTCACTCGGGGATGCGTGCGCGCCTTAAGGTGTTGCCGAAGGCGGAGTTTGAGCGATGGCTCGCTGATGACAGCGAGGAGCGCAAGCTCGCTTCGATGAAGCCCTCGGATCGTGGCCAAGAGATCTACGGCAAGCAGTGTATAGCCTGTCACAGTCTTGATGGATCGCCCCGCACCGGTCCTTCATGGCTGAAGATATTCGGTAAAGAGGGCCAGCTCGTCGGGGGAGGTACATACAAAGCCGACGAGAATTATATCCGCGAGTCTATTCTGTATCCGCAGGCTAAGACGGTGGCAGGTTATGAGGCCGCAGCGAATGCAATGCCAAGCTACAAGGGTCAGCTCTCAGACGATGACATCACGTCGCTCATCGCATTCATGAAGACCATCGATGGTACTCAGAAGGTTGCGCCTGCGCAGCCTTCTGCTCCAAAGGCTCCCGACGCTGCACAACTGGCAGCCATGTCACCAGCAGATCGCGGCAAGGCTCTTTTCAATGACCCAGGCAACATGTGCTACACCTGCCACAGCATCGATGGCAGCCGTCTAGTGGGTCCTTCTATGAAGGGGCTCTGGGAGCGTAAGTCGAAGATGTCTGATGGCACTGAGGTAGTCTCGGATGCCAACTACATCAAGGAGTCGATCCTCAAGCCTCAGGCGAAGATGGTCGAGGGATATGGTCCGGTAATGCCAGCGATATACGAAGGCAAGCTCACGGACGAGAACATCTCCGATATCATCGAGTACATAAAGACCCTCAAGTAGTTGTAAGAAGGTGAGATAAGGTATGTCAGCGCACGCTACAACAGCACACAACGAAGAGCTCAATTACCTAAACTGGAAGACCGGTCTATGGTCGTGGCTCTCCTCCACTGACCATAAGAGGATCTGCTTCTTGTATCTCTTTGCGATACTCATCTTCTTCTTTGCGGGGGGGCTGGCAGCGCTCTTGATGCGTCTCGAGCTCTCTACAGCTGGGCCTACCATTCCCGCAGTGGTGACAAGTCCGCACGTCTACAACGTCCTGTTCACTCTGCATGGAGTGTTCATGATCTTCCTTTTTGTGGTGCCCGGTATCCCGGCAACCCTTGGAAACTTCCTGATTCCTCTCATGATCGGTGCGAAGGACGTAGCGTTTCCCCGACTGAACCTATTCAGTTTTTATCTCTACGTCATCGGTGCCGCAGTTGGAGCGATATCCTTGCTCAATCCGGTCGATACCGGATGGACATTCTATGCGCCCTACAGCACCACCACAGGTAGTTCTGTCTCGCTGATGGTTTTTGCCGCCTTCATCCTCGGCTTCTCCTCGATTCTTACAGGACTAAATTTTATCGTGACGATCCATCAGTTGCGCGCCCCTGGGATGACGTGGATGCGCCTACCGGTATTTATCTGGGCGTCATACGCGACAGCGATTATTCAGACGGTTGCAACACCGGTGGTTGGAATGACCCTTTTGCTCATAATCGCCGAGCGCGTGTTCGGTGCGGGCATATTCGATCCAACCAAGGGTGGTGATCCGGTTCTGATGGAACACCTCTTCTGGTTCTACTCGCACCCGGTAGTATACATTATGGTGCTTCCGGCCTTCGGCGTCGTTGGTGAGATAATCCCGGTGTTCTCGCGTAAGCCGCTCTTCGGATACAAGATGGTGGTTCTTTCCTCCATGGCGATCGCAGCGGTTGGTTTCGTCGTGTGGGCGCACCACATGTTCGTATCTGGCATCTCGGATTTTTCTGCTATCTTTTTCTCCCTCGTGACCTTCTTGGTAGCAATTCCGACAGCTATTAAGGTGTTTAACTGGGTCAGCACGATGTACAAGGGGTCGATCAGCTTCACGACTCCGATGTTGTACGCGATGGCTTTCGTATTCCTCTTCATGATTGCGGGAACAACTGGAATCTACCTCGCGATGCTTGGCGTTGATGTATACTATCACGACACGTACTTCGTAGTAGCTCACTTCCACTACACTATTCAGGGGGGAGCAGTAATCGGCTTGATTGCGGCGCTCCACTTCTGGTTTCCGAAGATGAGCGGAAAAATGTACAACGAGACGCTCTCAAAGTTGGCATTCGCAATGGTGTTCATCGGGTTCAATCTGACCTTCATTCCTCAGTTCGTGCTCGGTATGGACGGTATGCCGCGGCGCTACTACGACTATCCGGCTCAGTACCAGAACCTGCACACCATTTCGACGGTAGGAGCGTTCCTAAACGGGTTCGGTTATACATTCGCGTTGCTGAACCTGCTGGGAACGGCCCTCTTCGGTAAGGTGAAGGCTCCTCGCAATCCGTACAATTCGGTAAGTCTCGAATGGCAGACGGCCTCGCCGCCTATCCACGAGAACTTCCCGGAGACCCCAGTGGTCGATAAGGATCCGTATCACTACGGAACCCCAGCTCACGTATAGGTATTTTTCAAGGAAGAGAATTAGGACAAGGAAGATATGAGCTCACATGCAGCAGCGACTCACGAGGTTGCTCCAGGGGATCCGCCCCACATTCACCACATGGACAGCACCACAGCGTACGGGGCAGCGAAGCTTGGCATGTGGCTCTTCTTGGCTACGGAGATCCTGCTTTTTGCGGTGATGTTCTGCAGTTTCGCTATCATGCGATACTATCACCTCGATAAATTCCATGACGCGAGCCACCACCTCAACTTGTGGGCCGGCGCATTCAACACAGCGGTGCTGCTCTTTTCCAGCTATACGGCTGCCGTAGCCGTCACAAAAGCCCAGCTGGGTGACAATCGCGGGGTTGTAGTGAATTTCGGGATCAGCATCCTGTGTGGATTTATCTTCCTCGTCGTGAAGGCGTATGAGTATTCGGAGAAGGCTCATCACGGGATGTTTCCCTTCGTTTGGAACTCGAATTTTTACGAATATGCGAATTTCCTGGGCATTTACTTCACCATGACCGGACTGCACGCACTGCACGTCATCATCGGAATGGTAGTGATGTTCATTTACGGGGTGAGACCTGCCATGAGGAACCGCTATTCAGGTCGCTACTACACCCCGGTGGAGCTCAGCGCGCTCTATTGGCACTTGGTTGATCTGATCTGGATCTACCTCTTCCCGTTGCTCTACCTAGTTGGATAATTCGGAGTACTAGACGCTATGTCACACGCTCATTCACACGACCATTCAAGCGGACACAACGACGGGGGTCACGTTGTCCCCGTTTCGACCTTCCTCAAGGTGCTTATTGCCCTCTTGGTACTCACCGTTATCACCGTGTTGGCCGCAAAGGTCGACATGGGCAAGTGGAACATCGTAGGCGCCCTAGGGATCGCCTCGATTAAGGCGACGCTGGTGATCTGGGTTTTCATGCACGGCAAGTACGAGAACCGTATCCTGTGGACCTACATCCTGATCCCTTTTATCTTATTGGCGATCATGATTGGAGGGATCTTCACAGACGATCCGTTCCGCAGTCATCCTCAGCCGGTAGCAGTGGAGAAGGCTAAGGCTTGAGCAAGCGAGACAAACGCTTCCCTTGGTAAGTACGGCAATTTTGCGGCGCCCGAAGGGTTAGCCCTAACAAAAAGATTATAATCGCGACGCGATGATGCTCTCTTTGTTCTCCGCTTCAGCCAAGGTCGATCGGCAGCCTGGCTTTTTGGTTAATTAACGCGGAGGCGCGGAAGACGCGGAGGGCGCAGCCGAATGTTACGAGTACTGGTCGGCTCCTCAAGTCGGCTGTTCTCGTGCACTAGCTCCCATGAGTCTCGTAGCAATGCCCATCCTGCGGTCTCCGCGTTTTCCGCGCCTCCGCGTTACATAAGCGAAATATTCGGACACCGAAGAACTTGAGTGCTTACCGAACGAGGTATAGTTAGCATCCTGTGGACAACACAAGCGTCGACTTGACTGTCGCCCGTCACGCAATCGTTCTTTTGCTCAAGTTCGAGCAGGCCTTACTCGGCGATCTCGACAAACTCGACCTCTCCTGTTTCCACGGTCAGAAACGCGATCGTATATCCATCGGCTGCGAAGAGAGCACCAGGGTTGATTACCCGAGTTCTCCCTAGTACTTCGTTGCGCATCTCATGGGTGTGTCCGTGGAGCACGTAATCGTACTGCTGGCTCTCTACTGCATCCTCGATCACGCGCGAGTTGGTTCCGTGGTTCACGAAGAACTTTTTGCCGCCCGACTCGAATGTAAGGGAATCTGCGATCTCAGCGAACCCCAACTCGGCACACTTCTTCTTGAGACCTGAACGCTCACCATCGTTGTTGCCATACACCAAGCGTAAGGGGAGTCCGGCAAAACGCTCGAGCACGGGAGGGGAGATAATATCTCCGCAATGAATCACCATGGATGGATTCCGCTCTTTGAAGAGCGCGACAGCCTTGATGATGGGACGTACATTCTCGTGGGTATCCGAGACGATTCCGATGCAGGTGGTCATAATGAAGTCCTCCTCTGAGCGCATTTCGAAGGAGCGGACCGAAGCCTTTTTGTGTCAAAGGTTCCGGCGATGCACCCACTTAGCCGGCGCTCATGCGCCTTTGAGAATACGACGTATGTTTAGTAGGTCTTTCGTGTAGCGTCCATCCTTGAAGTCGGGAAAGCTCCATTCGAATGGTCGATACTCGCCCTGAGAGTAGCGCGCTGCGAGGTCGGCGTATATTCCCTGAGTCAGGTACACCTTCTGTCCCGCTTCCTTGGTGCTCGCCAAAACAACCTTATTGTGGTCGAGATAGCCGGCATCGAGGTTGACACGTCGGCGGCCTGCTATCGCGAACTCCTGTTCGATTCGCATGCAGGTGAGCTTTGCCCACGGGAGGCTATCCGCATAATGGGGGCCCGTAAAGCTGACAAGCTGCCTCGAGAGGTCGGCGCTCATCTCGGCCTCGTAGTACCTGGTAACATCGAATGGAATCGGCTCTCCCTGGTAGTCGAGGGGCCCAAATTCCCGTGACAGAGCCTCGACTACGGCGTGCTGCTCAACTCCTGGAGCGCCCAGAATAGCCACGAACAGCTTCACGAGAGGGATAGTTGGGGTCGTCGGCGTCTCAGATGTCATGGCGAGCTCCTGGTTGTCGAAGAGGGTAGCCATGAGAGTGCCTTGGCGACTATCTCGGCTGCGATCCCTGTCCGTCGAGCGATCTCTACAGCCAAAGATTCCTGGGAGAGCTCGGCAACGTGAGATGAATCCGTAGAGCGGACGACTACCCGGCCTTTCTGTATGTAGATCTGGCAGCCCTCTCGCACCGTGGAGACGATGGGGTATGTCATCATCTCCCACAAAAAGGATGCTTCCCAAGCCCGTACGAATGCCGACTCGTCGACCGGGATCGTTTTATAGGTCAATCGATAGCGGCGATTCTCACCCTGAACGGTGCTCAGGGTAACTGCGTGGTCTGCGATGCGCTCGAGTTCGATACGCGAATAGCTCGTCGAATAAATCCGAGTGCCGACCGAAGGAAGTGGACACGCTGAGTGGATGAGGTACCCTGGATCGACGAGGTGCCATGCGTTAGGCTCGACTTTGACCATGGCTGCACAGTGCGTGTCGTCCCCGTAGCGCCTGTTTGCTAGGATCGGATGTGCTTCGAATCCTAGAGCCCGAAGAAGGTAAATCAGGGTGTTCGTAAGCGAGAAGCAGGTGCCGCCGGTGCCGTACGACCAGAAGCTTTCGAGAAGCTCTGAGGGAGTCTCTCGCTTCGAGGCGTGAGGCTGCTCGTGTGAGCGGGTGATCTTCGTGAGGTTTTCGTATGGGATGCGGGAAAAGCTTTGGAGCACCCGTGAAAGGAGATCCTCGCGTGTTGTGGATAATGGGATCCCGGAGCGTGTCAGGAAGATGCTAGTGGTTTCGTCGAGAGCTGAAAGAAGAGGTGAAAAGGGGTCCATGATACTTATTGTCGCGTCACAAACACTTCGTCATTCAGGTGTTCAAGCAGGGCTCTTGAAGGCTCTCGTATTTGGCCTTGCTCTCGGTATTGTACACACATCCCACGCCGAAGACATAACTGACCCAGAGCCCAAGGCGTGTTGTCGAGCTAATGCGGGTAGGGCTGCTCTGTTGAGTGCTCGAGCCCACAACTTGAGCCCACAGGTTGCCGCTAAGTCCCCGAAAGCGGTGACTCCTGAAGCGTTACCGCCGCAACCCTGGCCAGCCAACATGGTGTGGATCCCTGGAGGAAGCTTCGAGATGGGGGGAACGGGACCAGAAACGAGACCTGACGAGCTGCCGATTCACAAGGTTCGACTCGATGGATTTTGGATGGATGAGACCGAAGTGACGAACAAACAGTTCAAGGAGTTCGTCGATGCAACGGGCTATGTAACCACCGCAGAGAAGAAACCCGACTGGGAGGAGCTCAAGAAGCAGCTTCCTCCAGATGCACAGAAGCCTGATGATTCAGTGCTCGTCCCAGGCTCTCTCGTGTTCGTACCGACCGAAGGTCCGGTGTCTTTGAACGACTACGGGCAATGGTGGACATGGATGCCAGGAGCTAATTGGCGTCACCCATTCGGTCCAGAGAGCTCACTCGATGCCAGCCACGATAATTATCCAGTAGTGCATGTCTCGTGGGATGATGCAGTAGCGTATGCTCGCTGGGCCGGCAAAAGGTTGCCGACAGAGGCCGAATGGGAATTTGCGGCTCGGGGTGGGCTCGAAGGTAAGCGCTTTGCGTGGGGAGAGGAGCTGAACCCGAATGGCAAGCATATGGCGAATGTATGGCAGGGATCTTTTCCGTACAAAAACACCAAAGATGATGGATATGATTACTCCGCACCAGTTCGCGCCTTTCCGCCCAACGGCTACGGTCTCTACGATATGATTGGTAATGTATGGGAGTGGGTCGATGATTGGTACCGGAGCGACTACTATCAAACGCTGAGCACTCAGGGAGGAGAAGCGATGAATCCTGCTGGGCCTACCGATAGCTTCGATCCCGATGAGCCAAGCATGCCCAAGCGGGTAAATCGCGGAGGCTCCTTTCTTTGCCATGCAGAGTACTGCGCTAGTTATCGTCCTGCGGCGCGCATGAAGACAGCTCCCGATACCGGTCAGATCCACCTTGGGTTCAGGACGGTGGTGAGTGACGCAGATTGGCGAAAAAATCGTTCCAATCCGAATGGGGTAAGATAAAATTAAAAAGTGGTCATGATGAGTATGAATTCACGAGTAGGTAATTCGGCATTCACAAGAATGCTATTCTTTGTAGTTGTTTCGGCACTACTGACAAGCTGCTCCTCGACAAAGGTTGTGCAGTCATGGGCTAATCCCGAGTTGTCGCCTCCTAAGCGGGTGATGATATTCGGAGTAACGAAAGAAGAGGTACTCAGGCGCTCGTATGAGGATCAGCTGAGTCAAGCGCTCACGTCTGAAGGGCTATCGGCGATCCCGAGTTATAAGGTGCTCCCGAGTGAAGGTGAGGTGGAGAAGGATAAGCTGACCGAGGCGGTTCATAAGGCGGGAGCAGATGCGGTGTTCATCACGCGGTTGGTACGTGTAGCGAAGCGTTTGGACACAGTGCCAGTGCCCGCCCCTGTATGGGGGCCACCGTTTGGTCCGTGGGGTGGTTATTATCCCTATTGGCCGAACTACTACTACGACTCTTATCGGATCGTAGAGCGTGAGTTTGCTTTCATCGAATCCAATCTCTACAAAGCGGATAGTAGTACTCTACTCATGAGTATCATGACGAGGACAGAGGACCCTTCCTACTCGGATCGTAAGGTACAAGAAGTTGTGCGCTTGGTCGTGAAGGAGTTTCGTAAGAACGGGCTGCTTGGTGGGGTAGAGGCTGCTACGTGAACGTGCTCGTGCACGTAAACGTGAACGTACCCGAACGAGCCCCCGCCCGAAATAGAGCAGTATGCTCGACTATGAAAAATTAGACGTCTATCGAACACTGCTATTTCTCAATAGCACGAGGATCAGTCATGGAGTGTGGCACCATCTTTGATCTGTTAAACGCTCTAAGCTATGTCGTCCCCCGACGAGGATCGCGCTGGGAAGCGTTTGCTTACAAGGATTGCAGCCATGCTTTCCAATCTATGCCTTCAGTTGCCATGATCCCTGTTTCGGGTACGTTCACGTTTACGTGCACGTTCACGTCGGCATAACACCGAGTTCTACCCACTCGATTCCGCCAAGACCCTAATATATATCAGCAGGACAGACGCTCCCCCCTTATCAGCCTATCGAGCGACTCCAGGGTCGATACATCGATATAGATCACCTCCCCAATTCGTTCGAGTTTACCAGTAGCCATAAGAGATGCACTCATCATTACCATCTTGTCATGGCGCTCGAAGAGGCTAGGTCGGATGATCAGGTTGAGCGATCCTGTTTCGTCTTCGAGGGTCACAAAGACGACCCCTTTGGCCGTACCCGGCCTCTGGCGAATGATCGCGATACCTGCAGCGCAAATAGCAGTGCCTTTTTTCATGCCATGCTTAGAGGAAAGAGATTCCGCTGTCATGGCTCCCCTCGAATCGAGGTAGCTCCGTACGAATTGCATAGGATGCGCTCGAAGTGACAGTCCGCTCGTTGCATAGTCGCCGAACATCTCCCGCTGCATGGAGGATTCCGGCAGAGTAACAGCAGGGCGATCGTCACGAGGCTTCAAAAACTTGTCTAGAGGTGCAGGCCGGTGTCCAAGCTCCTGTATCTGCCAGTGCGCAGTTCGTCGGTTCAGCTCACATGAGCCGAAGACATCGGCTCGTGCGAGGGTAGTAAGGGTCGATTTAGAAACCCCCACATTTCGTGCCCAAACGGAGGAGATCGAGTCGTAGGGGCCATCTGACTCAACTGAGCGACGAAGGGCTTCTCCGTGATCTTGTCGTAGGCCGAGCACCAAGCGTAACCCTAGTCTTAGTGAAGGACGCGCTTTCTGGGTGTCGCAATAAGATATGGTAGTGTCCCATGCACTGTGATTTGCGTCGATCGGCATGACCTTGACACCGTGCTTCTGTGCGTCCCGTACTATCTGAGCGGGAGCATAAAACCCCATCGGCTGGCTATTGAGTAATGCACACGCAAACTCCGCGGGATAGTGCCTCTTCAACCACGCCGAGGCGTAGACCAAAAGCGCAAACGATGCAGCGTGAGATTCGGGAAATCCGTATTCGCTGAAGCCTTTGATCTGGTTGATGCACGTTTCGGCGAATTCGACCGAGTAGCCGTTCTCACACATCCCTTTGATGATCTTTTCTTTGAATGTTTGAATCACACCCTTGTGAGATTTCCATGCAGCCATAGCACGCCGCAGACGCTCGGCTTCCCCAGGACTAAAATTTGCCAAAGAGATCGCAAGTCGCATCGCCTGCTCCTGAAAGATAGGAACTCCAAGGGTCTTACCGAGGATCTTCCTGACTCGTTCATCGGGATAGTACGGCTTTTCGAGACCGCTGCGTCTCCGCAGATACGGATGGACCATGTTCCCTTGAATCGGGCCCGGACGAACGATTGCGACCTCGATGACGAGATCATAAAAGCAGCGTGGTCGCAGACGCGGAAGCATCGACATCTGCGCGCGTGATTCGACCTGAAAAATTCCAATGGTATCCGACGAGCAGAGCATATCGTAGACGGCTGGGTCCTCAGCGGGAATCGAGTGAAGCCCAAGTTTTTCGGATCGGTTGAGGTTGACGAGTTCTAGGGCCTTACGGATGCACGTAAGCATGCCTAGAGCGAGGATATCGATCTTAAGCATCCCCAACTCCTCGATGTCGTTTTTGTCCCATTCGATAATCGTCCGATCCTGCATCGATGCGTTTATGATCGGTACTATCTCGCATAGAGGATCGTTACAGATGACGAATCCACCGACGTGCTGAGAGAGATGACGAGGGAAGCCCACTAATTCACTGGAAAGAGCGAGAGTGTTCTGTACCGTGGAATCGAACGGATCGAGCCCAAGCTCGCGTAGAGTATCCGCTGTGATTGCGCAGTCGGTCCAGCGGTGGACACTTTTTGCGAGTCTATCGACCATCTCCAGAGAAAGCCCCAAGACCTTGCCGATCTCACGAACTGCGCTACGTGCGCGATACGTTACTACCTCCGCGGTAAGAGCAGCGCGTTCTCGTCCGTATTTTGCATAGATGTACTGAATGACCTCCTCTCGCCGCTCGTGTTCGAAGTCGATGTCGATGTCAGGAGGCTCACGCCGCTCCTTGCTGACGAAGCGAGCAAAGAGGAGGTCGATGACAGTAGGGTCCACTGACGTGATACCGAGACAGAAACACACTGCTGAGTTCGCAGCAGCGCCCCTCCCTTGGCACAGGATCCCACGACTTCGAGCGTATCTGACGATGTCATGACAGGTCAGGAAATACTTCTCGTATTCGAGCTCTCGTATGAGTAGGAGCTCCTGCTCGATTGCCTCAGATACGTGTAGCGGTATTCCGTCGGGATACCGCTCTCGGGCACCGCTTTGAACGCACTCGTAAAGGTATTCGTGAGCGGACCTGCCTTTAGGACAGATTTCGTCTGGATATGTGTATCGAAGCGAGGAGAGGGAGAATTGCGAGGCTATTTCTGCAATCTCTTGGGTACGGCGAATCGCGTATGGGATATTGCGGAACAGACGTTGCATTTCATCGGCGGGTTTGAGGAAACGTTCGCCGTTTTGAAAGAGGTCAAAGCCAGCTTGCTGTATCGTACATCCGAGGCGAATACAGGTTAGCGCATCCTGCAGCGGCTTACGCTCTGGGATGTGGTAGTATACGTCGTTAGTCGCCACAATCGAGGTATCGAGGGAGCGTGCTATCTGAAGAGCAGAGTCCACGTATTGTGGATTGAGGAGTCCGTAATTATAGGTGAGCGCAATAGAGAGAAGAGATGAATCCTTTGAGTTATCTCTGAGTAATTTGCACAGCTCGAAGAATACAGCATGTCGAGAGTTGAAAGAGTTCGAAGACGATTGAGTCTCAGTATTGTGGAAGCGGGTTTGGAAGAACGGCGGAACGAGAATCGTTACGAACTCATTCTGATAGGGAAGGAAGTCGGCTAGGCTCAAGAAGAAATCGTTCTTCGTAACGTCGCTCTTGCCGAGAGTAATGAGTCTGCAGAGAGAGCCATAGCTTTCTTTACTTGTCGGATAGACCAATAAGGAGGCTTGATGATACGGAGAGCTTCTCTCTGTCAGGTTGTGTCGTATCTGTCCTTGAAAGTCTACCTCTAGTCGGCATCCTACGAGGAGCTGAATTCCTGCGTCTCGAGCCGCAGTATGTGCTCTGACGATACCCGAGAGGGTGTTATAATCAGTTATTCCGATAGCGGAATATCCGAGCTCAGCGGCTCGCCAGACAAATTCATGTGGATGGCTTGCTCCACGCAGAAACGAAAAGTTGGTGGTGACTTGGAGTTCGGAGTACATGGTGTCACCTACATCCACATGCCGTGCAGAAACCACTCGAGAGATTGCCGATCTCGATAGACCCACAACCATCGTCCGATCTCGTCTTGAATCTTGAAGTAGTCCCGCTCCGCAAAGCGATCCTTCTGAAGATTGAGTCGCCACCACTCCGGAGCTATGCGTTCAGGACCTATTCCCGCAGTAATTGAAAATCGCTTGCCTCGCCAGTTGATGTAGGAGGGGGGTTTGTCGGGGAGCATTGCAATCGTTGAGATCAGCTCCGGTGAGGGAAAGAGGATCGATGGACGCTCGTTCAAGTTGTAAGGAACGATCTGTTCGCCGACATGAGAGTCCTCACTTGAAGAAAGAGCGGATCGGTAGGAAAACGAGCGCTCAGGGATGTACGATTGACTGAGTTTGGCAAAAGTAACCCTGTCCTTGCCTATACGTACGCAAAAATTGTTCATGAGCTCCTGCTTCTCCTTTTCCGTGGGATATCTCTGCTCGGAAGGTGAAAATGAAGATTGTTCAGAAGTGGTAGCTTCGATCTGGTGTGCTGCTATTCGCACCTCGCGAACCTCTCCGAAAAATTGAAGGGTGTCGATAATCGGTTCGACAATCGAGGACAAGTGGGATTGATCGGAGGTCGCAGTCGCCAGAGAAAGCTCCTTCCTGACAGCGCGATTCGTAGTGTCCAGTATCGTAAGCTGAAAGTACTTGGCCGCTTTTTTGTGAGCCCTCAGTTCGCTCATGAGCGATTGAAAAAGATGTTGTATAACCATCACTATCGAGCGCCTAGTGACAAGTGGGGGTTCGAAGGTCCGAGCGGTCTCGAACTCTCGGGGTGCTTCTATCGTAAGAAGCCGTTCCTCTATCTCTCCTAGGGCTTGCTCCAGTCGATACAGAAGCTTTTTGCCGTAACGCTGACCCAGGGTGTGCCGTGGTAGGGTGAGTAGATTCCCTATGTGTCGTATGCCTACATCCTTCAGGTGTTGCACGCAGGCATCATCTACTCTCAGAGCATGCAAAGGGAGATTTTCGAGGGCAGTGGGGATCTCTGCGAACGATAGTATAGCCGATGGATTCTCTGTCCTCATATATCTCGACAAAGCCCACGAGGCGCCGATAGTAGGGGTCAGTGCAATTCGAGCTTTTCCCTTGAATATTGAGTGGATAAAGTGCGCGCATCGTTGGAGATCTCCGTGTAGTCGTTCTGTGCCTGTCAGATCGATCGTTATGCCGTAGTGGGACGCGTCCAATCCTTCTAATGAACTAGAGCCTCGTGCACTGATGAGCTCATGGTCGAGGCCCACAAGGGGCGAGAATCGAAGGCACCAGCGCGCTAGCGCATAGAGCGCCTCGATATCTCGTAAGGGATCGAACGGTTCTACATAAGCGTCTGGGCACAGCGCCTGTGCAAGAGGAAGTGCCATTTGAGGTCGAACACCTGCTCGCAGCGCTCGAGTGCAGTAGCGAGATACGGTTAGTTGGCGTGCTGTCGTACTCGTCAAAAGTATAGGTGATGATTCACGTTCCGAACCTTTCGAGCGTAGTCTCTTCTTCGTGACCTCTATCGACCAGTGGGGAAAATACGCGCAGAGATATCTTCTCTCGCTCTTCATAACCGCTCTCCAGCCCTACAATCCAAGACCTAATCGAAGGTGACCCTCCTTTGATTCTCTCGAGAGAGAGTCTCCACAAAGGAAAGTGGTGGGGTGATGGAGTCGGAGAGATAAGCCATTTCGTCGAGGCACTACTTGGTAGATCGAGATCTTTGTACTGACGCAAAAGAAGCGCCGTCGAATTGTGCGCCTTAGCTGCGTTGCAGAGCCTTTTTGTCGTGGTGAGCGAGATTCGAGGGCAATCCGATATGACCAGCTTGACTGCAGGAGAGCGTAGCGCTGTCTCTATAGTCCACAAGGTTAGCGTATCCGTAGGCGGATCGATGAAGATGCAGGAGTTCAAGAAACGAAAGGGAAGGGAGAAGGGGGTCGGCCAGCTCCGTTTTCCGATCCATACGATCAAAAAAGGAAATGTCTTGTCGCTCTCCCGCTCCCACGAACTAAGAGGAGTAGAACAGTAGGAGTGTATCGTTCTTGCAACAAAAAAAGCGGGTAGCGCGCTAGGTATAGAAGATAAGTTTGTAGAATCTTGATAATAGAATTCATGAATAGCTCCGCAGACCAATCCACCTGAGGGAAGCTGTGTGTCTATTTCGGAAACATCGAAAGGGATCGCCTTGCGGAGCTCTCCTTGTCGAGAGTGGATCGAGTGATTCGCTCCCTTCTCTGCTCGCCATATAATACCCTGTGAGATCAGAACTTCGGCCCCCAGGGTAGCGTGAGAAGGGTTTTGTTGTTTCAGAGGCGAGTATGAGTTGTTTACCCGCTCGCAAGGAGCGGTTCGCAGAAAGGCCATAAGGCAGCTCGTCATTTTCTATGTTCTAGTATATTTCTATACTAGAAATATATGCTGATTTCAAGAAAGAAGGTGGAACGAAGATCGTCGGCTCTGATTTTATCTAGTTATTTCTATATATTAAGCCTGTCCAGAGGTTGTGCTTTTCGACCTTTCCTCAGTAGCATGACAATTTAGCAAGGTTGGAACTTCTCGGAGCGGGCCTTTTGGTTTCTGGCTACCGGTCCCCTAAGGGGCTGTAACTATAGGTCAATAAACCGCCTTTTTAAGCGATGGTTAGGGGCGGTAGCCTCCGAGAAAGTTGGTGTGGATGGAAAGGTTATGAATCTCACAGAACGACTTCGAAAAGCTATTTTAACTTCCAAGCAGTCCAGATACGCGATCGCGATTGGGGCTGGTATCGATCACGCAGTCCTGCGTCGTTTTGTTCACGGGGAGCGAGATATTACTCTTGGAACCGCAGAGCATCTCGCCGCATATCTTGGTCTCGAGTTAGCGCCAAAGAAAACAAAAAAGAAAAAGAAAGATTGAGAAGGGCCGGGATTATAGATCCTCGACCTTTTCAACGGCATATATCGCGATATCGCAACTTTGCGCCTTTTGCAGAACCTCTTGAGGTTCCAGCATGATCGACCTGCCAGCTTCAATCACCAAAGCAGTTAGTCTATTTTGATTCATCAGCTCTATCGTTCTAACTCCCACTGCTGGGAGATCGATACGCAGATCCTGTATGGATTTTGCGAGCTTGACCAAGACGCCGCCATCTCCTCGCACATCTCCAGCTCGCATAATAGTAGCGTCGGTACCTTCGACCGCTTCGACTGCGATTACTGTCTTGTTTCGCACGATGACTGATTGGCCGATATCGAGGTTGCCGATGGCCCGAGCGGCTTGCCAGCCGATACGTGCGTCGTCTCTCTCCGATTGAGTAAGGTGACGTTGAGTAATTATCCCTGGCTTTGGAACACTTTTGTCGAGCAGGGCGCTCGCAGCGATCACCTGCATGCCGGAGCTTTCGATCTCGCCGATGATCCCTCTGAGGATCGAGTCGTCATTGAACGATTTCAACTTTGAGAGCATCTTGATCGCCCTCCAATCCATGCTGAATCCGGTAACGAAGTTGACCCGTTTGACACCACCGGCGAATGCCACTTGGCGAACCCCGGCTTTGGCAAGCGACTTCACCAGTTTTCCCAACTGTCCGAGGCGAACCCATGTGCAGCGCTCCGAGAGCGCTTCGATGCGCGGATCGGCCTCGTCCTTGATGGCGACCGAGATCACTGAAAGTCCGCGCGCCCGGGCGTTTTCTGCAATCTCGATTGGGAATCGCCCGTTTCCGGCTACGATGCCGATGGGCGAGGAGAGTTCGATAGTTGAATCGTGTACGGCTTCCATAGGTGCTTGAGCACGATAGGATTATGAGCAGGGATCGTCAAGGAAGGTCGGTGCACGACTAAGTCCGGCGATAATCGAACCGATCCACCGCCAGGATAAGGGCGTAGCAGAGCCGACTCTGGACCGCGGACTTTCTAGTCCGCTTTCTGCTGGGATCATGATGCTGATAGCTAGCGGAGCGGAAGCTCCGCGGTCCAAGGGGGTGGAGGTCGGACCGCGGACTTTCTAGTCCGCTTTCTGCTGGGGTCATGATGCTAATAGCTAGCGGAGCGGAAGCTCCGCGGTCCAGGGGAGTCGTGATCGATTGCAGAGCCCTACTCTCTGTGTTCCCTGTGATCAGCAGCTTAGCCAATAAATGTCGCCAAGGTTCGAAGTCCGTAGCCCCTGCGTACTACGAGAATCCACCAATTTTACCCCGCTGTTGGATCAGTATCCCCCTTTCTCCAGATAAGAGGGTGCAAAGGAGAACAAGGGTACCTTCATGCATCTCTCGATCCTCCACATAGAATATGACCTGAACGCGCGGATAAACTTCAAACAAGCCGCGTCACAGATCGCGTCTACGCACTTCCTTTCAGTAGCGGCGTCACTCGGTGATGCAATCGAAAAGATACGTGACGATCAGACCTTCGATATCATTTATATCTCTAGTCGATTTTCACGTGATGCGATCGCGAAGTTCATACAGGCTGCCAAAAATACAGAAGCAGGTGAGCACGCAGTCTTCGTCTGTGTATGCTCTGGGGTGTATTGCACCGCCAATGAGCTCGCTGACTATGCATCGATTGGAATCGAAGCTTTTCTTTTAGCCCCCTATTCGGTCGAGTCGTTCCGTGAGACCTTCGAGATCTCGGAGAGGTTGCTTGCGTCCCACACAAGCAGATCTGAAGATCTCACGGTTCGCTTACTCGTTCGAGCAACGGTCAGTAACATGGTCGATTGTGCAAGACGCTTCAAAACAGCGAAGCCATTGACGGTTCCACACGCAGAATTGAAGCGAACTGCCGAGATCGTGCGCGCCCTCCCGAATTCGACTCGACGTAGATTTAAAGAGGCGGTTAACAACGAGTTTTCTAACCAGCGTCCTGAGCGCCGTCGTCGCTCAAACTCGGATGACTTCTCCTCAAAGACCCAAAAGGCCTCGAATTGGTAAAGCGCTGACTTCGGAGTGTGTCCAGCGAGCGTCCACCGGGCCGCGCAAGCTCATATTAACCCCCTACATTTGACAATTAGGGCTAGGTCACCCAAGATCTGGGCGTCCAGCGCAGGGAAACGCTGAAGCCAGGGAGTCGTATCTGCCCAGGAGACTGCCGTTATCTCAATCCACATACGTATCGAATTATGACAGCAATTACTCATCCTGGTAGGTATCGACAGATAGGTTATGCCGTAGGCGGGCTCGTGCTCGTTGTCGTTATCCTTGCAGTCGTAAAGTTCCTCCAGGTGCGCCGAGCTATGATGATGGCACCAAAGGAGGGGCCTCAAACCGTAACAACTTCCTCGGTGACTCAGAGCGCTTGGCGCGAAGGATTCGACACCGTCGGTACTTTTGTCGCTGTTGAGGGTGCAACGCTGAGTGCAGAAGAACCCGGGACGGTATCTCGTATCTTGTTCGAGTCCGGCTCGACCGTGCAGCGTGACCAAGTCTTGATAGAACTTGACCATTCGGTTGAAGAGGCGAATCTGGCAGGAGCCCTCTCGCGAGCAGAGCTCGCGCGTCAGAATCTCGCCCGAGCACGCACCTTGAGGAGTCAGAGCGCGCTCTCGATCGCCAACCTCGAAGATGCACAGTCGAAACTGCAGCAGAGTGAGGCGGAGGTTCGCTCCCTACGAGCCATCATCGAGCGTAAGACTATCAAAGCGCCCTTCGCCGGAAAGACCGGGATTCGCATGGTGAATGTTGGTCAGTACGTGTCAGCGGGAACGCCCCTAGTGCCGCTGCACTCGATTGATCCGATCTTCTTCAATTTTTCGGTGCCACAACAGATCCTGCCGGCTCTTGCAGTTAAGAGCCCCATCCGTTTGGAGGTCGATGCATTTCCCGGGGAGATATTCTCCGGCGAAGTTTCGGCTATCAATCCGAATGTCAACCAGGCCACTCGAACTATCGAGATCCAGGGCTCGCTCTCGAATGTCAGCGGAAAGCTACTCCCCGGAATGTTCGGTCGCGTACATCTCGATTTGGGGGCAGACCGTCCGGTGCTTACGATACCCGCATCGAGCGTTGTGTACGCCCCATACGGAAACTTCGTGTTTGTGATTGAGCGAGATAAGGATCCCGAAGGCAAGGAGACCCTCACCGTGCGTCAGCAAGTAGTGACCCTGGGCTCACGACGAGGAGATCTCGTCGCAGTAGCTTCAGGGCTCTCCCCTGAAGAGGAGATCGTGACAACGGGGGGCTTTAAGTTGCGTCCCGGTGGGCCGGTGACGATAAACAACCAGACCGTTCCGCCAGGCAAGGAAAACCCCACTGTTCAGGATTCTTGAGGCACGTCTATGAGGCTCACGGATCTCTTTATCAAGCGCCCGGTTTTAGCGATCTGCTTGAATCTCCTGATTCTGATAGCCGGGTTGCAATCTATTCAGTCGCTCAACGTTAAACAGTATCCGAAAAGTGAGAGCTCAGTTGTTACGGTCAAGACGACGTATATCGGTGCGCCGGCGGATCTCGTGCGTGGATACATCTCCACTCCGCTCGAGCGGGTAATTGCGAGTGCCGATGGTATCGACTACCTCGAATCTGCCAGTCGTCAGGGGATGAGTGAGATCACTGCTCACCTACGGCTCAATTACGACGTGAATGCTGCGTTAACGCAGATTCAATCCAAGGTTGCACAAGTTCGTAACGAACTACCCCCCGAGGCAGAAGCTCCGATCATAAACGTGGAGAGCGCAGATGCGCGCTTCGCATCGATGTACATCGGATTTTCCTCGAAAGAATTGAACCCCAACCAGATTACCGATTACCTGACTCGAGTGGTTCAACCGCAGCTTTCGGCAGTAGCTGGGGTGCAGCGCGCAGATATCCTCGGGGCGCGAACCTTTGCGATGCGTATCTGGTTGAAGCCCGAACAGATGGCAGCGCTCGGGATAAGCGCTGCTGAGGTCAGAGCAGCGTTGGCGAGCAACAACTTCCTTTCTGCGATCGGCAACACCAAGGGCTCGATGATCTCGGTCAATCTAGTGGCCAACACTGATCTCAAGAGTGTCGATGAGTTCAAAAAGCTCGTCGTTCGCCAGAAAGACGACACAATCGTGCGTCTCGAAGAGATAGCGGATGTCGTTCTGGGGGCCGAGAATTACGACGAAGATATTCGCTTCGGCGGCGAGTCCGCGACCTTTATCGGTGTATGGGTCCTGCCGAACGCGAATTCGTTGGACGTCATATCGCATGTTCGCGATGTGCTGCCGGAGATCGAGCGTAACCTTCCGAGCGGCTTGAAGCTCTCCATTCCTTTCGATGCAACGGTATACATTCGTAATTCTATCAAGGAGGTGCTCAAAACCCTCACCGAAACCATAGCGATAGTAATTCTGGTTATCTTTCTGTTCCTTGGGTCGGCGCGCGCGGTCCTGGTTCCCGTGGTTGCCATTCCGCTTTCGCTCATCGGAGCCGCTTCCTTGATGTTGACTTTCGGATTTACGGTAAATCTCCTTACGCTCCTCGCCATCGTGCTCGCTGTCGGTTTGGTTGTAGATGATGCGATCGTCATGCTGGAGAACGTCGAGCGGCATGTTCGGGATGGGGTGGAGCCCGTACAAGCAGCTCTCAAGGCCGCACGCGAACTCTTTTTCCCGGTCGTTGCAATGACGATCACTTTGGCAGCAGTGTACGCTCCTATCGGTATTCAAGGAGGGCTAACTGGAGCACTCTTCAAAGAATTCGCATTTACTTTGGCAGGCGCCGTAGTGATTTCGGGCGTAGTGGCGCTTACCCTCTCCCCCATGATGGCATCTCGAATAGTGCGAAAAAACGAGCGCGAGAACCGTTTTCAGCTTCTCGTTCATTCGTCATTGGATAGGTTGCGCGAAAGGTACAGGCGCGCACTCCGAACCGCTCTTGGATATTCATCGGCAGTGGTAACAGCGAGCATCGGCCTTGTCGTGCTCCTGCTTCCCTTTTACATGATGTCGACCAAGGAGTTGGCACCTCGAGAAGATCAGGGAATTATCTTCGGAATTGTTCAGGGGGCCCCTGATTCGACGATCGAGCAGATGGGCCTGTTCACGCGGCAGATCAACGAGGTCTACCAAAGTGTGCCGGAGTACAAAAACTCCTTTCAACGTACCGGCCCTGGAGGGGGATTCTCCGGAATGGTGGTTAAGCCGTGGGGGGAGCGTACTCGTACCGTTGAGGAGATTCTTCCTGAGGTGTTGCCCAGGGTTGCTTCGGTCCCAGGGATCAGGGTCTTTCTCACATCGCCTGCGCCTTTACCGGGTGGAAGCGACCACCCTGTCGAATTCGTGATCTCTTCGACGGCGGAGCCGCAAGAGGTTGTTTCTTTCGCTCAACAGCTCATCGGGTCCGCATTCGCAAGCGGCAAGTTCATGTATGCCGATACTGATCTGAAGTTTGATCTGCCTCAAGCCGAGGTGTTTATTGATAAAGACAAAGCCAATTCGATGGGGCTGTCACTCGCCAGTATCGGTGAGGATCTCTCTGTCTATCTCAGCGGTAACTATGTAAATCGCTTTTCGATCCTCGGAAGGAGCTACAAGGTTATCCCACAGGTGAAGCGCGAGGCGAGGCTCAATCCCGAGCAGCTTCTTGCGCTGCATATTCGTGGCCCCCAAGGGGGCTTGATACCGCTGCACACCGTAGCCTCGGTCAAAGAAGGCGTTCAGCCGCGTCAGCTCAATCGCTTTCAGCAACTCAATTCTGCCAAGATTCAAGGAGCTCCGTTACCGGGAACCAGTATCGATGTCGCGCTCAAGGTTTTGGAGCAGAAGGCCAAAGAGATCCTTCCTTCTGGATACAGTGTCGATTACGCGGGCGAGTCGAGACAGCTTCGAAAAGAGGGGAGCTCTATGACCACGATCCTCATTCTAGCGATAGTGGTGATCTTCCTGGTTTTGGCGGCTCAGTTCGAGAGCTTCATCGATCCCCTCATAATCCTTGCCGGTTCAGTGCCGTTGGCTCTAGCGGGAGCGATGCTCTTTGTGTTCCTCGATCTGACCTCGCTCAATATCTATTCTCAGGTAGGTCTGGTCACCCTGGTAGGGCTCGTGGCTAAAAACGGTATTTTAGTAGTTGAGTTCGCCAATCGCCTACAAGAGCAAGGGCTGGCGAAGCTCGATGCTGTCATCGAAGCAGCGGCGACCCGTTTACGCCCGATCTTGATGACCTCCGTCGCTACCGTAGTAGGTCATTTTCCCCTTGTCATCGCGTCTGGGGCTGGAGCGAGCGCTCGAAACAGCATCGGTATAACCCTCGTGAGTGGAATGATTATCGGGACGGTTTTTACGCTCTTTGTAGTCCCTGTTTTGTACTCCTTGATTGCTCGAACCAAGCGCCGTAGGGAAGCCCCGGAGGATGAGCTCCATGCGTCCAGAGATGATGGGGCTTCTATAGCTGTAGTGCATTGATGTCGCCCCTCCGAGGGGGCTTTCGGAGGGGGTTTCCTACGCTCGTGCTCGCATCCGTGTCGTGGTATACACACATCGATGAATTTCGAAACAAAGGGAGCACGTGGAGTGAGCAAGTGGATCGTAGCGTTCTTCGGGCTGATCGGATGCTCTGGATGCGTCATCGTAGGTCCTGACTATACACGTCCGGAGACTCCGGTCTCCGAGAGCTTCGTTGGGAAAGATGTTCCGGGGGCTACCCAGGGCGCGGCTGTTGAGAAGTGGTGGTACAGCTTCGCTGACAAACAGCTCGAAGAGCTCATCCTCCAAGCAGTGCACAACAACAACGATCTCGAAGTGGCACTGGAGCGCGTGAATCAGACCCGTGCCTTGCGTCGTGAGGCGTTTCTCGGACTCTTCCCGATCGTGACATCCTCGTTCGACTATACCAACACACATATTCCGACCTCGACGTTTGCAGGAGGAGCGCTCCGACTCGGTAAGACACACATCGACAACGAGGTCTATTCGACAGGCTTCGATGCATTTTGGGAGGTCGACGTTTTCGGACGGGTTCGACGAGGGGTCGAAGCGCGTACGGCCGATAGCGAGGCCGCGGTCGCGCAACTTCAAGATGCCGTACGTATCCTGATCGGCGATGTCGCTAGAAACTATTTCCAGCTGCGCGGATTGCAGGCGCAACTGGCAGTAGCGCAGGAGAATGCGCGCACCCAAGAGCAGGTCGTGCGTGTTGCCGAGGCTCTCTTTAAAGGTGGGCAGACCACAGAGTTCGACGTGGTTCGTGCAAAATCGCAGCTCTCTTCGACGCTCGCCTCGATCCCGATTTTGGAGGCGAATATTCAAGCGACCGTGTACCGTTTGGCAGTGTTGAGTGCGAAGCAGCCCGGCGAGTTGAGTTCGCAGCTCATTCCACCCAAACCGATCCCCACGTATAACGGACCGGTGACCCTGGGGGATCCCGAAGAGCTCCTCCAGCGTCGTCCGGATATTCGCGCTGCAGAGCGGCGCTTGGCTTCGGCAACGGCTGGAATCGGTGTTGCAAAAGGCGATCTTTTCCCGAAACTCACCTTCACCGGATCGATATCCTTTCAAGCGCGCTACTTCGACAAGTTAACCGACGACAATAGCGACGCTTGGAACCTCGGTCCGAGCCTCTCGTGGGCGGCGTTCGACCTGGGTCGTGTCTTGGCACGCATCGATGCCTCTGAAGCGGTCGCGCGACAATCCCTCGCTCAGTACGAGCAAACCGTGCTTTTGGCACTCGAAGACGTCGAAGGTTCACTTGCTCGTTTCAAGGGGTTCAAGCTTCGGCGAGATCATCTTCAGGATGCTGTCGAGCAATCAGGAAAGGCGGTGGCCATATCGCGCACACAGTACGAGAACGGATTGATAGACATTCTTCCGGTTCTCGATGCGCAGCGTAGCGCGCTCATAGCACAGTTGAGTCTGGCAGAGAGCCAAACAGATCTCCTTACATCTCTTGTAGCTGTTTTCAAGGCAGTGGGAGGAGGTTGGGATGATGCTATCGTCGAGGTGCAAGCTGCTCCAGAGAACGGGGCGCCGCCCGTGACGAACGTTAGTGCGGTCTCTCAGTAGAGGTCGGATTAGCTGAAAGATGGTAACGCGGATGAAGCATGGCTGGATAACGATACTTCTGTGTACAGCCGCTGTGTGCGTGGCTAAAACTAGTTTAGCAGAAGGAGCAACCGTAGCATCCGCTTCTTCGTGCGACCGCACCATCGCGCTCGATGAGCTTCAGTCTCTCGCGCTCCAGAAGAGTCCGCTCCTAGCCGAGATCGAGAGTGAGTATGCGAATCACATATCCGATGCGTTCGAGACGGAGGTATTGATCAATCCCGAGCTCCAAGCAGAGCAGGCCTATACGAGCATGAAGATCAACGGTGACAACGATCCGCAAGCGAACGTGGCCCTTGCTCAGCGATTGAAGCTCTCCAACTTCGGCCAGCGGCAAAGGGTCGCGGCACTTTTGCGCAAGGCTGGTGATACGCAGCGCAGCGTGAGGTTGCTCGAGTTCACTCAAAAGATCAATTTGCAGTTTTACACCCTGCACGCTCTGCAGCGCTCGGAAGGGATCCTTATCGACTCCGAGGAGCTTGCATCCAAAAAGGTGGTGCTCGTGCATCAGGGGGTACTCAAAGGGCTTCTATCCGAAGGGGATCACAAACTCTTCGAGGCTGAGAAGTTTCGCTTGCAGGCGCAACGACGTGGGCTGCAGTCAACCATACACGCCCTGCAGGGCGAATTGAGCAAAGCGGTTGGTTCGGCCTGCGTTTGGCATGCGCGCTCAGAGCCGACTTTTCCAGCTCTTCCGAGCGAAGCGGAGTTGCTGACCAAGGCGCGCGAAAGTCGACTGAGCGATATGGCGCGAGCAGACCTCATGCTTGGCCTCGCTTCTGAGCAGGTGCGCCTAGCCGAACTCGATCGATATCCCGAGATCGCACCTCGTATCATCTATCAACATACGAATGACGGAGGTGATTTCGTAGGCGCCGGCATCGCGATACCGCTTCCGTTCTTCAATCGTAACCAGGGTGAGATCGGTCGTGCTCAGGCAACGGAGATGGCAGCTCGACGGAGGAAGGAGCTGCTTTCAGATGGCGGTTTGGAGACGCAGGTTCGTTCCCTGCATGCCGCTGTAGTTGCTGCGACGGAACAAGCCGAGCTGTACTCAGCCAAGGTTGTTCCCGCATACGAAGCAGCGCTGCGGTCTCAAGAGAAGCTGTATGCGCAGGGGAAGGGTAACGTACTTCAAGTGTGGCAGACCTTGCGTTTGTTCAACGAGGCTCGTAATGAGGCTCTTACATTGTGGCTGGGAGCGGCCACAGCACGCATCCAGCTCTCACTGCTTGTAGGAGAGGAGATATAAATGAATCGGGCATACTATTCGCTCAACACCGCCGCACGAACGGGTGCTGGGTACGAGGTAGGCAGTATTCTTGAACTTTTCACAGTATTGATTACATGTGCGCTCCTGCTGTTTGTCGCTGGATGCCAAAACTCTTCGGAGGAAGGATCTCGAGAGCATGCTCACGAGGCCCAGCACGAAGAGGAGTTCGAGCGAGGGCCACACGGTGGGCGAATGCTCAGGGACGGTTCTTTCGCCGTCGAAATTCAGATCTTCGAGAAGGGCGTACCGCCGCAGTTCAGGGTGTACGGATATCGAGGTAGCGAGCCCCTCGCACCCGCTGATTTTGCCGCCACAATCCGACTCTCGCGTTTAGGGGGTCGGGCCGATGAATTCGTCTTGCAGCAACAGGACAATTTCCTCTCGAGCCTTAAGGAGGTCGAAGAGCCTCATTCGTTCGATGTGTCCGTAGACGCTCGCTACGATGGAAAGCAGTATTCGTGGTCTTATGCCTCCTATGAGGGAAGGGTGGAGATGCCAGCCGCCGTCGCGGCGCATTCTGGTGTTACGACAGAGCAGGCCGCACCACACTCGATGCGCTCGATACGTCGAGCGCGTGGGAAGATAGTTCCCAGTGAGCATCGTATTGCGCACGTGATACCTCGCTTCGCAGGTGTCGTACGAGAGGGACGCAAGCACATCGGTGACAAGGTAGAGAAGGGCGACGTCTTGGCGATTATCGAGAGTAATCAGAGCCTACAACCGTTTGAGGTTCGCTCACAGATATCTGGAACCGTCGTAAACGGACACCTCATCGTCGGTGAATACGTGCCCGAGAATCAGTGGGTGTTCATCGTAGCCGATATATCTGAGGTGTGGGCAGACTTCTTGGTGCCATTGCGGGAAAGCGGAGATATCGCCAAGGGGCAAAAGGTGACCATCTCTTCGGTAATGGGCTCTGCTACCAAGGAGGGACAGGTTTCATACGTCGCGCCGTATGCCGACGAACGATCGCAGGCTCAACTCGTCAGAGTGATCGTGCCGAACGAGGGAGGCGCGTTCGTGCCAGGAATGTTCATCACGGGAGAGATCGTCGTAGGTGAGGCTAACATTCCAGTTGCAGTCAAGCGCGAGGCGATTCAGCGTCTACGAGATTGGAATGTCGTGTTCGTCCGTGTAGGAGATGTCTACGAAGCGCGCCCAGTCGAATTGGGACGTTCTGACGGCGACTGGGTGGAAGTAGTTGAGGGGCTTCGTGCAGGAGAAGAATATGTCGTCGGTAATTCGTTCCTCATGAAAGCGGACGCTCTCAAGGCGGGTGCTTCTCATGATCACTAAGGGAAGTGCGGCAAAACCTACCCGTAGCGAGAAGGTGGGGGGGTGGGTTGATATTCGATTTTCGCGACGGGGGAAAATCTCCCGAATCGTTAGAGGACTAGATGTTTAACAAGATCCTGAGAGCTTCCATCCTCCATCGCCACGCCGTCCTTACAGTTACCGTTCTTGTCGCGTTGCTCAGTGTTTTCTCGTACAAGCGCCTGATTATCGATGCTGTTCCGGACATAACGAACATTCAGGTTCAAATTAACACCCACGCTCCAGGCTATTCGCCCTTCGAGACGGAACGTCGCATCACACAGCCCCTGGAGTTGATGTTGGCTGGAATACCCTCCCTCGAATACACCCGCTCTCTTTCACGCTACGGGCTCTCGCAAGTAACGGTAGTTTTCAAGGACAAGACCGATATCTACTTCGCCCGTCAACTCGTCTCACAGCGCATTCAGGAATCGAAGGAGAAGTTGCCACCAGGTATCAATCCTTCTATGGGGCCGATAGCGACCGGCCTTGGCGAGATCTTCATGTTTACGGTCGAGAACGATCCGACCTCGAACAAGCAACACTCGCTTCAAGAGCTTCGAGAGATCCAGGATTGGGTAGTGCGCCCTCAGCTCAGAACGGTTCCCGGAGTGGTTGAGATCAACTCGATCGGTGGTGCCGCGAAGCAGGTTGTCGTGACACCTGACGTCGAGAAGCTCAGAGCTCATGCACTTACGCTGAGCGATGTCTCGCTGGCAATTGGTCGCAACAATACAAACGTTGGAGCCGGCTTCATAGAGCAGAACGGCGAGCAGTTCCTGGTACGCGTTCCATCGCAAGTCGAGGTCCCGTCCGAGCTACTCGATATCGTTCTCGGTGTTCACGATACTACGCCTATTTACCTTCGTGACGTTGCGCGAGTCGAGATCGGTTCTGAGCTGCGGACCGGTGCTGCAACTCAGAACGGTCGAGAAGTTGTGCTCGGTACGGTGTTTATGTTGATGGGCGAAAATGGGCGTGCCGTTTCGCAGCGCGTGAGTACCAAGATCGAAGAGATCGCACGCTCCGTTCCGGAAGGCGTCGTTGTTCGGCCCGTGTACAATCGCTCGAATCTGGTAAATGCCACGATCGCCACCGTCAAAAAGAATCTGCTTGAAGGAGCTCTGTTCGTCGTCGTCATACTGTTTCTCGCTTTGGGAAACTTCAGAGCAGCTCTCATTACCGCGCTCGTAATCCCGCTTTCAATGGGTGTGACGATCCTGGGAATGGTTCAAGGTAAGTTGAGCGCAAACCTGATGAGTCTCGGGGCACTCGACTTCGGATTAATCGTAGATGGTGCTGTGATCTTGGTCGAAAACTGCATTAGGCGCCTCTCTCACGCGCAGGCTCGGCTGGGACGACTCCTCTCCAAGGAAGAGCGGCTGGAGTTGGTATACGAAGCATCCTCTGAGGTACGTCAAGCGACGATGTTCGGTGAGCTGATCATCATGATCGTATATGTACCGATCCTCGCTCTGTCGGGTATCGAGGGGAAGATGTTTCATCCCATGGCTCTGACCGTGCTGCTAGCGCTCGGGGCGGCTTTTGTATTCTCTCTGACCTTTGTTCCTGCCGCGGTGGCGATATTCATTACGGGACGTGTGAGCGAGCACGGTAAGATTATCACTCGGATTCAGACTGGATACGCGGCGTTACTAGGGCGCATCTTGCGATATCCACGTACCGTCCTCGTAGGGGCGGTTTGTTTTTTCCTCTCCTCGCTAGCGCTTTTTGGGCGTTTGGGAGCAGAGTTCATCCCATCGTTGGACGAGGGAGACATCGCGTTGCACGCAATGCGAATCCCTGGGACCTCCCTGTCTCAATCAATCTCGATGCAACATCAGCTCGAAACCGAGATTAAAAAGATCCCGGAGGTAAAGGAGGCTCTCGCAAAAATAGGAACAGCCGAGATAGCAACGGACCCCATGCCCCCGAGCATCGCAGATGGATACGTAATCTTGAAGCCGCGCAAAGAGTGGAGCGATCCGGGAAAACCGAAGGAGGAGGTTGTTGCTCAACTGGAGCGCCTCCTACGGGACGTTCCAGGAAATAACTACGAGTTTACCCAGCCGATTCAGATGCGCTTCAACGAGCTGATAGCAGGCGTCCGTAGCGACCTAGCCGTGAAGATATTCGGAGACGATACGGGTGTTTTGACGGAGCAGGGAAAACAGGTTGAGGCGATCCTTCGAGGTATTCACGGTGCGTCGGATGTGAAGCTTGAACAAACTACTGGCTTACCGATGATTTCGATCGAACCGGACCGAGCAAGGGTCGGACGCTTCGGTCTCAATGCAGGGGATGTGCAAGACCTCGTGCGTACAGCCTATGCCGGTGAAACCGTGAGCACCTTCTTCGAAGGGGATAGAAGCTTTCCGATCGTAGTTCGGTTGAGCGATGTCGACCGTCACGATATCAGAGCTCTGTCGCGACTACCGATCCTACTTCCGAGTACGGATACGTCGGCTCTCTCCCTCGAGGCGGAACGAGCAGCCTTCAAGTACGAGACACCGGAGCGACCTTATCTGACGCTCGAGGATGTAGCGAACGTATCGATAGTCGAGGGACCGAACCAAATCAGTAGGGAGAATGGAAAACGCAGGGTAGTCGTCACGGCGAACGTCCGCGGGCGTGATCTAGCATCGTTTGTCGAAGAGGCTCAGTCCAAGCTCACTACTCGCCTCAAACTGCCTGATGGGTATTGGATGGGCTTAGGTGGTCAGTACGAGCATCTTATCTCGGCTCGAGCCCGACTGATGATAGTTGTGCCGCTGGTGCTCGCTAGCGTATTCGGCCTCATCCTCGTCACTTTTCGCTCATTTCGATATTCGTTACTCGTATTCTCAGGGGTTCCCTTCGCCCTGTCAGGAGGAATTATCGCCTTGTGGCTCAGAGAGATCCCCTTCTCGATATCGGCAGCGGTGGGTTTCATCGCCCTCTCGGGGGTGTCTGTTTTAAATGGACTTGTGTTGGTGAGCTTCACGAGAAAGCTACTACAAGAAACGCAGGATCCGCTCTCAGCGATCATCGAAGCAGCGGTCGCTCGGGTTCGTCCGGTACTCATGACCGCGCTCGTTGCCTCGCTCGGCTTTGTACCGATGGCGCTCTCTCATGGAACTGGCTCCGAGGTTCAGCGTCCGCTGGCAAGTGTGGTGATCGGTGGCATCATCTCTTCGACGGCGCTTACTCTGCTCGTATTGCCCGTTCTTTTGAATGTGTTCGGGGTAGTGAGGCGCACATCTCAAGCCAAAGAGCTCAATTAGTTGTAGAGGACCGATCAGAATTTAGAGCCTCGTTTCGGGGAAGCAATGCAGTACCGCACTACGGTGAAAAAAGACTGGCTCGCGGGCAATAAGTACGATAGAACGCCTAGTTCATGAAGCTTGGCGAACGCGAGCAGCGGATCCTGAACATCATCCAGCAATCGTCCAATCTCTCGGTAGCGGACATCGCCCGTGAAGTGGGCGCGCAGCACCATACGGTGAGAAACATCCTAAGCCTCTTCCAAGAGGAATTGGGTCTCATTCAGTACACACCTATCAACACGTGCGCGCTGGGCTTCACTGAGTACCACGTATCTATAGGGCTCAGCGGGCTGACTATGAGCACCGTTGAAAAGCTGCTGTCGCGACTCCAGGAATCTGATCGAGTATCTTTAGTTATCGAGTTGGCTGGCCGTTACCAGTGCGGGATCTGGGCGATGAACCAGCGTCAACTCGGAGATATCCTGGATGGGTTGCTTGGAGAGCTTCCAGGGGTCACGGTAAGCGGGATCAATGTGCGGCAGTGGTTTCGAGGGTTCGGGCTTTTTCTCGGCTCCCCGCGATCCTTCGCGGGATACACGCTTGCACCGGGATCGAAAACTGAAGTTATTGACGAACTCGATCACGCAATTCTGCGTGAGTTGTCGGCGCGTACCAACGATTGTGCGGCGTCCCTGGCGCGAGTCACCGGCAAGCCGCTCTCTACTATCAATTACCGCCTGAAGCAGTTGCAAGAGAAGCAGATCGTTCTTCCAGCGGTTTATCTACTTCCTCTTCAGAAAGCTGGACTCACCCGTGGCGTATTCCATCTGCAAACATCCTCTGGCCCGGCGGTGAGAGAGCAACTCATCCGATACTGTCGAGAGACGAACCATGTGGTAGCGCTTGCGGAGGTGACCGGAGCATGGACCTTCGAGGTTACGGCGGCACTTTCAACGGCTGCGAGCCCCAACACCTTCATTGATTCACTCGCACGTGTTCTTGGATCCAATCTGCTAAAGGCTGAGTTCGAACTGCAGTGCGATTTGGTCAAGATCGACAACTATCCCTTCAAATCGTGGCCATTTGAAAGTTGACTGGGGCCCCAGTCCCGCGGGGCCCTTCCCTAACGAAGCGAGGGGAAACGTACCTTCGGTTTCGCTTTTAAATTTAGCACGTGAACGTGCTCGTGCTCGTAAACGTGCACGTACCCGAACATCTTGATGTTTTTATTCCGGGTGCGGTTACGTTCAGGTGCACGAGCACGTTCACGTGATAGGGAGGACGGTTTTACCTCGCCTCCCTAAGAGTTCCTAGCATTCGTACACTAGGAGATCCCCTGATTCCTCGATCGCTTGCTGATGCAAAAGACGACGAAGAAACGATTACGTAATAGGTGACGAGTAGTTCGATTCAGTCATTCGAGAGCATCTGCTCGGTTCCGCCTGAGCTGAATGCGATCAAGTACGTGAATACGGCAGAGGTTAAGTCTAAAGGTTTAGCCATGAATAGCTCCACCAGATCTCGATTGTTACTTACGATTTTTGCAGTTGCGACGTTTATTCCAATCTGGTCGTCATCTGCTCAATCGAGTTCCGCAGAGCAAGCTGAGGAGGATGTAGAGCTGGATGTACAGTATCCACCTGCGCCGCCTCAACCCGCATCTTGTTATGAGCTCGCAGATATAGGGTACGAGGCGTGCATGGGTCTGGGCAATCCCTGGTTAAGGTGCGAAATAGAGCGGCGAGTCTATAAAAAAATTATCTGTGACTGCCAACAGAATGACCCGAAGCCTGCTTTTTGTGCGAACGAGCCAAGCGCAGTATGCAATAAAAGTAGTCAGCAATGTTTGATTGAGGTGCAGGTTCTTTACGAAGCCTGCTGCGAGACTGAATCCGCTTTTAACTGCGGAAACAAAGCACACCAAAATCTGCTGATCTGCCAAGCAAATTATAACGCTTGCATGGCAGGTGTGCCACAGCTGCACTTTGCAGACATCGCGCCACAGGACGCTCCTGACCTGAGCTAGTCGAAACATAAAGCCTCCGAGAAGCGAGATCGAGCCGAGGTTGATGGGGTTATATGAGCAAAGGGCCGGCCTTTGCTGCACTATCCTACGATGTGCCTTCACTACACTTGGATGAGTGATGCGGCAAGAACGCTAGCTCATGTATGAACGTTGCGCGGTGGTCCTCATGAATCTGCACCAGCCGCTTCAGAGCTCGTCGTGCCTTTCGACCTGCCAGCTTTTTTCTTAGATGCGAGAGGACGTTTTCGACAGCTAAGTCGAGCGTTCGCGCCGATGCAGCCATCGCAGCTTGGGTCGGTTCAAGGTGAATCTCGAAGCATAAGGTGGAGGGTAAACAGGTTCGAGTGATACGATCGTGTCTCCACACGTCACGCCACGCCAGTACGTAGAGATTCTGAATGTCCGATCGAATTCGCGCTCTGTATCGAAGATTACGTCGAGAGCGATGTTCCCGGACGAGCAGCCGAGTTGCGCGGTTGATAGTGTCGAGACGTCTGAAGAGCTGGTTGTCGAGAGCTAAGAGCTTGTTGGTTAGGTCACTTTCCGTGCAGGTCGGTGGCTCGATGATGGGCTTACCTGCTGGGGTAGGTGTTGGTGGTGCTGGCGCTGGTGTCGGTTGTGGGGTCGCTGATGGAGTAGGAGAGGGAGGCGAGGGGCAGGTTGTGAGCTCGATCTTGAGGTCCCCGATGTGTTGTGAGGGATCCGAGCCGTAAGCAAAGCTCCCACTGGCGCCGAAAGAGGTGTTTCGCCCCTGCGCGCCAGCACCGATCTGCATGGCATGCACGGTATCGCCAATCAGTATCGTCTCGCCGGCTAGGGCGCCCTTCCCGATCAATACACCGCCCCATCGCTTGTAGTAATACCACAAAGCTGGGTCGATGGTGCCGCCTTGTGAGGAATACGCGGAGGATTTCAGTTCGAGAATGGGGCTCTGTGGCGGAGGTGATTGAACCCTACCCGTCAAACTAACGATCACGTCATATGCGCTAGACGGGTCGCTCTTGCGGTAGGCAGTTCCTAGCAATCGAGCGGTGCCGTTACCGTATTCTTCGAAGGAAGCCCTATCTTCGAGGACGAAATCGTCCCCGATGTGTGAAAGCGAGAGATCGCATGTCTTCTGACTACTCGTCACGGTGGCGTCAGGAGCTGCGGATGCGGGGCAATACGCATACTTCAAACATCCGGGCCCGGAGATTGAGCGAAGGTCGAAGCCGCTTACAGGTTGTGAACCGAAAGCCGGATCGGAGATATCGGTAATGTCTGTTATCCGCAGGTAGGCGATCCACGAGAAGGTGCCGAGATCGAAAGCCGCACTATCACAGGTGGTTCCAAGCGGAACGAAGTAGACGCCATCAATAGATCCGGATATCTCAGCTCGTACAGGATAGGAGGAGCACGGTAGGGCACCAACAGGACGCTCGATGGTCAGAGCGCCGGCTGCTGGGTAGTTGGCGATCGGCACAGTGAATCTCAAAGTCAGTGAGCCACCAAGCCCTAGGTTTAACGATTCAGAGTCCGAGTTTTCCCGCAAGAGCATTGCGGGGTCCGAGTTCACCGCGGAGAGCGGAAGCTCTGGCGCAGATGAGCCTTGTTTGAAGCTAACAACTTCGGAAGGGCGCTCGAGTTTGCAGCTGTTGAGTGCCCATGCAGACGATGGGCAGTGTGCGATAGCTACGCAGACGAGGGTGATAGGAAATGCGACAAGAGATATGAACCGCTTCATGATTTATTCCACGTAGTATGAAAGCAGGGATGCGCAGCATCGGTAGCGCACATGCCGGCTAACCAGAGTAAGTGAAGCGGAACGTATCGCTCGGTCTCGTGGAGGAGGTATGAGAGGGATCAGCCAGGATGTCTTATTCGTCGCTCAGATCGACAAGCTTCCAGGAGGTATTGGAGGAGCAATGAAGGCGGATAGGAAAACCCCGACAACGCCTATGAGGATCATCACCCCCACTCCCGCAGCAACAAAGGTAGGTCGCTGATCTTCCGGAAGATCGAGCATTGGACCGCTACCGCAGTAGAAGAGGTAGACGGAGTAGCCGAGGCCAATCACAAGTGCGAGCCCACCGTAGAGAACCGGTATCAAGCCCAGAATTTGAGCAAGTGTCATGGAGATCGAGGAGTGGGCCAGCAAGCTGAACATGCGGTTCATGTCGCTGCGCCCCCCAAAGTGAGGAGCGAGTTTATGCAGTGCAAGAGCCCCTACGAAAAGCGCTCCCAAGGTGAAGAAGATCTGAACCACGTGAACGACGATCTCTTCGAATAGCGGTGGATGCCACGTATCGAGGAACGGTATGTGGACTCCGAAAAGCTGCCGCCCTACAACTGAGCAGAGAGCACCCACGAAGAGAAGGGGCAATAGGAGCGAGCCTATCAATTTTCGTGGGCTTGGATTCTCAGAGGCCACGGTATTCCAACACTCCGTAGGTTTTGTGAGAATTAGTTTAACTCGGTTGAACAAAGCTTCGAGGTTCGTGCGATTCACTGCGGTAATCATGGGCGAAACGGTACTCCAACCGCATTCCAAGAGGAAGGCTGATGCCTGTATATATCAATAGGTAGTTGTTAATGCCGCACTTTGATACCATATGTAGTGGTTTGCCCAGGGGAGGAGCGAGGGGTAGAGTTCCCCCCGGCGGCATCTAAATAAGTCTGAAGCCCTTGGGGTGTATGAACTCTCTCCCGATAAGAGTCATAGGTATATGGAACGAATAGTAGTTGCAGCCGCAGCGCTCAACCAAACCCCTCTCGCGTGGGCAGGTAACTGTTCTGCCATCGAGCGAGCTCTTCGAGATGCACGGAGCTGCGGTGCTCGGCTCGTGTGTCTTCCCGAGCTGTGCATTACTGGCTACGGGTGTGAGGATGCCTTTCATTCTTCTGGAGTGCTTCAGCACGCACTCGCATGCGCAGAGCGGCTAGCTCGTACGTACAAAGACCTAGTCTTTAATGTGGGGCTACCCCTCGAGGTGAGCGGTGTAGTTTACAACACAGTCGCACTTATTGCGGGTGGCACTATTCGCGGCTTCGTTGCCAAGCAGCACTTGGCAGGTGACGGACTGCACTATGAGCCGCGGTGGTTTAAGCCGTGGCCCAAAGGGAGCGTTTCGTCGGTGCAGGTTGGTGGACGTTCAGTTCCGGTTGGCGATCTCCTCTTCGAGATAGATGGACTGCGAATCGGGTTCGAGATCTGTGAAGATGCCTGGGTCGCAGAGCGTGCAGGGATCGATCTAGCACGGCACGGAGTAGATGTCGTTCTCAATCCGAGTGCGAGCCACTTCGCCTTCGGAAAGCATGAGATACGGCAGCGCTTTGTGCTCGAAGGATCGCGGGCCTTTGGCGCTGCCTATCTCTACGCGAATCTCTTGGGCTGCGAAGCAGGACGGATCATTTATGACGGCGATGCCCTCATAGCATCTCATGGCGAGATCGTAGCTCGTGGGGGGCGATTCTCGTATCGAGATGTCGAGGTTGTGTCTGGGGTTGCAGATATCGACAGAGGTCGTTTGATGCGACGCCGGCGAGCGAGCCTTGAGCCGCGTTTCGATATCGGAGATCGCCTAGTCGTCGTTTCTGGAGTTAAGCTCGCTCGTGGTGGATCAGCGCGCACAGTAACCACCCCGACATGGGAGCACTCCCGAGTTCTCAAGCACGAAGAGTTCTCTCGCGCTGTGTGTTTGGGCTTGTTTGATTATCTCAGAAAGAGCCGCAGTGAAGGTTTCGTGGTATCGCTCAGCGGAGGGGTCGATTCCAGCGCTGCGAGCGCTCTGGTGGCTTTAATGGTCAAGGAGGCGATTGGGCAACTTGGCTTGAAGGGATTCAAAGAGAAGCTCGCACACGCTTCGTGGACCAAGGGCGTCTCCAATGAAGCCCAGGTAATGCCAAAGATCTTGGCGTGTGTGTATCAGCGCACGGTCAATAGTTCGGAAGTGACTCACCGTGCAGCCCAGGAGCTAGCACATGAGATAGGTGCTGCATTCCTCGACCTGGATGTATCCGATCTCGTGAGTGGATACGAATCGCTCGTATCGAAGTCTATGAAGGTCGAGATCTCGTGGAAGGATCACGACCTTGCGCGACAGAACATACAAGCGCG
>JBILEW010000050.1:0-24978 GCA_044351885.1 Bdellovibrionota bacterium
GCTCTCGCCCACTAGCTTTCTTGACTATAGCAGCAACTCAATCCTGCGGCCTCCGCGTTTTCCGCGCCTCCGCGTTACATAAGTAAAATATTCGAACACCGAAGAGCTTGAGTGCTTACTAAACGAGGCATAATTAGCATCCTGTGGAAGACACAGTCGTCGACGGGGCTGTCGTCCGTCAAGCAGGCGATCTCCAAAGCAAGCAAATCTTACTACTCCGGCAGCTCGGTTCGAAGTAGGAGAGCTGATAGCCTGAGCAATTGCATCTCGTGATCGGTGATCGAGGCGTCTTCCTCGGCGATCGAGCGGAACGCTCGTATGAGGTGCGCCCTCACACGGGGAGGGCTAGTTCGTAACACCTGCAAGCTATCGAAGAATGCCGGAACATCCTGATGAGCCTGCGCCTGAAAGCAACCCGATATCTTCAACTGCGTTGCTGCCGCCTCGAACAACCGACGCTGCGTCTCGGCATCTGACGACGAGAAGTGAACGCATACACTGAGAACTCTCTCGACAGCACCCGATACCGCCGTCCAGGAAACACGATCGGATCCGCCTCGCATAGTGAAGCTCGAATCCCTCTCCTGTGTACCGAAGTGAATCAACACACCTATGAGAACCTCTGTAAGGCTCACGACCTCATCAGCCTTGATCATGTCAACTACCGCGCGCCGGAACTCCTGCCTGAAGCGTCGGGAGCCCGCTTGGATAGTGGGCAGTGCCATATAGACGGCCGAGAGCTGCTGATTCAGAGAGAGCTGTGACAAGTTGCGCCGCTCTCTTTCGACATCACCGATCGAGACGACCCCTAAAAGTACCGTGAGCTGACGCTCACGAACGAGAGGCTCGCTCGAAAGCAGCACAGCCGCAACAACCGCTTGCGCGTTCCCTATCTCGACGAAATCTCCGGCGAGTCGATCCGGAGGCATCCACGACTCGTGCAGCATATGATGTTCATCGTGCGGCTGCAGTTCGCCAGCAGGGGCATTCGGCTCTGTCTGTGTCGAGATCGTCGGCTCCTCCGAGAGTCGAGAGATCCCTTGCTCCTCGTGCTCCCCTACCTCGCCAGTGAAGCTTGCCGCTTGGAAATCCCCCTGAAACGCAGGATCGAGGCGCTTGATACGCTCAATCAGAGGCGGATGTGTCGAATAGAGTCTCTGTAGAAAGCTGCCTTCGTTCCAATTTGCCAGGAAGAAATGAGAGAGTGCTTCCGCGTTTCGATTACGTATGTGAGAGCCCTCGACGAGCCCCCCTATCTTCTTGAGAGCTCCTGCGAGTCCGTCCGGGTTACGGGTCAGCTGGACCGCAGTGGCATCGGCGAGAAACTCCCGCTCCCGAGATACCGCTGCCTTCATCAATGTCGACACTAAACGTCCCAGAAGTCCGAAGGTCAAGAAGAAGAGCGCTATAGCGCCAGCAAACAACGCGACACCTGCCCGCTCTCTACTCGAGTCGCGGGATCTCACCCGCGAAAGATCTCCGACCAAATCGAGGATGAACCTACCGATCGCCGTGAGTACGACGAGCCCATGAATGTATGCCGCCAATCGAATATTGAGCCGAACATCTCCGTGCAGGATGTGCGAGAATTCGTGAGCCACTACCCCTTGAAGCTCCTCGCGAGTCAGGCGCTCGAGAGCTCCACGAGTAACCGCGACTGCGCTCCGTTCAGGAGTAGAGCCAGAGGCAAAGGCGTTGATACCATCCTGTTCATCGAGAACATAAATCTCCGGGACCGGAGTATTGGCCGCGATGGCCATCTCAGTCACCACGTTTACATATCGCCGTTCCAGAGAATCAGTCGTTTCAGGAGAAACCTTGCGTCCCCCCAAGCTCTCCGCAACAGCACCACTACTCGAAGAGAGGCTCAGAAACTTTACACCTGCAGCACCGGAAACGGTCACGAGCAAGAAGAGGTCGAGGATCAAGGCGAATGGGAGAAGCTCTTCACCCTTCCAGGCCTCTTTCGATGCGTGCGCACCTCTATGCCCCGAAGTCTGTGCGCCCCCGAGACAAAAGAGCACAGTGACTATCGCTGCCAAGAGGAGATTGGCGAGAACGAACCTTCGCAGCAGCGACCGCGATCTCTTTCGAGCCTCCTCCTGGTGCGAGAAAAAGTCCACGTTACTCAGCCTGGCAAAAAACGAGAGCCCGTCTTATGTGGTCGACTCAGCTAAATGCCACCTTAGGTGCCTCGCGCTCTGCCTCGTTCTTGGTACTTTCGAGCATCGGCATCGTCGAGAAGCCAAAGGTATTAGCGACCAGGTTCGCTGGGAATGACTGCACGGCGTTGTTCAACACCATAATTGCATCGTTGAAGGCCTGCCTGGCGAAACTCACCTTGTTCTCTGTGTGAGACAACTCCTCCATAAGAGTGCTGATGTTCTGGTTCGCTTTGAGATCCGGGTAACTTTCAGCCAACGCGAAGAACTTCGACAGCGCACCTGAAAGCTGTGCCTCCGCTGCACCGAGTGCTCCGAGCGCCGGCGCACTGGTAGCGTTCTCAGCTACGCGATCCCGCGCGGCCAAAGCGTGATTGCGCGCCTCTATGACCCCTGTGAGGGTCTCCCGTTCGTGACTCATGTAGCCTTTGGCTGCTTCGACCAGGTTCGGGATGAGATCGTATCGGCGTTTGAGTTGCACATCGATCTGGGAGAAACCATTTTTCACCCTGTTACTGAGCATCACGAGGTTATTATAGACACTCATGAGCCAAAATCCGACTACTACGACTACTCCGATTGCTATCGCGATCCCCATGCGCCCCTCCAATTCATTAAACACTCACCTTCAATCCCTTGGGGAAGTGAGGCAAGCATCCCTCGAAGGATCTCACTAATTACGACACCAGGGCAACTGAAAAACAGGGCCCTAGATTCCAGTTGTTATAAAGACCAAAAGAAAAGACCGTGAAAACGCCGCTGTGCCGTAAGTACCTAACCGTTTGATATCTCCTGCCAGAGAACGGAAGGTTCGTACGAAGCGACGCGTGCCATGTATGCGGCCTCGCGAATGATCGGCTTTTGCGAGAGATCATTGGACACGTCGAAGAGGAATAAGCTCGTCTCCTCTGCCAGTTTTGCATTCGCAGCACCTCGCTCCCGTCGGAGTCGGTCATGCATGAGGCTTATGTGTACTATCGCCTCTACTCGCTCAAAATTTCTACCGTAATTTGCTAGCTCATCGAAGACAGCCTGGCTGGTTGCCTTTCCCAGGTATAGGAGTCCTGCGGAGAGGCAGAACGCTTGAATCGACGTTACCTGTCCAACCACCCCCGCAAGCGCAAACGCCTTATTGACGACGACCCCGACAGTTCCCGCCATAGCTGCCATCGAATGAAGATTGAGAGAGCCGTGAAGTATTAGCGTAAAGACCGAGGGTTCTTTAGAATGCGGAATCGTCCCGCGCACTATCTCGCGAAGGAATTGGAAATTCTCTCGCGAGGGATATCTGGAAAGGATCGACAGCCACGGATTCTCTCCACTTCTGCGCGCAAGAAACCATTCATGCGCCAATCCGATCACACTGGAAGAAAGGGCATGCGAGGCCGGCAATTGATGAAGCACATACTGCGCTGCACTCGCAGAAAGCGTCTCGTTCTTATCTCCCACCTTCCCTGCGACGAGTGCGAGGCGCTTTATCTGGCGAGCCTCTAGTGAATACGCTCCTTCGATGAGGATCATGCCGGCTGCTGTCAAAGCTTTGGAAGATTCACCAAATCGAACCGATTCCAAACTTTTTAGTGCGTATTCTCTCACCAGCACTTCATCTGCAAACGGTAGGAGGCTTTCGAGGATCGACGTTCGTTTGAGCTGCGATTTCATGAACGTCGCTCGATGGATAAGTACAGGTAGTACCTTGTCTCGCATCTCGGCAAATTGAAGACTGGAGCACAGGCTATCTAGGTCGTCTTGATGCGCAGACGCGCGCTCAATCAATTCATTGATGCGTAGGTATTCAGAAACCGAAGAGAAGGACTCGAGCCCTTCGTTCAGGGAGCGTGGACGCGTCGCCTGAGGCACACCCTTAGGCCCTTCAGTCAACGAAACAGGAGAGCTTGATTGTTCAGTTGTTTGTGGGACTTTTGCAAACATACTACCGCTCTTGATCTGCCGAAGAATGCGCAAGAAAGCAATTTTCTGCTTCTAAAACCGACTATACCTACTCGAATCAGACCTTAATGAGCTGAGCCAAACCTGACTCGCTTTCCTAACGAGCCGAAACCGTTGTCGACCGAGAATTGTCAGCCGTATCGGTTTCCCCTGAAACCACGGCTGCCGAACCTATGAGGGTGTATGTTCCCCTCACGCTCGGTGGACGCCATGATATGGAAACCGTAGCACTGAAGTCCGGGTTAAGGGTCACCGTTCTCGGGGCGCCTGGAGCTCCCCCACTCGCTGCAAGTGAAACCGCAAAGGTCTCTGGCTGATTCCCTTGGTTAGCGAAGGAGATCGACACAGAGATGCTCTTACCGAGCTTCGCCGTCCCCGGAGCTGAAATCGACGTGACAGCTACATCGTGGATCGGATCAACTGGTGGCGGAGGACTACCGCCGAAGAGTCCCTGGAGGTTCAAACGTCCACCAGTGACCGTAATGCCCGCCATGGAGGCGGTCGGCAGTACGTTGGAGAGCACCGCGCTGCGAATTTGAGCAGCTGTGGCTGAGGGGAATGCTGAGGCATACAGGGCTACAGCCCCCGTGACGTGTGGGGTAGCCATCGAGGTTCCGCTGTAGGATGCATAGCTGTCGATAGGCACCGTGGATACGATCGACGATCCCGGTGCTCCGAGGTCTACCGCAGTAGCTCCGTAGCTAGAATACGAGGCCTTCGCCCCACTTGAGGTGAGTGCAGCGACGGCAATCACGGCTTCGTAGCTCGCAGCACTCTCTACACTCGTACCCTGGAGCGTCGAATAATTCGACGGATAGTTCGCCGTAGCATCGTTGTTCGTATTGTTGTTTCCAGCGGCCGCTATAAAGAGGATATCCGGCTTAGCCGCCCGAATAATCGCCGTATGCAGCGCAGAGCTGTATCCATCTCCACCCCACGAATTGTTGGAAGCTACGATCTTGAGGCCGTATCTAGTTTTCAGATCTCGTAGATAGTTGATCGCACTGACAGCATCCGAGGTGTAGCCACCATTGGGTCCGAGAAACTTGGTGGATATAATCGTAACATCCCAGTTGATCCCCGCGATACCGGCCCCGTTACCTGCGCGCGCTCCGATCAAGCCGGCAACGTGCGTTCCGTGAGCATCACCAGTTCCACCGTCATACACAGAGCTGTCGCGGTTGAAGAAATCCCATCCATTGACGTCGTCGATGTACCCGTTGAAGTCGTTGTCGACTCCGTCCACTGGATCGAACGGATTTACCCATATATTGGCATTTAGATCTGGGTGGGAAACCTGCATTCCCTCATCTATCACTCCTACATATACATCCTTAGAGCCGGTGTACCCTTGAAACCACGCCTCTTCGGCATCTGAGCCGTACACGTTAGTCGTCCCAGCAGGTCCACACTGAAGCGCGTCGTCACCGTAGGTACCCCACAGGCTCCCATTCGTGTAATAGGTATCGTTCGCTGTAGCAGTATGTCTGAGGATGTAGTTTGGCTCCGCAAAGGCGACTGCTGGATGTCGCTTGAGCGCTTCGATTGCAACTGACAATGGGAGATTCACCTTAACATGGTCAATACCGGGATCGCCGTTAATGCGGTCATTGACACTGCGAAGTGTCTGGAGACGTTTCGCACCTACACTCACGAGCGCATCCGCTTGGGCTGTGGAAGCACTAGTTCGTTTATATCCGATCAGTATTTCGCCTGGCGCATAGTCAGGAGTTGGCGCGGCAAGGGACACCATCGGGACCGCCATAACACTTACGAAACACGCAGCTACCAGTCGAGAAGTCGAACGGAAGACGGATTTCATAGGCTCTTCTTAGATGTGGCGGGTCGATTACAGGCCCGCGGCCTATTACACATCAGTTCGATTTCTAGTGCAACGCGGGTGCCACTTCTTTCGTCTAGGGACTACCGGCAATACCTTGTCACCGATAGAATTCCCGTGAGCGCGCCGTTAAGGGGATTTTACTTAAGCGGTTGGCCCCTCTTGCTCCCCGCGACACCTCACCTCTGGACGGCGCCAAAAACCGTAACGTGTCACTCAAATCCGTCTTTATCGTGTCTCCTCCGTGCGCCAGCGGCACGAAGACGCTTGACCTCTTCGTATGCCTCCTGCAATCGCTGAAAGTCCCGCTGATGAACGCGAATCTGCTCGGGTGATGCGGCAGTGGCACTGCATCTATCTGGATGAAGAAGCGAAGCCAATCGACGATATGCTCTCTTTATGATCTCATCTGAATCGTCCTCTGAGCAACCCAAAACAGCGTAACAGCGGGGGGCGTTGGTCGGGCTATCACCATTCCTTCGGGAGGCCTTAGCCCCCCTACCCGAGGTGTTTTTGTCCATATGCTCTGCAGCATGACTCGTTCGACCGGAGAACCGACTACGTCGATCACGAGTGGAGTCTCTTGTCACGGAGAGCTGCAGCAGTCTGGCGACCTCATTCAAGGCGAGGGTCTCGTCTTCATTGACTACACCGTCGCACGCTGCAAGCCGACTCAGCGCGCGCAGAAGCTTCCTACGCGACGCAACCGTCGGTCGGCATGTGCTCATGTACCTGCGCAGCTGCCCGACTACCTCGTGGATGGTAGGTGATGTGAAGCTAGGACCCACCCGCCCACTCCCGACCAGCGAGCACGTCGAGCACTCTCCCATGAACGAGGAGTACTCGGCCACCTCCCGCTCAGAGAGCTTTGCATCTGCCGCTGCGACGAACGAAAACAAGAGCTGTAGCGTTTCGGCTTCCGTTCTCGCGACCAATCGTTGGCGTTCCGTCCTCCGCCTATTTTTGATGGCTTCCTTTTCGCCCGCACTTCGTTTTTGGAACATACTCACCGAGTCTCACACCTCACACTGTTTTGCGATCGATATATCGGCATAGTATCGAAAAATGTGCTTTAGGGAAGCGAGGAGAATCCTCTTAGGTCGCTTTAGGAGGCAGTTATCTTATTCACAACTAGCCATTCCACATCGGACATTTTAGTTAAGGAACCCAGGGTTGCGAAAAGCGCGGGGAAGGGAGGAGAGGCGCTCTGCGAGTCGTCAACTGATATGCCCGTGCCATGCACTTAGCGCCTTCCCCGCTTTCCTAGGAGCTTCTATCAGTGTTGCCCGGAAGGGGCGGCCTCCCCTCCGTCTATGGGACGCGAAATTCAAGCAGCATATGTGGTCACAGGTATCCCCGATCGGTCCTGTGCACAGCATCGATTGCATGCGTCATTCCAAGTAACGTCACAGCTCTCCCTGGAACGTGCTGGGTAAGACATCGAAACCCGCCGCCCCAACCGCCAAACGGGATAAATGTGACCGACGCCGCACCGGCTCGTACGAGCTTCGACTCGATCTCTCGACGAATATCCTCTTCCGCTGCTGTCATGTCCTTTACTCCCGGCACCACGAGGTGTCGATCGCCTTGGGCATCGAAGTACTGCAGGAAATTTATGGTATGACACGGTGCGCCCCCGAAATCGAGGCCGTGTGCTGCATCGAATCGAGGGAGAAACTCCACAGTGAACCCCCCTGCTCGCAGGACCTCTTCGAGCCGTCGCTGCTTCTCGAGGAAATCGTCCAACAAAGCGGGATCAGCCAACTCGCGCTTTACACGCGATGATACATCAGGAATGAATACGGTCTCTCCTACCTGACTTATCGTCGTATCTGCGTGCCTAGCATAGGTTATACGCCTCCACGCGAACTGCTCTTCTTCGCACATGAGCCGATGTGGCACGGACGGGCTCATGTACGGAATGACTACGACATTTGGCCTGCCGAGAGCCTCGAATTCTTTTTTGATCTCAGTGTGTGTGAGGCCTATGTCCGTGGCGGCGCTTTCCTTCTGATGCCTATCGAACACGGCAGCGCTGACCGCAACAGCATCAGAGCCGAGCGGGTAGAAGAAGCCGCCTACAGCTTTTATTATAGAGGAGAGTCGTTTGATGTTTCGCGGATCTCGAACACTAGTCTCCCTGTCGAAGGGGGGCTGTCCTTTCAAACGGTCCTGCAACGATGCGAGATACAGCACCTCTTGGCCTTCCGATGTAGATTGACTATCGCAGAATATCCCGATCTGATCACGGATCCATGCACTCGAGTTTTCGGAGCAGTACTCGGTACTTCTTCGGCCCAAAGAGAGCCGCACGCAGCGCTCGGGCCCAAACTCCTGAACGAGAGCCTCGATACGCCGATTTAATTTTCCATGTGAATCGATACTCTGGATCGGCCCTTGTAGAGGTTCCGGCTGTATTTGAAACAAGACTATTCGCCCTCCGCCTTGCAAGACACTTCGAGCGAGAGCTTCACCGGTAGCCTCCCATGAGTCAGTGAATACATCCCCTGACAGGGCTACGAAGGAGTCTCGGGCTTCGGTCTCGTGCTTCCAATAAAACGAACGCCGCGAGGTGATACGCTGAAGGAATCGGTCACGCTCGGCACGCGCAGAGAATGCTGAGATTTCATCAGCCAATAGAGCAGCCCTTCCACTTAAAACCACCCGCTCGTCACTCCCCTCGCACAACAATCCCAGTTCGAGCGCACGCGAGTAGAGAGCCTCTAGAGGATGCGGCCCGTCGCTTGCATTTTGACTCGCAGAAAAGTCGTACCCCAAGACCAGGGATCGGGGCAGCGAGAACTCTCCCTCTTTCGAGAATACATCGATGAGGGAGGATAGTAGCCGGAAGGACCCTGAGCGCGGACCACCGGGGAATACCTCTCTCAGCGTCGAGGATACTGCACATCCTGCCCACGGGTCAGAGTGCTCTCCATGCGCCAACTGAGTACTCGTGATAGTCAAGTAAAGCTCCACTGTTCAGAGGATTGCGCATGCCCGCGCGAGCCACACGCGGCGAGCATAAGCGTGCTCCTCTTCTTAGTCGAATACACCCTTTCGTGGGGAACTCAAGAGGACAGATCACAACACATCCCTCCTGCGCGCGCCCGTCGTTTTACTCCTCTCGGAAGACCGCCGGGAACAGCTCACGCACGAAGATGATCCGGGAACGAAGCTAGAACGTCAGATTATTCCCCTCGTGGTGTCGGGCGGTCTCGAACACTTCGGAAGTCATGACCGCCACCCACCTTGAGCCCCAATCCGGGCGGTCACACCTCCACACACCAACAGGAAGGCACTTATGAGTGTGCGATTCTCTATCGTCACCCCCAAAAGCACACTCATCGTCAGAAGCGATAACCAGGGAATAAAGTCGGCCAGGAGTGAAAGTGTCACGACATTGCCTCTTCTCATCCCTACATCCCAGCACAGGTACGCTATGAGGTTACACACTCCAACAACGAGCGCGACACCCGATACGCTAAGTTGCGGCGCCGCAATCGACTGAAAGCCAGACACGCATGCGAGAAGGAGCCCGATACCACCGCAGATGAGGGAGAAGAGCGGAGTTACTGCACTACCACCACCTGACTCTCCGTACCGCCGCGTGAATGCCGAGTATGCTCCCCATGCATTAGCTGCGAGAAATGCCAAGAGAAAGGCGACACCGTTAGAGCGAGACAGCGATACGTCGAGGACGACACTTCCGAATTCGATGAAGATCGCTATGAGCACCACAGCGATTCCTGCCACAAAGATCCCCCGGCGCGCGATGCGAATATCCGTCAGCACAAGCGAATACACCATTACCAGGGTTGGCCAGAGGTAGTTACAAAACACCACCCCGGGCATCGCTACCCTGTCCACGAGTTGAACCGCCACGTACAACAACAGCACATGCGAAATGAAGAGCACCATCCGTACGGCGAAGGCGCGCGACAGATAGACTGACGGCGTACGCGGTAACGCTCCCCGAGCGATCATGACACATATACCGAGGACACCAGCTAACCCCTGCGCCACCACTAGCGCCGCAGGCATCCCTGCGTCTTCGCACGCCATTCGAACCAAGGGAAGCACCGATCCCCACAGGACTACGGAGATGGCTCCTACACTCGTATACAGATTCATTCTCTTATAATCCTTACCGAGAACGTTTTGGTTTTTCGAAGATTATGCGTTTTTTATTGCGGCTATGCAAATCCCTGTGATATTTCATTTATATACAACTACAGAGCCTTTAAGCTATCGATATGTCTCTCGATTCTCTCGATAAAGAGATCCTAGTAACGGTGGATCTTGCTTCTCGAACTGGAAGCAAGGCTATCGGTGAGCACCTTGGACGAAGCCCGCAAGTCATCGAGTATCGACTCAAATCACTCCAGAAGCGAGGCATAGTTCGAGGATTTTACCCGATCATAGACGCCTTCCGGCTGGGATTCAGATACTGCAGGCTCTTTGCAAAGCTCTCGGATTTCAGTCCGAAAGTTGTTCGCAACATCACCACCTTTGCTCAAAAGAGCCCCTCTGTATTGTGGTGTTATCGGATGAACGGAGATTACAACATCGTCGTCGTTTTTTGGACGAGATCTCTGGAGGAGTTCGATACGCTGAGCTTACAGTTCCTCACCCTACCTGGTGTGCAGTCCGTTACGTACAATCAAAACCAAGTATTTCAACTGGAGCAGCACCATATTTCGCGGGTTCTGGACGGGACTTTCGGAAGGAAGGCCATCATCAAGGAAACCACAAACACCGTTTCGATAGATTCACTCGATCAACTCATCCTTGGATCTCTAGCTAAGAATGCGCGGCAACCGTACTCTCGGATAGCAACTTCATGCGGAACGAGCGACAAAGTAGTCTCGTACAGGATTCAACGAATGGAGGAGAGTGGCATCCTCCTCGGATATCGGCCGATCATTGATTGGGGCGTGCTCGGACTCCTCTTCTTCAAGGTATTTTTCCAGCTCGACATCTCTCGACCAGGGATTAGGCGGAAGGTCCTAAATTATCTGAGCACGACGCCCGAACTGGTATACGTCGTACACGGCGTTGGCACCCCTGGCGATATCGACATTGAAATCATCGTACCAACCTACGAAGCTCTCTTTGAATACGTCGAAAAGGTCCGCAGGAAATTCCCCGGCGCGATACGAGCCTTCTCGCACTCACACTTCACCGAGTGCTTCAAAGTAAATTATTTCCCGCTGACAAATGTACCCGCAAAAAAACGGTAACTTACGAAGTTATCTTCCCTTAAATCCCGACTCGCTCCGACCTTCAAACCCTTAAACAGAATAGCCTCTCACCCACGGATAAGGAAATCTACTTGTGTCGGAGATAGACGTATCCTACGCAGCTAGCAGCTCATTTTCGAGCACAGTAATTTACTAACACATTCTGTCATTATATCGCAGAGGCTTGGCTAAGTGAGCGTAGCGTCCATCGAGGTGCTATGGTTGTGCTGAGGACCGTGAACAAATGGCGTCGAGCACTCGCTCGAACGAGAGGCCACAAGCTCCCGGTGCATCGGTACATTTCAAGGAAGAGACGTATACTAACGGGGACTTGAGAAACGAAGGCCAGCCTTCGACCCGAGCTCCGGCCGAGGGTAAGACTCAAGCGGAACGCCTCAAACTTCAGAATGAGAGCTGAAATCATAAGCCTCGTACAAAAGTGATAAGGCGCTTCATGCGCAGAAGTAGTATGAGGTCCCCAATATCGGCAGCGTTTTACTCACAAGTAGGTATTCTCCTCGAATACCTCTCACCTCGTCGAGCTGTGTGAAAGCAGGGTTCCAGTCTGTTATTTGAAGGACGCGGATGAAATCGTCAGTAGTGACGAGATTAGGCACCTCAATCCTCACGATAAGCAGGTGCATACAACGAAAAGCTGGTTGCCGGAGAAGTCGGCAGCCGAGATCCTGATCTCCGCAGTAGCTAGTTGTCCCGACGCGATGGTCGAGGCCGTAATATCGAAGATCTCTGGCTTGTTTCCGGAGGCTCGCAGTATCTCGGCTGCCTAAATGCGCGAAGGGCTGCTATGTCGACCTTCTTGTTCATCGTTACGACCCAGACCATAAACATTTGCGTAAGGAACGACGTGAACCCGCGCTACGAGGTTTTCGGTCCGCGATTTTAGGCCGACGGGGGCGCCAAGATCGAAATCAAGTTCATGCCCCCAAGGATCATTCCGACGACGAGCCCATAAATGATGTGACCAACGAGATGAGCGGCGGCGACAGCCACACCGACTTCACGAAACTCCGGTAGCGGGTGATGCTCCGCCACCATATTGATGAGCAAGAAGAACACGACGAACCCATGCACGAAGCCGATTACACCGCTCATGACGGTCGCATACCAGAAGCCGTGGACCGAGAAGAAGCTCAAGACCGTCGCGTAGATCATCGCAAACACTACGCCCGACACGGCATGCACGAAGCCTCCCACACGAAGAGCAGCTTCGTTCGATCCGGTAAAGAGGCTGCCGATCGCTCGAATCATATCGGCGTTGACTATGCGCATCCGGGTAATTCCCGTCATGAACAATGCCATACAAGCGGCCCCAACGAGCCCCGCAAAAGCCGAACCAAGAATGAATTGTATGACCAAGCCCCTCTCCCTCTGTGCCTAGTACCGTTTTCATTTTCGTGCTGCCACAGGCTTTCGCGTGAGCCGCACGCTAACGACAAAGACTCGCGCAAGTTGCCCTGTACGCCATATGATGGCCGTCTCGTCCGTCTCATCGACGAGCCGGTTCTTTTCTCTTTTTTCTCGGTATCGGGCTAGTGTTTGTTTTCTCTGTATCGGGGCTAGTGTTTTTTCTCTGTATCGGGGCTAGTGTGATGCTGAGTGAGCAAGACCCTGTCCGCACTCTCAGGACAGCTCTAAGACAGCAGTGGTGATAGGTAGCAGGGGAAACGTCTGGGATAGGCGTCAGGTACACGAGTGTCCTGCGGCAAGGAGAGCGCACGTTGCTTGAGAAGGCAAATCGGCTAGGGCACTACGTTCGCTAGCCTCGGCATTGAAGGAGCGTGGAGCCCTGGCGGATACATCACCGAGAAGTCTCCACTCCGCCAACGCCTGTAGACGCTTCGAGCCTGGCACATTAAATCCTTCAAGAATGTTATGAACGCTTGTCTCACGCGTCTTTTTTCGGAGAGACACCACATGCGCCTGCCAGTTCGTGTGGGACGGTACGTCAAATCAAATTTCTGGTTCATGAGACGCTGTGCTCCCATGACGCGGCGTCCCTTTCGCTCCCGGAGCTTTTGAAATCTTTCTTCTAAGTGCCTAACCCTCTCCACGATCCGGCGATTCCATCTTGCTTGTTCTGCTACATCGGTGATTCCAAATGCATCGAGCCATGCATCAGGAGTAAGTGTAAACGTGAGAGTTTCTGACGACTCTGCCAGTATACGCCCAGCTTCTTTCTCGTAACCTCTAAGGTTGTGGCTGTCTTGGGAAAGCGGACGAAAATGGGCTCGGCGCACACGCTTCCAGAGCCTGGTGTGGGAATGATCACGGAACATCTTCCAGCTCGAGAATCCTGGATACCTATCGATGGAGATCTCAAGAGCGTCTTTGGCTGGGTTTGCATACAGGTATGAAATAAAGACGAGAGCGCGTAGTGGGGTTAGAACGATGGGGCTGTCATACCCTTCACACCAGACGGTTCTCTTGTTTCTACCCAAGAGGTTATTGAGCATGTGTGCTGACTCTGTCTTTACGTACCTCAAGAACTCGGGAACATGTTCAGGGTTTATGACCACAAAGACCATGTGCACATGGGTTCCTTCAACTATGAAGTGGCAGAGTCTAACTGGGTATTTTTCCAGGGCAGCCGCAATACATGACCTAAGAATAGCCTTGCACAGGCTGTTAGCTAACAGCAGGATCCCCTCTTCCAGGCTAAACGTGCACGCCAGGACACTGCCGCTCGGGTGGTACTTCATTCCTTTCGCCATAGTGACTATATATTCGTCACTTAGTGAGAGGAGTTTCGTCCTGACCCGAACAAAAGTAGCCCCGCTACAGGGAAAAGTAGCCCCGCTACAGGGAAAAGCCCCGCTACAGGGAAAAGCAGCTTGAACGTATACATGTGGAGCGAAAAGAATGCGGCTGACGGAAGGGTTGTAGCCAATATCCTTTATTGCTAGCGTCTCGCTCAACGCTCGAAAAGTAGATAAGCCATGACCATCTCGATTCTCCGCAATCATTTCGAGGGCTCCTCCCTCAACGCCCCGGTAAACGCTTATCTTGACTGGTGTGCCGAGCGGCTTCTGAACTACCAGGTGCCCGGGGCTCTGATCGGGCTAGTTTCTGGGCAAGGGCTCGACGTGCTTGCGAGCTTTGGCCATGCGCACATTGACGGCAAGGTTCCGTTCGCTCCTGAACATCGCTTTCGGATTGCATCGATAACCAAGCTCTTCACGAGCGTTGCCATCATGCAGCTCCACGAACGTGGCAACCTCAGTATTCACGAACCGCTTTCCAAATTTCTCCCATGGTTTCGCTCCTCATCATCGAATCTGGATGCGATTACCCCGTGGCATCTACTCACTCACTCCTCTGGCCTCTCGAGGGAGTCAGGCATGTCTTACTGGAACGATCACAAATTCCCCTCACTAGAGCAACTCAAGCAGCACGTCGCCGAGCTCGAGCCGGTGTATGCTCCCGAATTCCTGTGGAAGTATTCGAACTTCGGTATGGCGCTGCTAGGATACACGGTGAGCGCTGTAAGTGGTGTTTCATTTGAGGATTATCTGCGCGAGCATATCCTCTCTCCGTTACAAATGAACGACACCCTGGTAAGCGATCCCGGAGCAGGCCATCCCTCACTAGCAACCGGATATTCGAGATTTTCGGCGCCGAACAGCACGCGAGCGCCCGCTCCGCATAGCGATCTAAATGCCCTCACTGCAGCCGGAGGAATGACCACCACAATCGAGGACCTCGCAAAGTTTATCCACTTCAATCTCGTTCCTGAACAATTCGACATTTTGAAGTATGAGACCCTGCGCGAGATGCACCGCGTGCATTGGCTAGATCCCTCTTGGGAGTTCGGTATCGGACTCGGCTTTCTAAACACCCGTGTCAACGGTCAGACATTTCTTGGTCATGACGGTTGGATTCGTGGATATCGCTCGAGTATCCTCTTCGCCACAGAGAGGCAGCTCGGCGTTATCCTGTTTTTCAATTGCGACTTTACTCCGATACAGGAGTTCGCGACTAAATGCTTTGAGTTCCTCCCACCCTCTCTGCCAGTAAACCAGACACAGGCGTATCCACACCGACTCTCTCAGGTCGATCTCTCGAAAACAGTGGGGCTGTATACGAGCCAATTCGGCACGTGTCGTATCGCTGATCTCGATGGCGCGTTAGTTATCCTCTACCCAAGCAACCCTAATGCACTGCGTACGCGTGAATGCCTAGAGTACGTATCGGAGGGACGCTATCGACTTCACAGCACGCAGGGTGCTGGCTCTCGCGGTGAGACCGTGAAGCTTATAAAAGATAATGACGGCCGCGTGCTTCGCGTAAAGGTCGGGACTTTCTTCTATGACCGGGTGATGTAGCCCAACTCATTCGCGCTAGCATCTTCGTGGTCCTGTCTATACAGGGGCTAGTACAGCCCGAGTGCAAACCCAGTCAGTCAAGACACAGAAGTGCAATACCGCTCAAGTCAGGCGACGGCTATTTAATCGATGCTGTGACTGATCGAGCACTGATAGCACCGAGCGGCATGGTGCGAACTTCTGCACCCACACGCACTCCTCCGTTTCGGCGCACCCAAAGCCTTTCTGTTTCGGGATATTCTCGGGCGCAGACGCTGTACACCTCGGAGTACAAGGGAGCTCTTCCTCTGACTTGACTTGCCTCATGACACCCCCGGTACACGGAGAAGAGGCGATACGACGTCCTTCGGCTCAAACGAGCCGACGAACTACTTTGACATTCCGAGAGCTAAGCCCATTGAAGTTTACCACCTGACTATCGTCGAGTTGCCACAGTGGTTCATGACCGTACTGCTCCTGTAAATGAAAGAAGACAGGGGCTCGCAGAGTTCCTGCATTATGCCAAAAGTCACCTTGGGGGATAACCACCGCTGAAAAACCCCCTTCCCGCGCTAGATCGGCGACATAGTCGGCAAACATCTCGAAGAAATCCCCGGCGCTTACGCGATCTAGGAGATCGTAGACTGGATTGAACCCCCGAATGACGAGGACTGGCTCCCCTTTCAGAGAGCCCTTAAATATCAAGCATCCACCCAAGACTAAGGGAAATTCCTCATTGATTACGAAAGCAATAGCAGTTGCCTCGTCGTAGGTGCGCGCGATATTGGTAAGCCGCCTAATGCAGTTTCCGGAGGTACAACCAAGTAGCTCCATAATCACCCCACGAGTTGGGAGAAAAGTCAGAGGGGTCGCCCTGTTTGGATATCTGGCAAAATGCCTAAACAGCTCCCGCTCCATTTTCGGCAGAAAGCCCCAACTCTCCGGGGAGTCACCCGGAACAGGATTACGGTGACTTTCGCACCCTCGAGAAATTCTCCGGATCTCTTCGACCATCTCGTCGAATCGGAGCGCCTCTTTTATTTGCTCTCGCACGTAGGGCGAAAAACGTGTCTCACTTCCGTCATAACTATCAATCCATTCCAAGGAGTCCGCGATTTGTTCGATATACAAGCGCGCATCCAATAATGGGAAGTGCGTCCCGGCATCAGAAGGCCTCAGTCTATCTAGTTCTTGTTGCTCATAGGACCCAGTCGCGAGAGCCCTAAAAAATAGCTCGAGTGGCGAGATCTTCGACGTAGAGGTCACACCCGCAGCTGCAATACCACTCGACGGATAAATGCTTCGAACCAAATCCCTTCCGACTAAGGTAGCAACCTCGTTGCACTGCTCCCTGAACAGGCCGTACCTCACGATGTCATGTTCCTCCACAGCCTGTCTAATAACTTTACTGCCCAAAAAGTATATCGACGGATCACTGTAAGGATGAGTCTCAAGAGAAACTGTTCGGGCGGTCATCCATGGCGCAGTGCGATGTGTCTTTCCAGACCTAAGGTCTCCGAGGCTTTGAGAGAGCGTGACAGAAATTGGTTGCCGACTACTGTACCTGTCGACCCGAAGCAGTTTCGAAATTAGCAGCATATCCAACGGCGTATATGACTCAGCTCCGACGCCCTCGTTACTCACCTTAACAAATGCATGCTGCATCTGCCGATCAAATGACGCCGATTCCCCCTGATCACCGCGCTTTTCACCCTTGACAGGCAGCACATGCATACCAACGGCCACTTCCTTCCACGAAGCCACGTCGAGCAACACATCATATATATTCTCCGAACTTGAAAACGCTCCGCGGAGTCGTTCGAGCTCTGTGAGTGTCTCTGACATAGACATGGTGTCATCGGAAGTATAGGGTACGAGAGCGCCAACAATGTCGAGGCATTGATGTCGGTTGATCATTTTCGTTTCGAGTAGTTGTCGAAGCTCGCGGAAGGAAGGTTTTTGCTTAGAATCGGATCGAAAACATCTCCACGTTGGCAGCTCTTCCATGAAGTAACGAATTGACGATGTCGCTAATTTAGATCGGGAGGGCAAGTCAATCTCCTCGGGGGAATAGCCTAGTGCCTCGAAGAAGCGTTCGAACGAAAGACCACGAAGCAAAAAGGTCTCTGGTGACCTACCTGCCGGAGGGTGAGACAGCGCAATTCTTGGGTCTCGTGTCTCACTCGGGCTCGGAATCGCCGGTAAGTCAATCGAATGGGTAGGCTTTAAGTCGCCACAAGGGCCTTCCCACAACGAGACAGTCTCCCTTAAGCACTCTAGTGGGAATATCGCCCTTGCTACCAGACCGGGCGTTCGAAGGAACGGATCAGGCGCGTCATGTTCACGACGGGTGACATAGTCGGCATGCAGAGACGCAGCAAATGCTTTTCGATGCTCTTGCGTGAGCGGCAGGGCTTGCGCCGTCTCGACGAAATCACCACATCCGACAAGGTAGTCCCCGCTCTTCCTGATCCTCATCCCTTCAACCTCCTGATCACTCAGCCAGAAGGAATATGGTCGTTCGACAACATCAACCGGGTAGGATTCCAGAGGACTGAGGCAGACAACGGATGTAAGACTCTGTGCGTTTCGAATCAGGAAACGCAGGAGGCGGTCACTCGCCCTCGTTGGATGCCCTAGAGGTTCCATCAGATTAGGATGAGACGCCCCACGGTCTCCTTCTATAATACCGCGAGTCACCTGACTCGCCGGAACGTACGGACAAAAGAGTCTCAATAGATTCGGTTCTTCTAGCACAAGAACCTGATCGAGTGCACCTTCACGCCCGTCCCCGCGCGGAAGCGACCATAGAAACTGCGCTCGGACGAGCGGCTTGATCTTATCCAACCCTGGAGATCTCTTCTCCAGTCTCAGCTTAAGAAAATCACCCATTTCGTGCCGCAACTGCCCCAGCATATTCTTCGTGCACTCTGTCGCAATTCGAGCGAGCGATGACGAGAGAGTCACCTGTGAGCAAGACAGCACCCGAGAGAGCTCCTCATCAACCTCGCGTTCCCACTCCGCGCTCAAAGCCCGCGCTACAGCACCAAACGCTCGGACATGATCCACTATCCAGTCGAAGTTCGCGACATGAAAGAGGCATGCTGCTCGGAAGGCAGGTTCACGTACGAGAGGAGATAATGTTTCAAGTGTCTCATTCGGCAACTGCTCGAGAATCGAAGATAGGAACTGCGGTAGAGGGGAGACCTCCATGTCTTCGACTAATCGAGGTCTGCCCAACCCATCCGGCCAACTCAGACCTCGCTCGACGTACCCATCAAAGAGCTCTTGCCAATCCGAACTCAAAGGCGCCTCCAACCATGCATCACACTCGAAGGTATTCGAGCTGCTAGGCAAGGGAGGAGCTCCTTCAACAAGAACCGGAAAGTGGCCCTTTCCCGGAAAAGAAGGGAGATCCAAGCGAAGCTCGGGAAGCAGTGCTTGAATGATTTCGTCGTCGAAGCCACCTCGCACAGATGGCATACACAGGTATGCGCTAGCCACCATTTTTTGGGTGTCTGACAGCTCTGATGGGGCGAAGGGCCCCTCGCGGCCACTGACCTGTTCGGCGATATCCTTTAACTGTTGCGTAAGAGATGGGTCTAAATCAGTCCTGTTCGTCAGGGCTTTCACCACTTTCTGCAATTCAGGGAAAGCAGATTTTACTTCCTGATCTCGCTCGGCATAAATTAGCGTGCGGAGTATCGACTCGCAAGTCTGGCGATGCTGCCCCTCGAGCAACTCCTCCCGGATCAGACGATACACCGCTTTGATTGAGTTCTCGAACCGTAAGAATCCGGTATGTTCTGGAGTACTCGGCGAAATCAACGACAGATAGAATGGGGTGATCTCTCGGGAAAACTCCTCCCAGACCTTCGCTGAAAGCTGCTCCCGTTTTACTTCACAATCTCCAATTGTTCGTCGAAGTTCTCTGAGTAGGTTTGTTGCCAGCTGGGATAGGCCTGTTTCGACACTGTGCCCGGAGAATTCGGTTGAGTTTCGCAGGGCTATGGCGAGCTCTGCGAATATCCGATTATGTGAATTTGTACGCAACTCCGCGTTTTGAGGGTCACGATCTCCGTTTTGTCCGGTCAGTCGCATTCTCACTCACCTCGTAGCTCTCCAAGTAAGACCCTTGCCCGGACTTCTCTCCCGAATGACTCCGGTATTATACACCGCGGCTTCGAGTAGTCAAAACACCCCTGGAAGAACAGGATGCTCACACTCGGCTGTGTTCCTCTATTTTGGTGACGAGCACATCCTGCCGAGACAACTCTTCGAAAGGACCCTCGCAAAATTCGTCGAACTCTTCGAAACGTTACACCATAATGAGGATCGCTGGCATTGCGGATATCAGAAATTTCAGCTTTTAGAAATGGATGCTGTAATTAACCCAGTACTGATGACGCCGGACGGTATCGTGCGGACTTGCGCACCCACACGCACTCCTCCGTTTCGGCGCACCCAAAGCCTTTCTGTTTCGGGATATTCTCGGGCGCAGAAGCTGTACACCTCAGAGTGAAAATCACGGCAGGACTCGTAGAGTTTTTCTCTGAGCATCACCGCTTCCGAGGCATTAACCCTCTCGTTCTTGTCGGCGTACGCCAAGTCAACCCCAGAAAGATGGAGAGATTGCGGATCGATGCGCTTGAAAAGAGAGTTTCGTAAAATCCCACGTACCACTGTTTAGAAGAGAATGTGTCTTTCAAAGCAGCGATCGTTTCGTCGTATCGTGTTCGTGCTACTGCACCTGGTGATCTGAAAAAATCTTCGAACATCTGGTTTAGTTGCCGATCGCTTATCTGAATCCCATTCCCTGCCTGCACCCGCCGATGCATTCGTAGCGCACTCCAATTACGCTCGACTGGATCCCGCATCAAGAACACTACCTTGACGGAGAAGCCGACATCTTCGAGTCGCCTCTTAATCTCTCTGAAACCTCTTGCCCGAAGCATCGAGTAGCTCGGCGTGATATCACCGGTCCAGCGAGTAGTACGATCTATGAGTTGGGAAAATTAATTCTCATAAGCTCCATCGATCGATTGCATCATCCTTCGCAACGCACGGTCGGAACCCTCCGCCACTTTGTACGTGGCCCGGAACTCCTTCGCAAGCTCGCAAAAGACAGCATCCCATACGTGATATTCTTCGGTGAAACCCATATTGACGAGAGGACTTCTCGTGAGCTGCCTGTGAAGCCAGGAGGTCCCCGCTTTCTGTGCCCCTACCCCCAAAATAAATACCGGTCTTTTGGAATCACTCATATCCGTTTCCTGCCCAGGGAAGCGAGGCAAAACCTGCCCGTAGCGAGAAAGAGGAGATTGGGTTGATATTCAATTTTCATGGTGGGGAAAAACCGCAGATGTATCCACTGCGATACATTGAGGATTTTTCACCACCATGAAAATTGAAGAGCGACCCAAGATCCTCTTTCGCAGCAGGGAGGGGTTTTGCCTCGCTTCCCTAGTGCACCCGAGCGCGACAGCACACTAGCAGGTAAGCCTTCTCGAAAAAACCGTCAGAACGTGGTCGATGCCGAACTGCGGGAGATCTTCTAGCTTTAGTACGGGTAGGTCTGGAGTCGCTCTACGAGCGAGAAAGTTCCTCTTTTAGGAACTGTTCATATCTCTGCTGGTTTTTCCGACCTCCAAGGACCACGCTTATCGCAGCCGCTTGGTTGTTGAACACGTGCGCCACAACGGGAGCAAGTTCGCCATAGCGTCGCGCGGTGTACCAGCAAAAGGCACCCAAGAGAAATTGAGAAACAGGCACGTAATCGAGACTAAGCTTTACGTTACTACTTAGGGGAACGGCTCGCTTCGTCTCAGCCCCAGCGGAGACCAGGTTGTGAACACCTGCGAATGCGAGGCTCGTGGGAATCCCAACAAGCCACTCTGCACCTGGACCTGGACGCAACATACTCGGAAGGACCCGAAATAAGAGCTCTTCGAGAACCGGCTGAGAGCAACCTATCTTGCTGTACACCTTGGCATACAACCCCGGGTCTCGCATGCACAGGTCCAACACACGTCGGAAAGACTCCTTATCAACAGGGCCATGGTTACGTAGAGTTGCGTTTCCGACCGGAAGCTCATGTTCCCAGGCAAGCGCCGCAAACGCATGGGAGCCTGCTTGGAAAAGAATATTGTCCCACGTAAACGCGACAAGCTTAGATCCGAACGAGGAGCCACGCCCCTGCTCCTCCGGCTGACGACTCGGTGTCTGCCACGAATCGGTATCTGCAATTCGTCGCAACACCATCCCAAGCGAGCCTGCGCTCACGAGACCGAGGATACTCGTACGCAAGAAATCACGCCGTCTGCTCGTATTGAGCTCGGCACGCAGTTGACTATCACGAGCCGTGACCTCGAGCAGCCGAAGCAACGCACGCTCTCTGGCTGCATCGAGGCGCCTATCGCTCTCTGGCGATACGAGATCTCCGAGGGCTCCCTGTTTGTCGGGCGATTGTCGTGACTCGACTGGCTTCATGCTACGGAAGGGTACTATATGCGAGAACCCTACTCCACTCGGCTAACTTTGCCCGATCCGTTAGCCCTACAGAGTTTGAATTGAATACTAAGAGTCATTATCTGCTAGGATAGTACACACAACATTTCAAAGGCGAAGAGGTAGCACATGCCCGACATGCACTACGTTCAAGAATGGGCGACCGCGTTCATGGCAACGATTGCGCTCGAGGGTCCTCTCATCTTCCTACTATTCAAAAGACTTCCAGCAGACAAGTTGCTCGTCGCTTTTCTGACAGCGAACTGCACCTCACATCCGTTCCTCTGGTTTGCATTTCCAGTCTTTGCGCCGTACTGGTTGTGGGTAACGACGGCTGAGGTTGCAATAGTCGCGTATGAGGGTCTCGTGTATTGGGGGCTACTACGGCCGCGACTCTCCCTGTCGAAGGCAGTCGTCGTCAGCCTCGCGGCCAATGCCCTGTCCTGCACGGTGGGCTTGTTGATGTAGTCCGCATGCATGCACTAATACGGGCTTACTCCGCAGAAAGTGCTTGGTTACCATCGCCAGAAGAGGATCATGCTGTTGTACGGCCTGCCGAAGTAGCCCCGTACCCACGGCCGCTAACGTAATGGCCGTGACCCCGTGCCAGTAGAGCAATGCGCCGCGACTCAAGGCAAGCATAGCGCTCCTAAACAAAGCGATGTCGTCGCAAGTGGTAGCCAATTGTCCGAATCTGTCCTGAAAAAGTGGTGCCGCTGCATAGCGTCCTACATTGCTACAGATGGAAGTGATCTGGGGGCGAGCCGGCTTTGATTAGAGTTGGATAAGCTCATACATTACAGCGATGGTGGGACCTTCAGCCGAGCCAAATGACAGAGGCGAGATGGCGAGCCGAGCGATTGCGCGACAGCTCTCCGATATAGTCGATACCTACAACGAACGTTGTGCTGGTCTCTTCAGAAACCCGCAACCAGATACCTTCATGGCTGATTTCAAAGCCGCTGAGGCCGTCTACAATGAATGTCTCATACAGTTGAGGGACAGGTTCGGAGGGGATCTAGTACTCGATGCATTACTTTCTAATCGTGCAGCAGACAAACAGCCCCCCTTTGAGGTTGCGATTTCTCGTGACCGCTTCATGGAACATTTTCGCGAGCCTTCGAATCGAAATTTCGGCGAACTTTACAGAGTCTGCTGTATGTTTGAGTCCGACGAACTGTGCCTTGAGCTACTCAAGGAAGATGCGCGCTCGTGGTCCGCGCTGGGGCACTATCACGAGCTGAGAAATATCATAGGACTACTCGCCAACAACTGCGCTCAGCAGCCCTTAGTTTTTGCCGAAATCCTGAGGAATGGCTGCGCAATTCTCGAGCTTGCACATCGAGAATACGAAGCTGCAGGAGAGATTGCTGGTGTCGTCATCAACCATGACTTACTACTTGGAATTCTCCGGGAACATAGCGAACTCTCACTGGCAACACTAAGCTACCTGCTGAGACGTCCCTGGTTGAACGGAGCAGAAAAGCCTGTCGAGGCACTTAGTACCCTCGTCAGGAAAGTTGCATCGGTCGGTCGTCATGGAGTCCAAGAGCTATTTAGAGATTGTCTGGAGCCCAGCGTGCCTCTGGAGGAACGCAGAGGAATAGCCAATTTTCTCGTCGGCGCAGGTAGAGGCGTTGAGATCATCCTAGGCGCGACCCTGGATCCCCTCCTACGATCTGCAAACACCCTTGCCGATCATGATTTCGAGTACCTAACCAGCCACTTTCGAACGGTGTGTTCTGGGCTTGCCGATCCCGATTCCTACATGGGCTGCATCTTGCTTGATCGGGGCGCCCACTTCCTAACAGGGGGAGAGCCCGTGGATTTCATCTCAGCTCTTCGGCAACGCCGCGAAGAGTTCCCGTCAATACCAGAGCGACTCCTGCTTCTTGCTGTAGGACAGCTGGATGGGGATCGAGAGATGATCACCAAATTCGACCACGTCTGCGAAATGATATTGCAGTGGGACGAGGAAACGAAGTGCGTCGCTTGGGAATACTTGCGCGTCGGCCTCAATTCGTTTGGACATTACAAAGAGAGCCGAATCGCAAGGATGCTGGAAGTTGGTGGAATAAATTCGAGAGAGGATGCTCTCTCTTTTTCGCAATACATGCGTGAGTCGGCAACACTAGCAACGATAGCGACCAGACATGGGCAGAGCTTTCCTGAAATGACATCGAATTGGTCTGACAACCTGGCATCGCTTGCCGATGTACAGCTACACCTCTGGAGCGCCGCTATAGCAGCGGCATTTCCGTCGACCGTAAAGGATTATCTGGCACCACGCGACGAATCTCGAGGCGAATTTGAAACGGAGAGTCACAGCTCTTCAGCACGGTCTCTCAACAAACGCTTTCACATCAGTTCGCATGAGCATCTCCTTCCTTTCTTTCAGTACGCGTATACCCATTGGGAAGCGGCATCAGTCGAGCACGCAAGAGAGACCGAACTATTTATCCAGGCCCTTGGCGCACCACCATATGAAGGGTTTAAACGGCATCGATACGATGAAACCCGGGAATCGGTCGCCGAACAGTTACGCTCCCTAAACCGACTGCAGAGAGAATCGTGGCGAGAAGACTACCTAGGCAAGCCTGTCCGCAGTGTCGAGAAAAAAGTTGCGAGCACCAGGCGACTGCTCGTGACCGACTTTTCCCCGCTCCTCATTCAGATCGGAGATACGCCGAAGGGAACCGAATCGTGCCTATCACTCTCCAGTAATCCAAGATACAACAAGGCGCTCTTGGCATTACTTGAGGACGCGCATCAGAAAGTTGCTCTCTTCGTTGATGTTGATCGACTGCCGGAGGAACTGAGGTCTGCCCAGTCCATTACCCCGGACCTGCTCTTCCGCTACTCGTCAGAGATCCGAGACGCCTGTATCTGCCGCTCCATCCTAAAGATTGGGGAGAAATACGACCGTTCGCCAGTTCTGATTCAGGCCCCCGAGTATA
>JBILEW010000130.1:0-8556 GCA_044351885.1 Bdellovibrionota bacterium
GCGGCTTAGTGCTCAGGCTCCGCGACGTTCGGGTTGAACAAGGCGCGAGGAACGAGCTCCTAAGCCGCCAGGCGACTCTAAGTGTACCTCTCAAAACCGCCTAAGTTCAAAATACAAGGCGCGGAAGACGCGGAGGGCGCTGGACCTTTGGAATTTATGAACAGCCCGCTCGGTCCCGCCCTTTAAGCGCGGGATATTGAACTTTAAAAGTAGTTCACCCTGCCTGATTAATCTTCATCTGCGTTCTCCGCGTTTTCCGCGCCTCCGCGTTACATAACCAAGATATTGCGCGCCGTGGGATGCAAATATTTCAGTATCTTGATAAGGTTAGCCCATGGCTTCGCAGTACAACCGCAAAGATCACCTCTACCAGAAGGCGAAAGAGGAGGGTTATCGCTCCCGGGCGGCGTACAAACTCATAGAGCTCCAGCAGAGCCACAAGCTGATTCACCCTGGCGACCACGTCCTCGATGTGGGGGCTTGGCCAGGGGGATGGACCCAGGTCGCCCTCGAATTCGTAGGCCCTAACGGAGCAGTAACCGGTATCGATCTCGTAGAGATGGAACCGATCAACGACCCACGCTGCACGTTGATTACAGGCGATGCCCGCGATCTCTCCTCCTACCTAAAGAATCCTGAGATGCGCTTCGACGTGGTCATGTCGGACATGTCGCACAAGCTCACTGGCATCAAGGAGGCCGACCAAGCGGCGATAGTCGGCATAGCGGAGCTGGCTCGCTATGTCGCTCAGGAGAATTTGAAGAAAGGAGGCAACTTCGTCGTCAAGGTTTTTAAAGGTGGCGAGGTGGAAGGGTTTGTCAAATCGACGCGGCCCATGTTTAATAAGGTCCTCAGGTCCGAGCTGAAATCGACCAGGAATACCTCCAATGAGTTCTATGTGATAGGGCTCGGATTTAAAGGCTAGCGCTCCACTCGTTCATGAACCCTGCAGCGACCATTCAACATCTTGGAAGTTTTGTCATCGAGAGAACCGAGCAGTGGGGCCGTGCGTGGATCTTCCTGTATCGAACAATCACAGCTCTTCTCAAGCCGCCGTACCGCCCGTACCTCTACCTCACGCAGCTCCAACAGATCGGGGTCAACTCTACCCTTGTCATAGCACTCATCGGTCTTTTTACCGGCGCAGTGCTCGCGGTGCAGGGCGAATACACGCTCTCTAAGTTCGGCGCCAACGCGTATACCGGTCCGGCTGTTGCTTTGAGCCTCATTCGCGAGCTCGGACCGGTGCTCACTGCCCTTATGGTCATCGGTCGCGCCGGATCTGCAGTGACCGCAGAGATAGGCATCATGCGCATCACCGAGCAGATCGATGCCCTGCGCTCGATGGCGGTAGACCCGATGAAGTACCTAATGGCTCCACGCTTCGCTGCAGGAGTCATCGCCATGCCGCTTTTGTGCGGCATCTTCAACGTCGTGGGTATCTTCGGTGGATATATCGTGGCCGTCGGACTTCTGGGACTAAGCTCGGGAACCTTCATGACGCAGATAACTTCAGCGGTTGGTTTCGTCGACGTGTATTCCGGTTTCATCAAAGCTACAGTCTTCGGAATGATCTTCGGATGGGTCAGCTGCTACAAAGGGTATACCTGCGGATTCGGCGCTCAAGGTGTGAACAAGGCCACGACGCAATCAGTGGTGACCGCGTCCGTCGCCGTACTGATCGTCGACTACTTCCTCACCAGCGTGCTAACTCGAGTTTTCATGGAGTAGTCATGATCTCGGTACGCAATGTTCACAAACGCTTCGGTTCCCAGGTCGTACTCGACGGAGTAAGCATCGACATAGAGCCGGGCAAGAGCACCGCTGTCGTAGGACCGAGCGGGGTAGGGAAGTCGGTGCTCCTGAAGCTCATCATGGGGATCATGCAGCCTGAGTCGGGAGAGATCTATATCGGTGGTGAGAATATCACCGCTGCTCGATCGGAGAGTCGTAAGAATAAGATCCGTCGCTCTCTCGGAGTTCTCTTCCAATCAGCGGCGCTCTTCGACTCGCTCACTATCTTCGACAACATCGCCTTTCCTCTGCGCGCACGCGGCGGTTTGGGAACCGCTAAGATACATTCGAAGGTACTCGATGTCGCCGATTCTCTCAGCTTGACCAAATACCTGAAGAACTTCCCCGAGGAGGTTTCGATCGGCATTCGAAAGCGCGTCGGCATGGCTCGTGCGCTCATCACGGAGCCCAAGGTACTGCTCGTCGACGAGCCTAACACCGGCCTCGATCCCCTTGATGGTCAAGAGGTCTATGATTTAATTAACGCATGCAAAACGCAGTGGGGCTTCACCGGCTTGGTAATTAGCCACGAGCTTCCCGAGGTCTTTCAGGTCTCGGATCGTGTGGCGATGATTCTCGGCGGTAAAATTATCGCGGAAGGCTCACCAGCTGAGATGATCGCTTCCACAAACCCTGCGGTGCAGCAGTTTCTGAACGGGAGAACGGATGGACCAATCAAAATTCAATAACGCCCCTGCAAATCCGCAACTGCCCGTGCCCAAGCGCACATTCACGCTAGAGTTCCTCGTGGGGATCTTCACCTTGGCTGGCGTGGCCGCTGCCGGCTACCTCGCGGTAGGTCTCGCAGGTCTCGAACTCGGCACGAGCAACACGTATTACGTGCACGCCGAATTCGACAACATCTCGGGCTTGAAGTACGGAGCATCGGTAGAGATAGCTGGGGTTCCGATCGGCGAGGTGTCAGCAATCAACCTCAAGGATCCGAAAGCGATCGTAACGCTCAAGCTCGGCCGTGATATCAAGATCAAGGATGATGATATCCTTTCGATCCGCACGAAGGGAATCATCGGGGATCGTTATGTAAAAGTTTCTCGCGGCGCCTCCGACACGTTCATTGCCGAAAACGGAACCACCACCGAAACGGAATCTGTTGTGGATATCGAAGACGTCATCGGGAAGGTCGTTCACAGCCTGAGCGGCGACAAGGACGAGGACGAAACGAAGACCGAAGACGAAGAGAAAAAGAAGTAACCCATACCGAAAGGAGAGATAGACTCATGCTAGCACGAATTGCGCTTTTAGTAGGTCTCGTTGGCTCACTGTACCTCCCAGCAGCTTGGGCAACACCGGTCAGCGCCTCTCCCAAAGCGGAGATAGCAGAGACGATCGACTCGATCATCAAGATATGCCAAGCAAACCCCGATGAGGGCAACAAAGGCCCACGAAGAACAAAGCTTCGCGAGCTCATAAACCCCAAATTCAACTTCGCCGAGATGGCCAAGCGCTCCCTCGGATCCAATTGGAAAGAGATCACCCCCGAGCAGCAGCAGGAGTTCACTGAGGTGTTCTCCGAGCTTCTCGCGCGCACTTACCTCTCTAAGATCGAGACCGTCAAACCAGGTATGGTCAAAGTTGACGGAGAAAACGTCGATTCCAATAAAGCTGTCGTCAAGACCACTGTAACGAGCAAGGGCGATAACTTTCCGATCGATTACAAGCTCATGTTCACCGACGGACGTTGGCAGGTGTACGATGTCGTGATCGAGAACATCGGCCTGGTTGCCAACTATCGCAACGAGTTCGCTGGTATCATTCGCAAAGATACCTTCTCCGGCTTGATGGAACGCCTCCGTCAGAAGATCGCCTAAAGTACGTTCTTTATGAAGTTGCAAGACGTTCTGCAGACCCATTCCGATGGTCCCCAGACAGGTGTGTTCACCGATGGTGGCGCTTCTCCCAATCCAGGCCCTGGTGGCTGGGGTTTCGTACATGTCGTAAACGGGGAGATAGTTCATCAACAGCACGGACACTCTCCCGATACGACCAACAACCGAATGGAGCTCACCGCTCTCATCGAAGCGTTCTCCTACCTCTCACCCGATGCGGACGTAGACGTCTACTCCGACAGCGACCTGTGCGTAAAAACGATCAACGAGTGGGCCGTCAAGTGGAAGGCTCGTGGTTGGAAGCGTAGCACTGGGCCGATAGCAAACCTCGAGCTAGTCCAGCAATTGTATGAACTTCATCTCTCTCGCCCCAAAGTGCGCCTAAAGTGGATCAAAGCGCACAATGGATGGTTGTGGAACGAGTATGCAGATTCCCTTGCGACCGCGTGGTCTCGCGCAGCTTTGTGACCCCCATGGACCGCGGAGCTTCCGCTCCGCCTGCTATCAGCACCACGATTCAAACAGTAAGCGGACTAGAAAGTCCGCGGTCCGATCGCTGCTTCCCATGGACCGCGGAGCTTCCGCTCCGCCAGCTATTAGCACCTCGACCCAACCAGCAAGCGGACTAGAAAGTCCGCGGTCCCCGGAAACTTCCTCCTCCACACGCCGATATATCCGACCATGAATGAACGAGATCCTCGACACAAATACAGCCACTCCTTTAGGAACACCGATGGCTGGTGGAGCAGAGGTTATCTGCCCCACTTCGACGCCAGCAATCTGATGCATTTTGTTACGGTACGCCTCGCTGACTCATTACCGCAGTGTGTACACGCCGCTCTCCGTAAGGAGCTTGCTCACCTGAAGGCCACCAGCACAAATAACGTCGATCTCGGCCAGGTTCGTCAGCTTAGACTCGAGAAAATCATCGATGCCGGCCACGGCTCATGCGTATTGAGAAGACCAGAAGTCTCGTGCGTAGTCATAGAGTCTATGCAGTTCCTGTGCGCCCAGGGGCACACTATCGCTCGATGGGTGATTATGCCCAATCACCTTCATCTCCTGATTACGGTACATCCCGCTAGGCGGCTCTCATCAGTCCTCCGCTCATTTAAAGGATTCACCGCACAGCGAGCCAATCAGGTCCTAGGAACGTCCGGTCCCTTTTGGTTTCCTGAGTACTTCGATAGGTACATCCGCGATGCGGAGCACTATTCGAGAGCCGTTCGATACATCGACACCAATCCGGTGCGGGCTGGCTTGGTGGAGAATGCAGCTGATTGGAAATTAGGATCGGCAGGCTGGCGACCGGTCACGCCCGTTACACCGCAGCCCCCACGGACCGCGGAGCTTCCGCTCCGCCAGCTATGAGCATCACGATTCAAACAGTAAGCGGACTAGAAAGTCCGCGGTCCATAGGTTTCCGGTTGAACCGTTGAGCGGTCACTGTTAAGAATGATCGACCGCCATCCATCACTATCAACGTGACCAGAATGAAGCATCTACTCGTTATCTTTTTTTCTCTCGCCCTGTTCCTTTCCGGATGTATCTCCCCGTGGAAGATGCGACAGGTAAAGCGACTACCGGAGAAGGCCCCCCTCTCTCGACTCGTCACAGCTCATCGTGCGAACCTCCACACCGGCCTTCCCGATAACTCACTCCCAGCTATTCGGGAGGCGCTTACCTACAACATTCCACATCTCGAAGTAGATGTACGACAAGCCACGAACGGCGATCTCTTTCTCTTTCACGACGGAAGCTTGAATCGCTCCAACTATCGTAGCCCCATCAATCTGTGCGGCCGAAACGTTCAGGAGCTCACGCGGGAAGAGCGGAGCTCCGTCCGTCTCGATCCGCAATCCACCATCGGCATCCCGACCTTCTCCGAAGCCTTGGAAGAGGTGAGGGGCCGAGCCTCTATCTTACAGGTGGATCTCAAGGGCGAGTCCGATCAACTCGCAGAGGCTGTCGTCAAAGAAGCGATATCGAAAGGTATGCTCGACAGGATCGTCGTCCAGTTCCGAAACCTCAATCGAATGCAGACCATGCTGGAACGTCACCCTACCCTACACGCCCTAGCGCGGTGCACGAATGATGAAGAGGTTAAACACGCACTCGATGTGGGTGCTGAGTTCATCGAACTTGAGGGCTGGGCGAGTGCACACGCTATTGAATCGTGTCACCACGAACGCGCCCGCGTACTCGTCAACATCGCTCACCCCTTCTACGATGATCGCGAGGTGTGGGCTCTCCTACGTTCGCGAGGAGTAGATATCATCATGACCGACCACGCAGCATGCGTGGAGCTACAAGCTCCTCACGCTCCTGCACAATGTGCACAGTTTTGAGCGCCTCGTCACCAATCCGGTACCTAGCGAATTATGATTAACGGATTGTCACATCCTCGAGCCGTTCCGACGATCTCCATCGAGTACTCACGGTAACACCGAAAGCTGTCACGCCCCCTATTCTTGGTACCGGAGATTTAAAGCTTTCCGGGACCCCAACTGGCTGGCGCTGCTCGTCCCCGAGGATCTTGATATCCGTTGGTGAGCCAGGTGACCAGGCTGCATAGAATCCTGTCGGTCCTACTAAAAGTATTTCGCAGCTGTCTACGCATCGGTGTCTGATCAGCTCCACAAGCTTATCAAACCTGTTGGGTGACAAGCGCATCGAAATACCGACTACATCCTCCTCTGTGACAACGGTCGGAGAGGGGCTCATGTCTACCGAATAACGAGGGGAGCCCCACAGCTCGCAGCCCTCGTCCTGCCCTTGGCGTGCCTTGATAATTCTCAGGTCGAGCTGCTCGAGAGCTCTACTCGTACCAAACAGGGAATAGGAAACCTTTAGCGGCTTCAAAGCGCCTCGAATCACTTCAGACTCCTGAACGGGCTCTGCGGCTTCCTCGTCGCCGAGGGAAGGAAGATCGCCTAGGCCAATTAAATAATCAGCCTGCAGCTCTGTAGCGCCGAATCGCAGGCTAGCGCTTTCGCACGGTACCTGGTCGCATCCTACCTGCTCGCCAATTTCATTTAACTCCTGTAGTGACCAAGGATATAATTGATGTGCGTCACTTTCGACGAGTACTACCTTTCTTTCCAACTGATAATCCATAAGCGATCCACGTTACGACCGTTCAACAATACAGCATCTTGTGCGCTTGACAGTTGTACGGCAAATTCCCGGCGGTTCAAGTAGAGAGGTCTCAGCGTCCTCGTGCAGAGTCCTTCCTCCCCACCTATGAGCTACTTACAAAAAGCCACGCGGTCTTACCAGCCTTAATTAGCTATGCACATAGGGAGATAGCTTAAAAGCTGCGATTTATGCCGCAAAGGCGCGCGAGCTGGCCGCTGCCATCAGCTTCCTTCCAGATGAAATTATGGGAGAAATTTAGGATATCACAAATATCTCGACACTGTTTATTTTCAACCTCGTGACTGTATGCTCATAGTCCTGCGCCACGTGACCTATTTCTGCGGAGATATCATCCATGAGGCTACTGAATACCTTGGCCGTAGCAGCTGCCGTTTCGACACTCGCTCTATCGTTGTGCGGAGCTGCTTATGCTCAAGGTATCTCATGCTCTCAAGGATTGAAGGGCGTCTATGCCTCATGGACCAAAGCTTTGCCACTCGCTGGATCGGGAAGTTTCTCCGCACCTGCCAACCAAGTTGCGGTGCTTCCAGGATTTTCTTGGCAGGTCACGGGTGTGCCGCTGAGCGTCGCCGTCGGGAACAACGAGCCCTTCGGCGGAGGCAATTCGATGCAGGACATCTACGGATCTGCCGCCAGCGCAACTAATCTCAATATCCGCATCAACCCAAACAATGTCAGCTCCGGAAGCCCAATTCCTCACAGCACGCTGCTGACCATAAAATTCGACGCCAACACCCCTGCCTCAGGATGGGGCTTTGCAGTAGTGGACCTCGATGTGGACCAGGTGCGGTTTCGAGCCAAAGATGCCTCGGGTGCGCAGGTCCCATTGAATACCCTTGCAGGCTGGTTCGTTCAACGCTTCGATGCAGACCCGACTACAGACGGGGTGAACCTTCCATCGTGGGACGATCAGATGGTTGCCGTCATAGGATCGGAGAGCTCCTCGACGACGTGGCGCGATACGGTCGAAGGGGGATTGGACGACAATGAAGCTGGTGCAGCATGGTTTCAACCAAACACCTCTCTCAGCGAGATCTCTTTTGAATACGAATCTCTTCAAGAGTCTGCGAACCCCTCCTATCACGTTTTCTTAGCGGCCTGCGCTGCCAGCATCGTTTCTCCTACGCCCACGCCTACCCCATCCGGCAACCAAGACAGCGATGGTGATACGATACCTGACGCGACTGAAGGGACCACAGATCCTGATGATGACCAAGTTCCAAACTATCTCGATAAAGATAGCGACAACGACACCATTCCAGATTCCTCTGAGGGGACTGGAGATCCTGACGGCGATGGGAAGCCCGATTATGTGGATAGAGATTCAGACGGTGACGATGTCTCCGACCAGATCGAGCGCGACCCCGATGCAACTACTGACACCTCAACGGGCAAAGATGAAAATCGAGATGGAATAGATGATGGGGATGAGGAAAAGACCGATGAGCCCGCAGATGACTCCGATGGCGATTCGGTACCCAATCACCTCGACCAGGATTCGGACAACGATGGAGAGGACGATGGAGAGGAAGCCTACGATCTCGATGGTGATGGGAGCCGAGATGTCACTTCATCGAGCCAGGATAATGATGACAACGGCCTTGATGATGCCTTTGAAGACTTCGACAGTCCTCAGGAAATTAATCAGCGATTCAGTGGCGAAACAAACAAGCCAGTATGCAGGTCTGTCTCTACTAAGAAGACAAAGAGAGGGGTTCGCACTCGTCTATTTGCTCTAGCTAATCGGGTGCCGATG
>JBILEW010000051.1:0-24804 GCA_044351885.1 Bdellovibrionota bacterium
ACTGGCTGCGCAGTCCTGAACGAGCGCCTACACCCGAGATTCGAACTGAGATCGTCTCCACTCTCGAAAAGATAAAAAAATTCGTTGCGAGTGTGCATAGCGGAGACATCCGTTCACCTAAAGGCGAGTGCTTCAAGCATGTACTCGTCGTTGGCATCGGAGGATCTGCTTTGGGTCCTCAATTCGCCAATCAAGCACTGGCCTCTGCGCACGATCCGATGGGCATATCGTTTTTTGACAATACCGATCCAGACGGAATGGCAAACGTGCTCTACACACTGCCAAGTCTGGATGCCACGCTTGTGGTCGTAATCTCGAAATCGGGTGGAACCAAAGAGACTCGTAACGGTCAATTGGTAGCGAAGGCAGCGTTTGAGGCTGCAGGGCTCGATTTTCGTGGTCATTTCGTAGCGGTGACCGGCCTGGATAGCGAGTTGGACAAAACCGCGGTCACGGAAAGGTGGCTCGCTCGATTCCCTATGTGGGATTGGGTCGGTGGTCGCACCAGCGAATTCAGCGCAGTCGGCCTCCTTCCTTTGGCTCTTCAAGGTTTCGATGTCGACGCCCTTCTCGAAGGGGCAGCCGCCATGGACGAGCTGACGCGTAATCCTCAAACGAGTCGTAACCCTGCCGCGTTGATGGCCTTAGGGTGGTACCACTGTGGTTGCGGCAAAGGCTCCAAGGATATGGTGGTATTGCCGTACAAGGATCGCTTGGAGTTGTTCAGTCGATACCTGCAACAGCTTGTGATGGAGAGCCTCGGCAAGGAGCACGACCTCGCCGGAAACGTGGTGAACCAGGGAATCGCGGTGTATGGGAACAAGGGGTCAACCGATCAGCACGCGTATGTGCAGCAGCTTCGTGATGGCCTGAACAATTTTTTTGCAGTGTTCATTGAGGTCTTGAAGGATGCCTCTCCTCGTACGCGAGCACCGGAGGATCTTGCGGAGCTCCGTCCGGATGAGATCGAAGTTGAGCGGGGCTGCCGGGCGGGTGACTACCTGACCGGCTTCTACCTCGGTACGCGCCAGGCCTTGTACGAGAAAAATAGGGAGAGCATCACAGTTACTGTTCCCCAGGTGAGTGAGTTTTACGTGGGAATGCTCATCGCGCTCTTCGAGCGCGCCGTTGGATTGTATGCCTCTCTGGTAAACATCAATGCATACCATCAGCCTGGGGTAGAAGCGGGTAAGAAGGCAGCCGCATCGGTGCTCGCGCTTCAAGCCCAGATCGAGGGTTGTTTGGCGCGGTCGAGCGAGCCGCTGTCGTCGGATGCGATTACCGAGGCGGTGGGAGCTGTAGGGATGAACGAAACCGTATTCAAGATATTACGCCACCTCGGGGCAAACGGACGGGTTCGGATTGAAGCTCGCGACTCGATCTTTGACGACCGCTACAGCCGTATTCAGGGAGGATAACTTTTAGATGATCCCCGAGATGTTGGGTATAGCCCCACACGCGGTCGGGCTTGTCGTCGTCATTGTGGCGATGGTCATCGTTTTCGTTACCGAGCGCTTGCCGGTCGACGTGACCGCGATGGGGGTCTTGTTGTTACTCATACTCGGCGGGTACGTCTCTGCCGGGGAGGCTTTCGCTGGATTTTCGTCCCCTGTCGTGGTCGTGATGGTGTGCACCCTCTTTGTGGTGACGGCACTCAGAATGACCGGAGTGAGCGATGCCGCCGCTCGGTGGATTCACAAGTATGCGGGCTCTCACGAACGCCGCGCTATCGCGGTAGTAATGATAGTCTCCGCATTGCTCTCGGGGTTCATGAACAACGTATCTGCGGCAGCGTTGTTGATGCCGGCCGTAGCCGTGTTGTCGCATGAGACCGACATACCCCCGTCGCGTCTTTTCATTCCCTTGGCCTTCGCCGTGAGTATCGGAGGGATGATGACCCTCATCGGCACACCACCGAACATCCTGACAGCAGAACTCTTGACGCGCAGCGGCATGGGGCAGATATCGTTTTTTCATTTCACGCCGTACGCTATCGCTGGGCTCCTTCTGGGCGTTCTTTTCATGTCGCTGTATGGATACACGCTTCTGCCAGTACGGAAGACTCAACGACGTACGCGCCGGATTAGTGACCTGCGTGCGCTGTATCGCCTTCAGGAACGTTTGTTCTCCGTGCGAGTGCCGGAGCACGCTTCGTGTGACGGGCGCTCTCTATCGGAGCTTCGGTTCGGCTCTCTCGTCGGGGGGATAGTCGTCACCATAATTCGAGGTGGTCGCAAGGTTCTTTCTCCGAGGGCCGAGGAGCGCCTCCACGAGCGAGATGTGCTGCTCGTGCGCGGAAGTCCCGAGCGCTTCAGTGAGATACAGGCGCTTCAAGGGCTGCGCATCGAAGAGCCTACCGAAGCAGTCGTTTCGAGCATCGAGAGTTCGGCCGAAATCGTCAAGTTCAATATCCGAGAGGTTCACACTGAGACGCGGCTGTTGTTGTTGCGGGAGATCCTTCGCTCGACCGGTATCATACCTCTCGCCGTTCAACGCCCGGCAGAGGCTCACCCGTGGGAGACTCATCCTCCGTCATGGTTTCTTGATTCAGTCGTGCACAAGGGAGACACCGTACTTGGATGCATAGCCGTGCGCTTCTACGAGGATTCTCCGCTCATGGACATCGATCTGGAGGATATCCACGGTGCGCGATCGGTGCTCAAAGACACGCTGTACACAATTACGATTCAGCCAGGCGGATGGAGCGGTGCGCCACTTCATCGTCTGGCACACGAAACGAAGCTCTCCATTCTCGGATTAATCACGCCAACGAATTCAATCGAATGGCTCGATGTGCCCGTCCTGCTTCCGAGCGGAGAGTCCGGTCCTTCTCGGTTGACAGCCGATCATGTTCTACGCGAGGGTGAGAGGTATCTAGTCAGTGGTTCGGTAGTAGAGGCTCGCACCAAAGAGACGCTCAGTAGTCTTACCTTCGAAGCAGAAGCTGAGCCGTCTGAATTGGAGTCGGAAGAGGTTGGGATGGTCGAACTGATTCTCACACCTCGTTCCGAGTTTATCGGTAAGACCCTTGCGGATTTGCATTTTCGCGAGAAGTACGATTGCCAAGTCCTTGCTTTGTGGCGTGATGGAAAGCCGCATCTCTCCTTGTCGTCGTCGCTACCACTTCTGTACGGCGATGCGCTGCTGGTGCAAGGCCCACTCAAGAGCATGCCGGTCTTGGCTAAGGATCCTGACTTCCTTTTGCTCTCCGAACATCGAAAGGCTTTGCCGCTCTCTATTAAATCTCTCTTCTCGATCGTAGCGCTGCTCATGCTCATGTTCATTCCTCTCCTCACCGGGATACCGGTGCACGAGGCTGCGTTTATGTCTGCCTGTCTCGTTATCTTTTCGGGCGCTGTCGGGATGGAGCAGGTCTATCGAGAGATCGATTGGCGGGTGGTCTTTCTGCTAGCGCTCATGATCCCACTCGGGCATGCTGTTGAGCGAATGATCGCCGTCGATTCGGTGTTGCCCATACTCGGGCAGCTTTCTCAAGCGATTCCTCCGCTGGGTATGGCCGCACTTTTCATGATCTTCGCTAGTGTCGTCAGTCAGACGATCGATAGCTCTGTAGCGGTCATCTTTCTCGGGCCGATCGCGGTTGCGCTCGGTCAGCGTTACGGCACGTCGCCACATCTTCTCGTTTTGGCGGTCACCTTCGGAAGCTCCTTGGCATTTATGCTGCCGACGAGTAGTCGCAGTAATCTGCTGGTTACCGGTGCCGGTGGATATCGAGCTGCTGATTTCTTCCGTGTGGGATTACCCTTCACGATTGTGGTTGGTATGGGCATTCTTGCAATGCTAGCTCTACTAGCGATGTGAGCCGGGCGCGCGCACAGGGGATGCCTCATGATCCTCCAATGATTGACTTGGCGTTTTCGGCTCTCGGCTGGGTAGCTTGGTTCAATCAGAGGTGCGGATGTTCTGCAGAGATGCCGGAAGAAGCATTCACAAAGAGAACACTATCGATTCGCGGATGCGAATCAAAACAACAACCTATAGTGATGTACGGCAAAAGCCTTGCCAGTTTTACTGGCACGGACTTTTGCACATCACTATAGGTATTCACTTTTCAAGACGTCGACTCTACCTGTATGGAATGGACCTGTTCCGGAATGTCCTCCGGTTTTTGGTGCTGCGCACGCGCTAAGCCCGGAAGCTCTAAGATATTACTGCTTCTGCAGTCGTCGCTTCAAATGGCGGTGGAGCGATTCGGGATACGCGAAGATGAATTCGTATCGACCGAAGGCGATCAGATCTCCGTCCTCGAGTATTCTGCCATCCTCTGCTACCTTCGACCCGTTTACAGATGTGCCGTTCGTGGACTTCAGATCAAACAACACATAGCGCTCTTTGCGGTAGGATATGCGCGCATGGTAGGTCGATACAGCAAAGTCAGGTAAGGTTATGTCGTTGTCCGCGCTGCCTCCGATCGTATGTTCTCGGAACTCGCCGGGATTTGAGCCAGTCGAAGAGACGAGGGCGTACACGATCTTCCGAATCGTATCCATTTCTTGCATCTCTTCGAACATGCGGCGAGGTTTGAAGAGCATCGTCGAGCGTCTTTTCGACGTACGAGAGAAGCTCTCTTTGGGAACAACCTCCCCCTCGCGAACTCCCCATCCCAAGAGGAAAGGATAGCCTACCAACTCCTTGAACCCCTCGGGTGCAGTTTGAGCTACGAGCTGAAGCACCGTGTCATACGGAACCTTACCTGTGGCAGCAACCATAGCTCTGAAGCTCGCAGGGGAGGCAAGTGCATTTGAGGTCTCCCGCCCGAGGTCGGTAGTTACGCGTTTGATGAGATTTCCCAGCGTTCTCCGCAGATTGGACATAACTTGCATACTTCTCTGAGCGAAGGCGTTGGGCAAGGGATATTTTCGCCTGGGGGATGTACTCTCCGAGCGACCCAGATTACAGTTCTGGGGCCTCCGTGCCCGTAGCTCAGTTTGGATAGAGCGCCAGCCTCCGAAGCTGGAGGTCGTAGGTTCGAACCCTATCGGGCACGCCATTTTATTTATCGTGGCGGAGGTACAATTTCGTACGAGACCACATCGAGGTGTGTTTGAATCGCTTTAACCACCTCATCCGTTAAGAACCCCTCGTTTATTTTAATCAGATCCTGCATCGCTGTCAGGCACAGATTAGCGCTGCTCCAGTCTGGCCAGCGCTCGGAACCGATTTTGAGTTCGACAACAAGCTTGCGCCACTCGGCTCTCTTGCCGAGCTTGAGCCGCACCAGATTCGCCTTCTGGCTACGCTCGGCCGGGCCCATGAGAGTTATCCTGCACAGATTGGGGTCGTTGCTCTCCATTGTTTCGCTTACCCTATGCCGCAACGGTCAATGCTTCGACTTTGATGCTTGCGCCTGTATCGAACTCTCGGGTTCCCTTCTTGACTACCAAAGCTGGTGTGTTGATGGGCGCTGTAAGTTCCTGGCTCGTCTGCGGTGCCATTACTGAGGGCATTTGGAGATTGAGCCCTTCAAGGTTGAGTTGCTCTCGGCCGCTCGATGAAATGTGCGCCGGCAGCTCTGGCGTCTGTGTATCCAGAGAGCTCGTTGGTGTGGCGGGAGCTTTATTAGGTCCTGTGTGCTGTATCACTGCGGCTACCCTCTGTAGTTTTCCCGTAAAGGTAAACTCTACCTGTGTTGTCGGATGTGGGGGCTAAAACCGTTAGATAAATGAATCGAAACCTTCAATTGTTAGGATGCCGAAGCTTGTTCGGTCGACTCCATTTTCAACCCGCGTTTGCCCAGTTAGTTGATTTTATTGAGATGATTCCTACGGTGGCGGGCTAGGTCACCGCGAGCCTGCGGATAACCTGTGGTTGTGAGTGCTCATTTCGCATAGTACAACGGTCGGCAAAGATATTCAGACGATTCAACTCTCTTATAGAAGGAGACGAAAAGATGGCTAAAAGTAATGACGTAATCACGATGAAAGGAAACCCTCTCAAGGTCGAGGGGCGATGCATAGAAGAGGGGGCCCAACTTCCTCAGTTCACCCTAACCGGGCTCGACATGTCCGACGTCAACAACTCAACGTATGCTGGGAAGGTGCTGGTGGTGGTTTCTGTGCCGAGTCTGGATACACCGGTGTGCGCGGTCGAGACAAAGCGCTTTAACCAAGAGGCTACATCTCTTTCAGATGATGTGGTTATCGCCGTTGTGAGCCGAGATCTTCCGTTTGCTCAAAAGAGGTGGTGCGGCGCAGAGGGCGTTTCGAAAGTCGTTCCTCTCAGTGATTACAAGCACCGCTCATTCGGAAAGGCTTTCGGTGTAGAGCTTCCTGACCTAGCTCTTCTCGCACGCGCGGTATTCGTCGCCGACAAGAAGGGAACGGTAGTGCATGTGGACTATGTTACCGAGATTGCAGAGGAGCCTGATTACACTGCAGTGCTTGCAGCCGTGAAGAAGTGCCTGTAATCCTATATCAGGCCCGATACCTCTGATCGTATCGGGCCGAGCCCCTTTAATTTCATTCATGAAAATTAGCTCTTTCTGTGTATCTCTGCTGATATTTACGGCGCTGTTCAGTGTTGTAATCGGCTGTGGCAAAAAGCCCACGGTACAAGTCGTGAAGGCGACTCGTTCGCCGATCGAAGCATCTGTATCGGGAGTAACCTCTGGCACTGTGCGAGCGGAGAAGGTTGCAGAGCTCGCCTTCGGTACCGTTGGGCGTGTCCGAGAGCTGAACGTCGAGCTAGGTGACAAGGTGAAAGCGGGTGAGGTCCTGGCGCAGGTTGAGAATCAAGATCTGCTTTCGCGACTCGAAGTCGCGAAAGAGGAGCTCGATCGCTCGAAGCGATTGAGCCGCGACAACGCGATGTCGCGTAGCAACCTCATTCAGGCGCAAGGCACCTATGATGCTGCGGTGACGGCCTACGAAAAGAGCCTCATCCGTGCACCCTATGATGGCATCATAGCGGAGGTGAATCTCGAGGTTGGACAGCTCTCGCAGATCACGGCCGTCATTCCTTTAGCGCCTTTGCGGATCATCGATGTCGAACCGCGATACGTACGTGTGGAGATCGACGAGGTTGATTTACCAAAGATACGCGCCGGAATGTTGGCTCGAATCAAGATTCTCGCGGTGCGACGCGAACCGTTCTCTGCGGTAGTTCGCAAGGTGGTTCCCTTCATCAGTAGCGTTCGTGAACAAGATAGAACGTCAGAGCTCGAACTAAACGTCGAGAGCGAAGGAGTATTGTTGCCAGCAGGCGCCTCGGCCGATGTCGAGGCCATTACTGAAACTAAGGAGAATGTAATCACCTTAGTTACGAAAGCGATCCTCGGCAGGGGTGATGATCGCTACGTTTTTCGTATGGATGGGAATGTGTTACGAAAGACACCAATCAAGGTCGGGATTTTCGGCTACACCATCAGTGAGGTCCTGAGCGGTTTGCGCGAAGGAGACGAGGTTGCCATGCCTTCCGACAAAGTGGAGCTCAAAGACGGGCTCGTCGTCGAACGGTCTGGCGCGTGAGCGCCATGAGTATCAACAGATGGATCTGATCCGTATCGAGAACCTCACCAAGATCTTTCGTCGCGGTGACGAGCGGATAACGGCTATCCGAGATCTGTCCCTCTCGATTCAATCGGGCGACTTCATCGCCATCACCGGTGCATCCGGCAGTGGAAAATCGACGCTCCTCTACATACTAGGATTACTCGATCGACCGAGCTCGGGGCGCTATACGCTGCAGGGGCAGCCAACGGAGCAGCTTTCGGACGACGACCGAGCACAGCTGCGGAACAAGTTCATGGGTTTTATCTTTCAGAGCTTTCATCTTCTTCCGCGAGCCTCGGCGTTGAGAAACGTCATGATGCCCCTGGTGTATGCGGCGAGTTACGAACGCGCACTCCCCGAGCGGGTGCAACTCGAAAGAGCACGGGAAGCACTGGCGCGGGTCGGCCTGAGCGATCGCATGAACCATCAACCAAACGAACTCTCCGGCGGGCAGCGGCAGAGAGTGGCCATAGCGCGAGCGATAGTCAATCAACCGAAGGTGCTCTTTGCCGACGAGCCCACCGGCAACCTCGACTCACGCAGTGGCGCAGAGATACTCTCCATCTTCGAACAGCTGAACCGGGAAGGGGTCACGGTGATCATGGTCACCCACGATAAGGCGATCGCTGATAGAACCAAGAGGCGCTTGGTTTTGGTCGATGGTGCACTCGGGAGCGATACCTATGCGGCTTAAGGAAACTGTAAGACTCTCAATAGAGGCGTTGCTCTCGCAGAAGCTACGAACTGCGCTTACCGTACTCGGAATGGTGATCGGTGTTGGGGCGATCGTTCTGCTCGTTTCGTTAGGGCAGGGGGCTAAGAACTACGTTCTTCAAGAATTCGAAGGGCTCGGTAGCAACCTGATCGTCATTCAGCCCGGAAAGTCAGACAAAAAAACTCACATGGGACCCCCCGTAGGGGCAGCGACCCGCAAGATGACGACAGGTGACGTAATGGCGCTCGAGAAGCGGGCGCTCAATCTGGAAGCGGTCTCTGGCCTCGTGCTCGGGACGGTCTCCACACGCTTCGAAGAAGCTATCGCCAACATCACCGTGTTCGGCACTAACGAGCAGTTTCCCCAGATCCTCAATATCCCGGTCGGGCGTGGTAGTTACTTCTCGCGAGAAGAGGACGAATACGGTAGACGGGTCGTCGTGCTCGGAAAGAACGTCGCCAAGGATCTCTTCGGCGATGAGAACGCGCTCGGACGTTCGGTGAAGATGAACGAGAGCGAATTTCGCGTTGTTGGGGTCTTAGATGAGATGGGGGACAAGCTTGGGCTCAACTTTGACGAGCTCGGGTTTATCCCTACTCAAGCAGCTCTTCGACTTTTCAACGACGACAAGCTCTTCGGTATTCGTGCCAAGGCATCATCTCGTGTCGGAGTTGATGATGCGGTTGCGGAGATAACCGAGATACTCAAGGAGCGACGGGATGGTGAGGAAGATTTCACGGTGATCACTCAGGTGTCGATGATGGAGAGTATGAACACTATTCTCGACATGTTGACCTATGTTCTCGGTGCAATTGCGGCGATCTCGATGGTCGTCGGAGGGATCGGCATCATGAATATCATGTGGGTGACGGTCGTCGAGCGAACACAGGAGATCGGTATTCGTCGAGCGGTAGGCGCACGTCGGCGCGATATCTTGCAGCAATTTCTTGCAGAGGCTGTGGCGCTTTCGATGCTGAGTGGATTTTTAGGTGTTGGCGGGGCGCTGGTGATCACCTACGGACTTCATTTTTTCTTTCCTAGCTTCGACATGCGTGCGCCGTTGTGGATCTTGATACCTGCGTTCTTGGTAGCTCTCGTGGTGGGAGTCGCATTCGGCGTTGGGCCTGCGTGGAGGGCTTCGCGGATCGAGACGTTGGATGCTTTGAGGTACGAGTAGGATCCTGTTGTCAGGGTTCATAATATAGGACTGACTACTCGCGGCACTGGAGACTTCGCATCTTTCTCGGGTGTCTACGCTCATGGAATCGCACAAAACGTTGAATCCAACCAATATACGACTTCTCTGTCGTATAGCTCAGATGTCTAAGACGGATCCGTTAGCGTACAACATCGAGCAGCTTTGGTGGCTGAGAGTTGTAGGCATGCATGGTGCTTATATCGCGCGGGGAAGAGAGAAGTTGCGTGACTTGCGGGGTAGATCAGCAGATCTGGTGATTTACTAATTTTGGGTAGATCACCGGACAGCCGAGGCCTACAGGAAGATCGATAAATGGTTGAAGCTCTCAGATAAATGGGAGTTTTGAGAAGAAAGTGCTGAATGAGATCCACTGGGCGAAGTGAAGACCTAAGGGTAGATCAGCGGATCTGCTCAATGCTATGTTATGTCCCAAGCGAGCTCGTACTAGGCGCTCCTCCTCCTAATCCATAATCCTGCACTTGCACCGGTTTCCTCGCGTAGCGGCGCGAGCTTCTGAATACGCTGCCATCTGAGACAGTATTGGGATTGTCGATATGCATCCCGAAATGGCCGGACGAGAATGAGGAAACCGGTGCAGGTGCAGAATGATGAGAAGAATAAGGAATAGGAGGAGGACTTGCTACCGCTAGTATGTTAGTTAAGGGCATAACAAGAGCGTCGATGTGACTGTCGCCCGCCACGCAATCGTTATGCCCGCAACACGAAGTACCCATATCCGACAAAAGAGAACATTCTAAATCTTGGTGGGATAAATTCTTCCATGTTACATCCCGTGGTAGCACGCTTCAGACCGAGATCCTGGGGGGCTCTGAACTGACTTGAGCCTTGTCTATATTCTTGTGGTGAATCCAGCGATCTTGTCGAAAGGAGCTTTTGACCCTAGCCCCGTTTTGTTTGCTACGGCAATAGCCTCTGGGCTCTCTTCAATACTCATGGGCGTGTGGGCTCGTTTGCCGTTTGTGCTGGCCTCTGGGCTCGAGATGAATGGTTTCGTTCGCAACCGAGCTATTTCTCTCCGCCGAGGGGCGTGAGATAGTAATTTGTTAAACTTGTAAGAGTATATCTGATCGGGGCTACGTGAGCCGAATCGTGAGCGAACAGCGCACTATCATCCTCCACTACCACCTGTTCAAGAATGCGGGTACATCTGTGGATGAGATCCTCAAGCACAATTTTGGCCGCGCTTGGGTGACGCACGAGTTTCCTTCTATGCGCGGAAACAACACTGCGCTAGTGGAGCAGTGGATTCGCGATACGCCCGAGGCAGTGGCTTACTCTTCCCACACTATGTTGGGTTCGATTCCGCAGGTGGAGGGTGTCCGGGTGATCTCGCTGATGTTGCTGCGAGACCCAATCGAGAGGATTAAATCGGCCTACCGGTTCGAGCGGACGCAACAGGCAGAGACCTGGGGCGCGAAGCTGGCCAAAGAGCATGATTTCGAAGGTTATGTGCGCGCCCACCTTGCCTCCCCCAATGGCCGGCAATGCCGTAACTTTCAGACCTACCGCCTGGCCAGCCTCCTGCCAGGCCAAGCGGCAGAGCTGGATCGGGCGAAGCAGGCGCTAGCGCAGCTCACGGTGGTCGGGCGGGTCGAGGCGTTCAGCGCGACGATGGAGCGGCTGGCATCGGCACTTAGATCGGTATATCCCGCCTTCACCTTTGATGAGGTGAAGGCAAACACCTCGGAGGGAAAGGAAGCTGTAGAGATGACAGATGAAGTGGCTACGATGCTACTGGATGCGAATAAATCCGATCTAGATATCCTGCAAAACTATGAGCCTCTTTCCCCCTGTAGCGGGGCTACTTTTCCCCCTGTAGCGGGGCTACTTGGGAAGTGAAGCGAAGAAGTGCCTAACCAAGTAGTCGCAAATGACTGTGGCGATGATGGTAAGCTAATAGCGTAGGAGCTCTGACCTCGATCACTAGGTAAACGTATACCCTGCGGGTCGGAGAACGCAAGAAACCAGTAGATGAAGAAACTACCGTCCAATAGAGTTGGCGAGCTTCGGCATCGATGGTGGATACAACCCTGGGGGATACGGGACAGTAACATCCCCAAGCTTCCACATCTCCCGAACCGCTCTCGCCTTCTGCATTAGCCCTCTAAAGAACTTGATAAACTCAACACGCACACTGCGCTTCTCTGACAGGCACCACATGCGATGCCCTCGTCGTTTGGGGCGATAGGTGGTATCGAACACCTGCGCAAGGAGACGCTCTCTGCCGAATACGCACTTCTTCTCCCGCGCTCGCTTCTTCTCCGCCCGCTCCTCGAGTAATCTGATACGTGCGACCAACTGCCTGTTAATCTTCTCCTGCTCTTCCGGCGAGCGATAGCCAAACGCATCCATCCATGCGTTTGGTTCCAAGGTGAATGTTTGCATCTCCTCTGAAGTGGCTAGGATCCTATCTGCAAACTTCGTGTAGCCTCGTAAGTTGTTGGCATCTCGTGTGATGGGGGTGAACTGGGGGCGTCTTAAGCGCTTCCACTGACGGGTGAGGTTCCCTGACTGAAACATCTTCCAGGAGGAGAATCCGGGGTATCTGTCGATAGAGCTCTCTAAGTTATCCTTGGCAGGGTTCGCATAGAGGTACGCTATCGCTATCAGAGCTCGCCTCGGGGTGAGAACGATCGGACTGTCGTACCCCTCGCACCACAGGGTTCTCTTATTTCGACCCAGGAGGCCGTTAATCATGTGTGCTGATTCAGTTTTGAAATGGCGAAAGAATGCCTCTATATGGTCGGGGTTTATGACCACCACAACCAGGTGGATATGGGTTGCCTCTACAAGGATGTGACAGATTCGAACAGGATAGAGTTCGCATGCTCGAGCGAGGCAGCTCTTCACGATAGCCTGACATAGGGGATTGGCTAGTAGTAGCAATCCTTCTTCGATGCTCATTGTACAAAACAGCACGCTCCCGTGAGGGTGGTACTTCATCTTCTCTGCCATGAACTAATAATCGCGCACATGCTCCGAGAGTTGCGCGGGGGCAAAAAAAGTAGCCCGGCTACAGGGAAAAGAAGTAGCCCGGCTACAAGGAAAAAGGAAAAGGAAAAAGGAAAAGGGAAAGAAGAAGTTACGCAGCCTTCCCAGAGTCTATGACTTTCTTACTTCGCTGGTGATGAGGAATACCCCAAAACCGCAGGAGCTTGTTCCTCATTGGTCGCGTCCGGCGCGCGTCGTTTCGTAATATCACCTTTGCTCGTATCGGTTGGTTGATGAATCGAGAGATCGCCGCCGAGTCGAGCATGTCCACTGATTCGATAGAAGTATAAAAATTTTCGATGTGTCGCGTCGACCAGGCATCGAAGCGGATGGTGAATAGGTAGTCATCAATCACGTCGAAATAGAGCGAGCGTTGCCCTTCGAACGGACTCTTAGCGAAAGACACTTCGTATATCGGGTCGCTGCAGTACTTTGCGCTGTCCAGATCGAGATAGGTACGACCGCCGACCAGTCGGTAGATACGCCGGTTCTGATGCTTCATGAGAGACTCAAAATTTCGCTGCCTTGATTTGTCGGTCATATAAAACCAAGCATGGGGGAGCCACCCAAGGACGTATGGCTGCGTCGAATGTTCGAGCATCACGACCAGGGCGTGTTCCCAGAAGTCGTCGAGACGACTGAGGCTGCTGAAATTCCACGAAAATGCTTCACCCGGTGGCGGTAAAATATCGGAATGAAGAGACTCACGTACGTGTAGGGTGAAGGCCTGTTCAAAGAACTGCATAGCGGTAAGCAGCCACGTCATTTTCAACTGATATGCTCGGTTCTGCTTCACGACCAGTCCGCGCTGCTGCATGCGGCGTAGCTCCTTATAGATAGCCTGAATGGTATAGTGGCCTTTAATGTCGACTAGCTTTTGCTGCATCTCCGACGCCGATAGTGACGACGCAAGGCACAGCAGCTTAAGAATCTCCGAGGCGAGCGGGCTTTCTGATAATTGCAGGCGTAGGTCCATGCTTACAGGCTCCTAAGTGCATTATTAAACTAATAGTTTAATTATAGCCCTTTTTGCGGTGCTTAGGCGACTCTATTCAGCCAACCCTCTATAACAGGCAAGCAACGAATCGGTGGGTACCGCCCAGACAAGAATAGAGACGGAGTGAAGTTGTATGACGGTTACTGCCAACCTAAGCGCTTCCGAGGTGATTCCGGCGAGAGCAATGGCCGATGATAAAATTGCACCTTGGGCGTCCGAAGCGCAAGGAGGCCTAGCTACGCCGAAAATTGACCGCGCGCTGAATCTTTTTTCATCTGTTCTACCGAGCTTAATCGCTGGCGGTGACGAGCGTTTTCCGTTGCCGAAGATCGATGGATTCGATCCTCAGCGTGTATTGTCGAACTTTGGACGTCTTGAAGAAGTGCGCGTGGCTGTTCTCGGTGCGGGAACTTTCGGTCTCCATTCCGCGCTGATATTTAGCGAAGCAGGCGCCATAGTCGAGGTCTTCAGCGATCCGAATTCCGCATGCTCGATGAGTGGAGCGATCGGAATCTTGGAGCCGCAAGGAGCCAGCGTCGAGCGGTATTGGCGAAATTCCCAGCCAGCATTCGATTACTTGATTGAGGCGGGGGCTCCGCTGCGCCGCGCCGAAACGACCTATCACTATCGCGATGCAGCCAATCTCGATAGCGATATGATTAGTCAGCTGCAACGCATGCCGGATGCCAACCTCAGGATCCGCGATTCCTCGATAGCTGGCTTCGCGAAGTCCATGACGTTCGATTCATATATACTAAGCGGAGCGGCATATCGCGATTTCCTGATCGGTGAGCTGCGCGCGCGCGGGGTCACGTTTCATTCTGCGCGAGTGGAAAACGATACCGCCCTGCCGGGCTTCGATTTGACGATATCGGCCTTGGGGCTCGGCAAGGGAGCGATGCCGACGGCCAAAGTCGACCAAGTCAGCATTCCGGGTAATCGTGGCCAGGTGATTCGAGTACCGGGGGAGTGGCTGCCTGAAGGAACAGGATCCGTCGGTGCACCGGCTTCCGCCGGATCGGTGAACATCGTGTAGCAGTATTGGGATCCACATACAAGGTCGCGTCCGTATGTTCTGATTGGAGCGACCAAGGAGCCGGGTGTCGGAATGTCCGTTCCTCGGGAAAATGATTATGCGTTCCTCGTCGCTGGAGTACGCGAGCTGCATCCGGGTCTCTTCGACCATTTGAACAGCGAACATTTCCACGACACCCTCACCTGTGTTCGTCCCGGTGGTGGGTCTAGCGGATTTGAGGTGCGCCACAACGCCAAATCGGGCAGTATCGAATTCATAGCTGCGGGCGGAATGGGAAATTCTCTTGCGCCTGCCGCAGCGATACATGCTATGGCGATCGGCCTCAATCTGCTCCACCGCTACTAATGACTAGCGGGATGGTTATTCACTGTACACCTCAATGGTGCGAGGCTGCTCTTCGGAAGTTCCATGTGGCAAGCGCCTGTGTGAGGTGATAAAAGTAGTCCGGCTACAGGGGAAATGTCTGACACCTACTCCACATATGCCGAGATCTGCTCGAGGTTTTATGATCTCACCTTGGACTCAGAGTCCGTAGCAGATTTTGTGTCGAGTACATGCCGAGCTTCAGCAGGCGAGCGAGTGTTGTTCGTTGGCGGCATGTTTCAAGTCGCAGCGCGACTTCAATCGAAGGGGCTTCTTCTTACTGCGGTTGATTACACAGATGAAATGGTGGCTACGGGAAGGAAACAACTCCCAGGGGCTTGTGTTCTCAAAGCGGACCTGAGGAGCCTACCCTTCGACAACGAGTTCGATATCGTCTTCGTCATTGGACGGGTCTTTACCCACATGACGACCGATGAGGATCTCTTGCAAGCGCTTACATCGTGTCGCAGAGCGCTCGTGGATTCGGGGAAGTTGTTCGCAGACAACTACGAAGATACTCGGATCCAAGCCACGAAGTATTTCAACGGTCGTATCTCTGTTGGTGATGCGAGCTCGAAGATCGTCAGGGAGTCAACTACTGAACGCGTCAGCGAGTCGCCCTATGTCGTAAAATGGAGGGCCGACTACTCAGGTGAATTCAACGGCGCTTCTTTTCGCTTCTCTGATTCCATCGACCACCGCGCTTTCTCTCGGGATGAATTCTCTCGATATCTTTCGACTGCCGGATTCACAGTCGAGGAACAAGGGGACAATTTCGATGAGACGAGTTTCTATACCGTGGCTATAAAGAGGTAGGGTAAGCGAGATGCAAGTAACTCCATCGGTGGTCGGATTCGCTTGGGCGGTCGTTTCGGCGCTGTGCCTCGGTATCGGCACATTTCTCTACAAGATTAGTGGTAGACACCTAAGCCCCTCGAACACGACTTTTTTCTACTACCTCTTCAGCCTTGTGCTCGCTTCTGTGGTGTGGCTCTTCACTCCCGAGCGTGGCGAGGTGGAGCGCTCGTCACTTGTTTGGCCTGCGCTCATGGCACTTTTTTTGTGTGCGAGTGTTTGGACCTTTAGTAGTGCTGCGAGGGCGATTGATATGTCCGCTGCGTCGACGGTGCGGGGTCTCTCGTTTATTCCGACCGTTGTTCTTTCAATGGCATTGTTCCACGAGCGACCGAGTATGAAGGTGCTGATTGCGATGGGCCTGATCGTTGCTGCTGTCTTGCTACTCGGATGGGATGCTACAGAGAGCCGGCAAACAAGGGCGGAATAAGAGCCCCGGCTGGATGTAATACCGAGAGCTTGAGTATTAGCGATTAGGAAAAATAGTTAGGAAGACCGAAAACAGCTCAGGAGGGACGGCATCCTCGCCGTCCGTAGTTTTCAAGAAGGAGATCGTTTAGTCCTGGACTGCGGAAGGAGCCCAGCCAATACGGCGAATCCGATGACTACAGCACCAGTCCATGAGAGCTGGCTTGCTGCCCACTTGAGATCGAGCCAGGTCCACATCGGTTCGGAAGCGATGCAGGCCAATCCGGAGACAAAGGCGATCCCTTGGAGTTTGTCCTTCCATGTAAGCGCTCTGCGCTCTAGTGATTGCCATGTGTCGAATCGTAGCAGGAGAAGGAGGGAGGGGATCGCTAGCAATGCAGAGAAAACAAAGTAGTGGATCCAGCCGAGCTTCTCGACGATGACTCCAGCCTGTGAGACGAGAACGACCCGCGAAACAGCCGTGATGCTCGAGAGTAGAGCGAACTGCGTTCCCGTGAACTGTCGATTGCACACCGACATCATGAATCCTTGCAGGGCTGCTACACCGAGACCCATCATGAAGTTCTCTACGAATATAACTAGGGTCAAGAGCGGGAGGTTGTAGCCGATTGAGGCGATCAAGATGAAGGCTAGCCCTGCGGTTCCTTGGAGGAGCCCGAAGATCCACAGCGCCCGCTTCAGTCCGATTCGGTCCATCATAGCACCGCCCGCGAGGGTTCCGATGATAGTGGCTATGAGACCAAAGACCTTGGTGACCCGGCCAATCTCAGCTTTCGAGAACCCGATCTCCATTAGGAAGGGCGTGGTGAGGGCGGTCGCCATCATCGTCGAGAGTTTATAGATCATTACGAACAGGAGGATCTCGATCGCTCCAGCGCGAGTGAAGAAGTCGAGGAATGGTCGCGTTACCCGTTCGTTCCAAGAGCCGCTCTGGGCGGGAGCATCCTGCGCGATCGGGGGCTCCGGCGCAAAAACTGTCGCTGCGGACGCGAGCGCCATGACACCAGCAAGGATCAGGTACACCGTCTTCCACGGAAGGTGCTCGGCCATCTCAAGCGCTGCTGCGCCGCTTACGAGCATCGCGAGGCGGTAGCCCATGACGTACACACCGGCAGCCTTACCCATCTGGTCTTTATCGACCAGCTCGGTGCGGAATGCATCTGTCACGATGTCCTGAGAAGCGCTGAAGAATGCTAGAGCGATAGCAACGATGATCAATTCATGGATGTGTGTCTTGGGAGACGCGAACGCCATGGCGGCTATGGCTGCCACGAGGGCTATCTGCGTGAGAATAGCCCAGCCCCTCCTGCGGCCCCAAAAGGGTGGCGGTACGCTGTCGAGGAATGGGGACCAGAGAAATTTCGCGGTGTAGGGGAGTCCGACGAGTGCGAAGCGTCCGATAGTGGCAAGATCGATCCCTTCGTCCTTCATCCACGCTTGGAGCGTTCCCCCGGTGAGGGCTAATGGAAGTCCCGAGCAAAACCCCAAGAACAGAATGACCGCCATGCGGCGGCTGAAGAACGCATATAATACCGAGGTGGCCATCGAGAGTCTCCTTGGGCAAGCGAGGCGCCTCTCATCCTGCTGCGGTGCCTAACTTCCCTCGTGCCACCGCAGGGTAGCACTCAGGGTGGCGGTGGCGAAGATGCTTTATGAGCCAGGAGGGACGGCGTGTCGCCGTGAGCCGGAACCCACGACCTGCCCTCGCTATCGTTGCGATGAACCCGTTGTCGTTGTCTCATTGGGATCTCAGCGTATGTCGGTGTGCCAATGAACGGCGACCGACACGGTCGCCCTCCCCGAGACTCCGATTATCGTTGAGGGGGCTAGCACGGACGGCGGGGACGCCGTCCCTCCTACTTGCGGATCACTATAGGGCTACCCCGCCTTAGAACTCCTCCAGGATCTCAAGCACGGTCCTAATCGCATGCGCATGCTCGCCGAAGCGAGCTTGGTGAGCTGCCTGAAGAGCCGGCGCGCACGTCTTCATATACTCTTCGTAACGTTCGATGTTGTCGCAGAGGTATTGAACGGCGTATGTCGGAGTCGACAGGTGATCGGAGTGAACCTTTAAAAGCCTGGCTGATGTAAACAGGCCAGTTTGAAGGATCTCGGGGATGTGCTCGCGCTTCATCCATTCGACCCACTGCTCATGAACAGCATTCGAGACTCCGAGGGTGACGTTGTATATTACCTGGCTCATAAAGACCTTCTGTTCGGATGCGGGCTAAACGGAACATCCGACTTCTTTAATTGTATATTAAATCGATCTGTCCGTGGAGAGATTCGGAACGAGTTTTCGAATGTGACTGACGATCTGCTCTGCTACATCCGCAGATGAGATAGTTGACGTGTCAATGACGATGTACCCCCTCTCTCGGGCTTGCTCAGGGCTCATGAGGGGCGCAATATCTCTGGTCATGTCGCGTGTATCTCTTGTACGCAGATCGCCGGTGATGGTAGCGAGCTCTTCTTTGGTCGGAGAGCGATCATTTTGTTGATGGAATCGTCGGGTGGCGCGAGTTTCGAGATCTGCGTGAAGTAAGATACGCAACACGGGCTGGCCCGTAAGCTGAGAAAATTCTTGAGTGAACACCTCTGAGCCTTGAGCTCGACCAACAGTAATACACCCTTTGAGGGCTTCTTCGAGTTGGCGACTCTGAAAGATCTCACGTAACCCTCTGTGCTTACCGATCTTCGAAGCAGCATCAGCCACCGCTTGAGTTTCCAAGTCTTCGGTCGATATTCCTGAAGAAATGGAATCGTGAGTGAGCAACTCCTTGGCTATGATTTCGTGAGGTGAGTCCTTCGGAGCACCGGAGAACGAGAAGCGAATTCCTAGCGCTTCGATCTGCGCTGCATTCTGAGGATCGATGTTGTTGCGAAGGGCGATGAATCCCAGGGCTCGGAACCAACGACCTGAATCGAGGATAGGGGCCCCACCGATGGCGTCAGCTACTAATTTAGCTACCGAAGACTTACCAGAACCTGCACCGCCATCGATTGAAACTATAGGTGGACGGTCCAGGCGCGCGAAGACGTTCGGCTCAGTTGCGGGCCTTGGGCTGGATACACGGGTCTCCAGTTGGCCTAAATTCGGAGGCTCTGTTTGAAGGGGGCCGGTGGTCTGGCGTTGAGGTTGCATAGAATAAGGTGATTGTACGGGGAGGGCAGGGGCTACACAACGAGGGGTGGATGCTTTTGATTCCTTCTCCTAGGGGGATGGGAAACCACAGACATCCAGTTCCGCCTCTTGCCTCCTAACTTGCTGATAGCGCCTATGTTTTCGGCGTCTCCGAGTTTAGAGTGGGGGAGAAGTAGGGTATTGCACAAGAAGGATGGTGATTGGGCCTTGATTGGAGATTGATCGATGGACCAAGGGTTGAGTGTTCACAAAGAGAGCGGAGAGAACGGTGAGGGGGGGGGAAAGAAAATAGTCGGCGGAGTGGGGCCTTCAAGTGCTCTAACGAGACCTGCACTCACTATACGGCGTACCTCGATAGCGTAGCCGATAACTGCTCGAGTAAGCAGTTTCTAAACCCTCGCTGCCCTCGCCGAACTCTTTGTCCATCTTCATCGCGATCAGAGTCGGCAATAACTCCGATAGTAGCCTTGCGGCGCGAGTCAACGACCTCATGCAGGCTTTATCAGTGACCTCCAGGGCGCACGAAACCGCCGATTACTTTTCGATCAAGCGATGCAAACCTTTGAGCTGTTTATCCGCGAGGTCTGCTAGCTCAATGTTGCCGAAGCGCGAGACCTCGACCTCTGGGCAACGCTCCGCAACGAGCTGTTTGAAGCTCATGCCGTTGGATGCCAGGCCCTTAACCTTGCTCCAGTAGTCGATCACATCCTCAAGGTATTCAGGTACGTGAAAGGCGCGCGAGCCGGCATCGTAAATTGTGCATCTTTCCAAGGGAAATGCTGGGTTTTCGTACTGCGAGGCGATGAATTCCGGGGCGATTGCACCATCGCGACGCAATAGGTCGGTACCATCGATCTTGATGGTTATCGGGGTTTCGGGGCCTGCTACTCCGAACACGCCCTCGAAGTACACCACCGTGCAGTGTACGGGAGCGCCTTGTGCCTTTTCGATGCGCGCTTTCCACTCTGCCAGGATGTCGCCTGAAACAGCAGCGCCGATCGTGAAGAAGGTTACAGAGCGGTAGATTACCGATGGTTTGAGCTCTTCTTCGAGCTTTAGTAATCCGTGCTTGAGGCTTGTTCCAGTCGCAACGACATCGCCGAATACGATGTCCATCTCACCTGCCGGATAGATCTTTGCGTACGCATCTTCGATGATCTCCCATTCGCCCGTGTTGAAATTCGAGAGGCGTCGTTGGGCGCTGATGAACCATGCTCCATGCCCGTTCCACGAAAATGCATCTGCTATTGCTTCCCTGAGTCCGAAATTGAGGCCCCCTCGTAAGATAGTCAGAACATGCGTCGAGCGCTCGCTCCCTTTGAAGAGCTCGAGCTGTCGTAATCCTCGCAAAGCCTTTGCGCCGGCCACCGTAAGTTTGCGTGTATAGTCGATCCCCAGAACGAAGGGATCGTTACAGATAGCTCGCGATTCGGGGGTGGAGACAACTACTTCGGCAACACCCGGAAGCGGACTCTTGCGTTCAACTGCATAGAGGGAACAGTCGGGAACGGTCGTTTTGAGGGGGGATAAGTGCATACGGGATCCCTGATTTCGTCACTAGACGCTCCCTCGTAACGCGTTGTGGACTGTAAGTCTAGTGGGGAGGGGCGCCCCATAGACAAAGTCTTGTTTTTCGTCACAGAGATGACTGTTATATGTACTAACGGAAAGCAAATCGGTATAGAAATCAGAATAATTTCTTTTCCCGTTTCCGGAGGACATGTGGATCTGAGGCAGGACGTCGGTCAAGGTTCGAGCGCTACATCCCCTACGACAGGTCCCCGTAGGACCGTTGCTGACTCCCCTTCAGAAGCGCCTTCAATCAACACGAGCTTTTACCGGGCTGTCAGCAATCGCGCTGATTACCGGGCGCTCAAAGCCGCTGCCAATATGGACGATTTTCGATTGCTCATGTTGGCAGGCGGAAACGCGTCCGTAGTCGATATGGATGGGGCGCCCGCACATCACTTCTCCCACCGGCAGGTCGTGGACTTTCTCCATTGTTACGATGGGAGTCAAAAGATCTGCTTCAACGGCACTGCACGTGACTATGCATTACCTATGGGGACGAAGTTATGGATCCCCAAGCTCGTTGCACCCCTTGTTGCTGATGGTGTCGGGATGTCGTGTGGTGGAGCTGTTACGGGGGCGATGGGATGGGCGATCCTGTGTTACCAAGGAGCTATCGCTGAGTACGAGGAGAAACATGGGCCGTGTGACGCAGAGATAGCTAATGTGCTGCTCAAGCTGTACGGCGACCTCGCTTCCTACGAAACACCGATGGATGTGGGAAGGTGTGGACAGGTACTGGAGAAGCAGCGTGGGTGGATGCTCAGGACCCCGTTGCTGCATGCAGTCGGACAGCAGTCCGTTCTTCTATACGTAGAGGGGGGGCTCGGAACGCTCTTTGAAGTGTATTCGCCCGCTACTAATCAGCAGATCCGCAATCGCGGCCCGGTTGGCCCGTTCGATTGTCGAAAAGGGTATACGGAGATCATCTTTGCATCGTCGACCACGTCGCGAGGTGAGACCTTTTGGGCCCCCACAGCGAGGCAATTCGAGGAGATCGTTCGATGCGGAGTCGGTAAGTCAGAACACTACGCCCCGTTCGTGGTTGCCGTTGATGGTCCAGAGGCTGACGAGTGCGTTAGCTTCATTCAGAGCCTGTACAGGGACGCAAGGCATTCTCCCCCCCCTGTTCGAGAGAGGCTCGACCCACAAGAGCGGGCAGTGCAGGCGGATGTTTTTCATCGTTTGCATGACAATGGATTTGGATTGTACCCATACGGGGCCTCTGAAAAGGCATTCCTCGCATTGCTCGATAATATGGTGGCAGCGCAGCGCATCGTATACCACCGCCGGAACTACATGGAGCTGTGGAGGCGAGGCGAGAAAAATCAGGCAGAGAGCTACCTGAACAAGATCGAACGAATCGGACCAGCCGAGCGGAGCGAAGTTCTCGGCACGATCAAGCGCTTGGCAGACAAGCCCGCAATTTATTTCATAGGCTCGGCGAAGTTGGGCTCTGAAAAGGCTTTTCACGATCACCGATTAGAGGAGTATTCCCGCGAGGTGATCAGATCCGCGGTAGAGAAGGGATCCTCTATCGTCATCGACGGTAAGGGCACCGAAGGTATGCCAGCTCGTTGGAGCGCGATATGGGCGGAGGAGATGGTGGCCTTTGAGGCGCGCACTGCCTCTCGCTCGACAAGTGAGCTCGTGAGGGTGCAGCTAGCCTACAAGGACGAGGAGGTCCCAGCTCGCGAACTAGCCCCAGGGTACACCGAAACCGTTCTGCCTTCTGTTCTGACTTTTGAAGTAAGAACCGCGCTTGCAGGCTCGATCGGCGGCAAGCGCGCGGTGGTTCTCGCGCCCGATGGCCCAGGGCTTTCGGCCTTTACTCAACTCCTTCTCGACAGTCAGTTGGCTGGGAGTATCGATGGGTGTTATGCCACCAAGGAAGAAAGGCCGGTCTTTCAGGTCCTCAATATTCCAGGTGCTGCGGGGCGGGGTCCCTTTTATGCACCATTCCTCGAACAGCTCAAGGTGATGGAGGAGGGGAAAACGATCAACGCGGGCGACTATGATTCTCGCTGGTTTGATTCCCTCGAGGATCCGAAGGCGTCTGCTCGTGCCTTGATCGAAGCGCACGCTTTGTAGCGTCACAGCTGCTCCTCTCGGAGGAAGACCGTAGCCGCCTTTGATATCTCGTGCGAGTATTATCTGGTGAAATACTGAGGGCGCGCCCGATAAGGCAGTAGGCATGACTCCGTTCTTGATAGGAATCGCAGGTGGTACCGCTAGTGGTAAGTCGACTCTTGCTCGCCGACTGGTCCAGTGTGCAGGAAATGACAGGGCCGCTTTGATTGAGCTCGACTGGTATTATCGCTGTCAGGCGCATCTGGAATTCGAGCAGCGCTCCTCTGCGAACTATGATCATCCAGATGCCTTGGAGTTTTCGCTCCTGGTTAAGCACCTTAAAGAGCTTCGCTCAGGAGTAAGTGTAGACTGTCCTACGTATGATTTTGCGCTACATACCCGAGCCATCGGACGAACGCAGCACCTCGAGCCGCGGCCAGTCGTCATCGTTGAGGGTATCTTGCTCTTCTCGAATCCTGAAGTGCGTGCACTGCTCGATACGAGGATCTTCACGGTAGCTCCGGACGATGTGCGCCTGAATCGTCGTATCGAGCGAGATGTCAGAGAGCGCGGACGTACCCGTGAGAGCGTCAAACAGCAGTGGGAGGCGAGTGTGCATCCGATGCACATGCAGTTCTGCGAGCCTTCGAGAGTTTTTGCCGATAGGGTGGTCGAAAATTGTGGTGGCACTGATGTTGAAGTAGGGGCCCTTTGGATGCAGTTGTCTGAGGAGATGGCGCGTTCTCGAGTATTATCGTGATCGCCGTAGTGTTCACTCGAAGAGGGGCGGAAGGTCTTCGGGTGGCACGTCTCGGAGTAGGCAGTGCTCCCCGTGGCTCAAGTGAGCCAGCTCTGACAGAAGGTACTGCAGCGCGTCCTTATCTGGATTGATGAGACCAAGGGAAACGCAGTACGAAGCGAAGAGTTCGGCAACGAGCTTGTTGCGCTGATATGCTTTGTTGAGGTGGATGGCGAGATCTACCTCCGAGTAGTTCGTTTCGAGCGGTATTCCGACGAGCCCCCACAGCTCACCTCGCACTGCCCCTTCTGCTTTCAATCTCACCATCTTCAGAAGTGTTCGTCCGCTGATACTCGGGTCTCGGTGTAGGGTACCGCCACGGTAGCGGCTTGGCCGTACTAGCTGACCGATTGTATCGAGTATGGCAAGGATTGAGGTGTGTACTATGCCATCAAGGATAGCTACTTCGTTGATAGTGAGGTCGCGAGATGCGAGGTAACGCGGCAGCTCGGTGACAAGTTCCACTCGCGCGCCGTGATGATAGTCACGAGGCATGAACTCGCGGGCGATCTCCTCGTCCCTTTCGGTGAAGTGGCTGCCTCTTCGAATGAGGTCTAGATCTCGCGGTTTTTCAGGCGATCTGAGGTTGAGCGTCTCGATCAGAGCCTCTCGAGCGGCGCCGCCTTTAAGTCCGTACGGATCAGGGATTCCACCGGTGGAGACGGGCGATTGCGGGCGCAGGCCTCGCAGATGAGTACCCGAGAATTCGAAAGGGTGGGTGCTCACTGAATTGATGAAATCGAGCGCTTCCTTTGTGGTGTGCGTGTTGAAGTGTGATTCGATAGTGCGCTTTGCCAAATCGCGCGCGACTCGAGCTTGTTCAGAAACCTGTCCGTCTGCTTCAAACGAACGGTGATGTAAGCTGAAGCTTACGTTAGCGGCCTTCACCTCAGTCCCTAAAGTTCACGAACTGTAAATCGATATCCGTCACCTTCGCTCGTAGCTCGGCGATCGCCGTTTGGAGATCGTCCTTCTTCTTGCCGGTAACTCGCACCTGATCGCCTTGAATCTGTGATGTTACCTTGAGCTTGGTATCCTTGATCAGCTTGTTGATACGCTTCCGTTCGTCATCAGAGAGGGACTGCTTTACGACGACGGTTTGCTT
>JBILEW010000052.1:0-24574 GCA_044351885.1 Bdellovibrionota bacterium
ACTCTGCTCACGATTATCTTCAGCCTTTGGAAGGTTCTCCGTCTCGAACCCGCTATCGTATTTCGAGGGTGAGATGGGCGCTGCGATATCCTGCACAGGTATTACAAAGAGCTACGTAACGAGGACCAGCATCACTCCGGCTCTGCGCGGCATAGACCTCGAGATCGAGACAGGAGAGCTCTTCATGCTGGTCGGTCCATCTGGATGCGGTAAAACGACCCTTATATCGATAATCGCTGGAATCCTCACCCAGGACCAAGGGATGTGTCGGGTTTTCGACCACGACATGAAAGCGATGAGTGACATCGAGCGTACATCATATCGCGGTAAGAACGTCGGCTTCGTTTTTCAATCGTATAACCTCATACCGTCCCTCACTACGACTGAGAACGTGAGCATACCGTTACTCTTGAATGGCATATCTCGCGCCGATGCCCACGTACGAGCAGAAGAGGTGCTGGTAGAGGTAGGCCTAAAAGAGAAGCTCAAGACCCTTCCAACGGAGCTCTCCGGTGGCCAGCAGCAACGGGTCGCCATCGCACGAGCGCTTGCACACAACCCCAAGCTCATCGTGTGCGACGAACCTACGAGCGCCCTCGATCACACTACGGGAGAGGAGATTATGGAGCTCTTTCGAGCGGAGGCTTTGCAAGGGCAGCGAACCCTCGTGATCGTTACTCACGACGCGCGCATCTTTCGCTTCGCCGATAGAATCGCTGCGATGGACGACGGAAAGATAACAAAAGTGGCGAACTCGCCCGCGGAGTTTGGAATTTAAGCAGGTGCATATCGGGGAACTATGATTCGATTCTACATTCTTCCAGTTCTGGCGCTCGTAGGGATACTCTTCGTAATCCGTACCGTAGTGGCAGGGAGCGTTCCGGCACCCGTAGCTGCTCCCGTGGTCGAACCAGCCAAGGCACCGTTTGAGCTCTTTGTTGCTGGCTCCGGTATAGTGGAATCGATCTCAGAGAACATCGCCATAGCTTCAGCCCTGCCCGGGGTCGTGAAGGTGGTATTCGTGAAGGCCGGGGATCAGGTCTCTGTCAACCAACCACTCTTTTCACTCGACGATCGTGAGCCTTTAGCAGAGCTTTCGGTTCGCAAGGCACAGGTCGAGCGAGCCAAGGCTCAGCTGGCGGATACGCAGACCCAGCTCTCTATCTACAAGACCGTAGGAGACACCCGTGCTATTACTCGGGGAGAGCTTCTCAAGCGAGAGAGTGCCGTCGAAATAGCGAAAGCTGCTCTCGCAGAAGCCGAATCTCTCGTCAAAGCCACCGAAACAACCTTGGACAGAATGGCGGTTCGCTCTCCGATCAATGGGACGGTACTTCAATCGAAGATCCGAGTAGGTGAGTTTGCGCCCGCCCAAGCACTCTCATCGCCCCTGATGATATTAGGAACGACCTCGCCGCTCGCGGTGCGTGTCGATGTTGACGAAAACGATGCATGGAGGGTCAAGCCCGGTAGCGCTGCATCGGCGGTGCTGCGTGGGAACACCTCAATTACCTTCCCGCTCACGTTTGTGAGATTCGAGCCGTATGTTATCCCCAAACGCTCGTTGACAGGCGAGAGCTCTGAGCGCGTAGACACCCGCGTCTTACAGGTCGTGTACTCCTTTGACGGCAAGAATCTACCGATTTACGTAGGACAGCTGGTCGATGTCTTCATCGAGACTGCGGAGAAGCTCCCCGATTAGGTCGTACTAAGGGAAGCGAGGCAAAACCCCTCCCTGCTGCGAAAGCGGATCTTTGATTGCTCTTCGATTTTCGCGACAAAGAAAAATCCTCAATGTATCGCAGAGGATACCTCTGCGGTTTTTCTCCGCCGCGAAAATCAAATATCAATCAAACCTCCCCTTTCTCGCGGGTGGGGTAGGTTTTGCCTCGCTTCCCTAAGGAAAAGAAACCAGCCGCAATCCCTTGTCGACGACCGCAAACCACGCGCGCTTTTCATCGCTCGTCACTAGGGCCATATCCATCATCGAGTCCTCTTGAGCCCTGGAGTACACGACACTCCGCTTCCAGAGATCCTCAGGGCCATACACGACAACCTGCTTCGGTCCGAGAGCTGCCACATACCGTTTTCCATCGATCATGAAATCAACGAACTTAGAAAACCCATACTGCGCATCGTCTTTATCGACCATCTGAAGGGCGAATTTTCCAGTTTTTGTATCTTTGCGCAGAAGGCTGACGCGGCCTTGCGCTAGCTGTCCATAGTTCTGATGCCAACCATCGGCGATGAATACCGCGGGATCGTCTGGATCGCCGACCAGCCGAACTGCACGAACTCCTCGATAGCTCGGAAGTAGCTCTCTAGCTCCATCCTTAAAGAGAACGAGATCTCCGTCCTGTCCTTGTATATCACCGTACGGCCTACCGACGACGACGTAATCACCGTGCACATCAACTGCTGTCCCCATACGCAACGAAGAAACCTCTTCGAACCGCCATGGCGTATTCTCCGCTGGGGTGAGAAAGCCGATCTTGGTCATGTACTTCGACTCAAAAAAGGCGATGGCGACCTTTGACGCGGCTCCCTTCGCGCTGAGCCACTTCAAGAAAGGAACCTCTGCTCGCTCACTTGAGAAGGAGAAAACCTCCCGTGAGTTTTTCAGATCCTTCGTGAATGAAAGCACCCGAATCGGGGCATCGAGCGCCGTGCGGCCCATTCCTGTAGCGACGACGTATTGTGTAGGAGAGGCGGTCACTTGCCACACGTTTCCTTGCACCATCGTACTAGCGCGTTCCTGAAAGGCGTCACGAGCGATCGTCAATATCGAGAGCTTTCCCGACTGCGGATCAAAGGCTGCCACTTCGTCTGGAAGTCCGAATACTACCGAGACTCCCTCATACTTCGAGGTTTGAGCTACTGCGCTCGAGAGAAACCCTAGGGTTAGTAGAGCGAATACGCACAATCTGCAGACCTTCAATGCACCCATAAACTCCTCCGATAGCCACCTGTAGTGTGCATTCGATCGACACGGATGAAAATACCGAAACAGTCGTGCCGACAGCTATGAGCTACCGCGTGCGCAGCGCTCGAGCAGCGCTGATAATTCCAGGAGCTGTCATCTTTCCCTGAAGCTCTGGAAGCGGCTTGGACGAGCGCTTGAGGAGCGAGATTACCTGCGAAGGTGTCAGCTGTGGCCGCTCAGAGAGGATAAGCGCCGCTGTACCACTAACGAAGGGAGCCGCCATCGAGGTCCCATCGAAGGGGAGGTAGAAACCAAAAAGAAACGAGCTCCAGATAAAGACCCCCGGGGCACCCACGTCGACGGTCTTCTTACCATAATTAGAAAACGAAGCGAGTCGACCGGACGAGTCGAGCGCGGCTACGGAGATCACGTTTGGCGACGGGTAATTCGCTGGATAGGTAGGCTGTTCGTCGTTGTTCTTGCCGTCGTTACCAGCGGCTGCAACGAACACTATCCCGTAGCGGTTAGCCTCATCGAGGATCTCTTTGAACGAGTCCAGGTGCTCGCCACCACCCAAGGAGGCAGAGATGACGCGAATATTCTCACCGCGCTTGCGAAGGTCGATTGCATACCGAACCGCTTTCATCACGCCCGCGGAGTCTCCTTCACCTTTCGCGTTGAGAACTCGTAACGGCAAAAGCTTCACACGCGGAGCAACTCCACACAGACCGCGGTTGTTACCGAGAGACGCCGCGATGATTCCTGCGCAGTGCGTACCGTGAAACATCTCGTCGTTCGGATTGTTGTCATTATCGACGACATCCCAGCCGTTGATGTCATCGACGAATCCATTCTTGTCATCATCAATCCCGTTGTCGGGAACCTCGCTCGGGTTGCGCCAGATATTGGAGACTAAGTCGGGATGATTGGTGTAGATGCCGGTATCGATGACTGCAACCACGAGTTCTGGATCTCCCACAGAGATATCCCATGCGCCCAAGGCATCGATATCAATCCCCGCCACACCGCCGAACACTCCGGTGTTGTGAATCCCCCAGAGGAACCCCAGCCGATACAGGAAGTCATTCGGCTCAACAAATGCGTTCATGCGGTAGTTAGGCTCGACGCGCGAAACCACACCACGCCTCCTGAGCTTTTGGAGCTTTGCCTTGTTTAGGGAGGCTCCACTCAGCAAAAACGAGGATCCGGAGACCTGAGATCCCGTGCGCAGACCGAAGAGTCTCGCTATCTCTTTCAGGAGCATGTGAGCGCTAGGAGCTTCGATGTTGTGCCGCTTCCGGAGGGAGTTCTTGGCGATCCGAAAGGCAGAGGGCTGAAGCTTGACCAGCACCTGTCCCTTTTTACTGACAGAGGAAGCAAAGCCTGTGAAAGGCCCCTCGGGAAGATCGCCGGGCGGCAAAAGGTTGCCTGGTTGAGCCATGCCCTCAGAAATGAACAAGGAAACACACAGCACGGCTATTAAAAGTAAGCGATTTCGAACATTCTCTGCGTCCATGCATCCCTCGTCGAGGTAAACTATCCCACATTCGTTATGGGGAAAAGCTCGGCCGGTGTGCGCTATGCTCGATAGCTTTGTCATAGCCTCTTTAGTCTATACGCTTCAGTAGTTAAGTATTTCGCCAGTGCCGATTCGAACCATATCAGGCAGCTTTCGACTACGTTAAATCCGCCCTCATTAAAAGCGAGCCCTGCACGGGTAGAATTGGATTAGGCTTCGCAGATCAATTATCCTATTAGTTCGAATCAAAATTGTGGGTAGAAGGACGGTTTCCTCCGTAGCGGCACATTCACCAAGAAGTTGCTGGTACGGGAGGAGAACACTCAAAGAGGTTTTTGTTATCTTTTTCTTCGTGCGAGATGGACAGCGCCGGAAGATATCGCCCTTGAGAGCGGCTCGTTCGCTCTGAAGGGTTGTATCTTCCTGAGACACCTTCGGACGGTCCGAAAGGTGTGGATGGTGAACAATCGTATGGAGAACTTACCATGAGCAAGAAAACTGCGGCGAAGCTGAAAGGCAAACGACGTACTTCTATGAAGGCACCTGAGACCTTTGTACCTCCTCATGACCCAGTACGGGCTTTGGGCGAGTGGATGGACCGATTGGGCAATAAAAGGGCTCAGAAGCCAACAGAGCGCCATGAAGTAATGAAGAGAGAGAAAAAGTCTCCTCTTCGACAGAGTACTACTTGTGAATGTCGTATCATCGTGATGGTCGAGGGAAGTCCCCAGCAGTTGACCGAGCTGATGGAGAAAGCCAAGAAGCTCAAATTGTTTCTATAGCTTCCTCAGGTCGGACTTTTGTTAGTTAGACGGGAGCCTCGCCAAAGCGAGGGTTTCGGTTTAACTGCAAAAATAACGGATTTGCAGAGTGTCTCTCCTATCCGTACCGACCATTTTTCGCTGGCCGGTATAAAGCTTTACCTCGTATGATCTCAAGTAGCGTGACCCGCTGATTTCCCACGCGCGTTTTCTGCAGGAAATAGTTAGGATTTTACCTCTGGTGTCTGAGGTAATGTTCGTAGGGCCCAGTCTACGCTTTCCTGCACTGTGCCCTCATCTTGCATAGTGACGCTCAAAAAATTCCCGTGGTTGAGTCGTAGCTCCCGGATTATTAGTTCCTCCTCTTGATCCTTCTCAGACAAGCTAAGACGTCGGCTAAACAAACACACACTCGCCAGAGAGGGTAGCGATTCCCTCGCCATGCAGTAAGCAACTGTAAGCTGTTCTCTAACTCCAACTGCTCGAGCTATTTCATGGGCCGTGCAGCTAAACTCCCCAAGATCTTTCATCTCCTGGAGAGTTACCATCTGTAGATCTAAAAACTGATCAGGTGTGATGTTGCGAAGATGAATCATGGATATGCTCGCTTAGATTGATTTTGCAGACATTCCGCACATTCGATATCCATGTCATTCCGGTGGATGTTCTGTCCTTAGTGAGCGCCGCAACTCCTCGCACTGCATCTCTGAAGCGGTTAATTCGAGCGTTAACCCCGCCAGCCCCAATTCGAGTCGGCTGGTTGTCGCGTTTATGTGCTCAAGAAGTCTCTCTCTCTCTTGCACCCACGGTAGTAATGCTTCAAATGCTTCTTGTGTCTGCTGTCTGTGCTCAGCGGGTATACGAGCGATTGCTTCACCTAGCCGCTGAAACAGGCTAGGCAGCTGTCTACTCTGATTATTTGAAAAATGCACACGCCCTCCAGGGAGCCGACGAACATACGTTATTGTATAATAGAAACACAGGCTGGAAGGCTACTCAAGTCGTCCGGTCTTCAGAGCCAGCCCATGGAGGGCGGATGGGGAGATAGGCGGAATCTAGTTGGGCCTGAAGAGCATCTCTAAAATTCGAGTATTGAGTATTTAGGAATAGAAGGTGTTCGAAAAGTGGGCGGTTGAGTAGTCCCAGAGGATATGCTTCCACATGGGCAGTTGGGCTAAAAGCCGTACAGTGAAATTTTTCATATATCTTTGCGTACCCCTGTCGGGGCTCGCATTGTCTTTGCGTGCCCACGAAGTTCGGGCTGACGAGCAGGATCTCCTGCAGCGGTTGCTGCAACTAGAGGTTCAGATGCTAACGAACTTCAAATCTGCCCCCTTCGTGCAAGACGAGAGTGATATTGTCTTTTTTCAGTGTCCGGGTGAGCTTAAGCCGGGAGGGGTAAAGGCAACTGGCGAGGGAGGTCTCAGTTGGTGGGCAAACAAGCCCTTTCACCAAGAAGAGGGCCCTGCTTACGCGGCAAGTCGAAGAGCTTTGCTAAGTCGCTTTGAAGCGCGAGCAGAGGAGAATTATGTAGTTGTGCCCAACGATGTTCCGATGGAAGAGTTGGCTCTCGGTGTTGTCAAGGTGACAAAAAAGGGGTTTCGGTTTCTTCCCCTTGAGATGGGAGCGACGGCCCAAAAAGAGATCCTCCTGCTGCCCAATCCACCGGGCGAAAGCTCATTGCAAACTTCGTGTAGGAGCCCTAGAGGGCCATCGCGCCGAGGCCACATAGCTTTACCATTACCTTCGCCACCATCGCTTCAGGATATCCGGCAATTTAGTTATAGGGGAGTCGTTTCGGCACAATCCGCATCTCTCAGCTGCGTCGGTGCTTTTCATTCCGCCCAAAATTTCAACATGCAATACGGCGGGGCTCCCATGTTTGGATTATCCCTCGTTCCAAATGCAGTTAATTGCGTGACGACTTCCTCCTTCCCAAATGAATCGACCGCTCCGACTGACCAACCTTTGAGCCGGGCCGAAAACCCCTTTGCAACCGACGTACCGGGGTTGATGGCCTACCTGACTGGAAGAGGGGAAACGCTCTCCAACGTGTGTGCAAATGTGGTCTATATAACGACCGGCTGTCAGACACACGATCCCAGTCGCGATACGCAGTGGTGGGACCCAACGTCTCCCGGATGTGATCTGCTTCCAGGCACTTGGTGGTAGAAAATGTATGGCTAAATCGGTTTCTCACGTTCTGCTCCTGGGGCGCTCTAAGACCGATTGAGTCGTCGGTTCAAAGGGGCACCGTGCGGCGTATTGCTTAAGGCGAGCCGTTGGGGGTTTGGTTTCAAAAGAATCGAACGAAGAGAGGTCAGCTTAAGCTTCATGCTGTTCCTCCTCCCCTCTATCGCACTCGGGAACCTGCGCTCCGAATAGCTGGCCTAGGGCTCAAAAAGGAAGAAATTCCAGTTACGTGACTCCGGCGAATCCACAACGGAACTGCTCGACGGAGTATCCTTCCTTGATGAATCTCGCTCAATCATATCAAATCCTGGGAGAACTTGCCGGGCGTTCCGACTCATCGGATTTACCAAGAGGGGATCGGAAACCTTGGGATACTACTAGGGCGTGGGCGATACCAGGAAGAGGATCGACTATTGTCAGGGTCGAGGCCATTCATGGTTGCGAAGGCTACCCACTGTCTGCGGGCAAGTTCCGGATCTGACGATTGCATCTTAGCTTGCATGCACTCTCCCATCCAGGTTTCCATTTTACTTATCTGACAACGGGAGGTCACGAGCGAACCATTGTTGTCATTAACTAGTATTGACAACGAATGAGGATCAGCGAGGGAGAAGAGGAAATTGGCGTATATCTCACCTTCGCTTCGAGCACCGCTGTTGCATCGAAAAGTTGGAAGATGAGCTATAGGGAGAGCCTCGAGGCCTCCGAGGAGGGAACGGTGCGGCAAGCCTAGCGCTGGAGTCCAGCCTGCCGGCCTAGCAACTCTGGCCGGACGGGTCTTAAACGATATAAATCCCCCACGGGACGGGCCATACCGTCGTGGAGCCTGACACTTTGAGATCGGATCAGGCTGCTCGAATTCAACTAAATGAGCTGTTGGATTCTGAGGATCATCGCATGTCATCGCATAAAGCGCTTGCGCCGCCTTCTCAGCTGGAGAGAATGCTCCGGGCCTATTAGGATATTTCCATCGTCGTGAGCCCGCGAGCAGCTCTTGGACGCTTTTAGTTTCTGCGTTACCGACTTGGGCAGTTTGACCGAGCATGGACTCGCTCGCATAGGTCGGCAGGTTCTCGTATACTTTGACAGCTGCGTCGTATCCGTACTCATTGAATATCGGGAGGAACTGCCCCTTAAAATGACCCAATTCATGCAAGACAGTGAGCTGAGTAGGCTGCTCCCGAAACAATAGCGCAAAGCCCTTCCTGCTCCCGCTCGAGCAAGGGCCCGCTCGCCCGAGAGATTCAGAACCTGCAATCATCGATGTGCCGTCCTCTCCCCATACTACCCAAGCCTGATAATCTGAACCGAGCCTGCGTTGCATATAGCGTTGCACCTTAGCCAGGTATTCATCAGAGACAGGTGTGCCCTGCGAGGCACAGACGGAGTTCATTTCATGAGGATTATTTATCAGATATTCCATCCACTCATCGGATGTAGTTGGTGGCGTCGCTGATGCTGCTTGGGTGACCGTAAGGGCAAGCAGTAACGCTAGTCGTAGGTAGTGAGCTGCTCTGCGAGAGGCGACCAGGCCTACCTTAAAAACCGAGGTCGTGACGCCGCAGCAGGCCTTCTCATTCATATCTTACTCCGTTGCAGAATCATCTCTCTCGCTTTCCACCACCTACAGCATTAAGACTCACCGAAGGATCATATTCAGCTCCGTTCGGAACCGTTGCTCCGGTGTTTTCGTCGTATTGAACCGGGCAGGAACAGGGCGAACAACCCGAGGCATCGGCTCGGACACCAGGAGGCTTGGAGACAGTAGTGGTCTCTGAAGCTGCCGATTGTTCAGCTTGTTTTGAGACAAGGCTTAGCAGCGGGATTTTGGATCCGTTCGGCATGCCGGTTCTGGCGTTCGGGGAGGAGGTTTGAGTTTTCACGACACCGCGAAACAGATCGTCCCATGTGTACTGTTTAGTTATCGCTACAGTGGTACCTTGTGCAGTCCATGCCAGCCGTTCGCCATTCAGATAGCGGCCTTTCGCGTAGGTGCCTTGCCACTTGAATCCGGAACCAGTGGAAGGTGTATGTTCCGAGACTGAACTCAGTACGCCCCCAGCACCGTATGAGTATGCGACTGTGGAGGCTGCAGGGATTGAGTCAACCTGCGTGACCTGTCCGAAGCTGTTGAGCTTTGCTTCGTACCCGAAGTTGTTTGTGAGTACAGAGGTGGCGGCATCTGGGAAATTCGCGTCGTCGTACTTAGCTTTTGTAGTTGTACCATCACCATAGGTAACGGAGACCACCTGTCTCAGCGAATTGTACGCATAGATGATCTCTCGATCAGGGGCTCCAGCGCGTACGAGTGCATTTGAGAGATGCTCAGGAAGTCCATCTGAAGTGTATCTGAGCGAAAGGTCCTCGATTGTGTTGCCCGCCAGAGTGGTTTTTATGCTCGTGGGCTCGTGGTAGGGGGTGAGGCTCGAGGGGTCGTACGAATAGTCGGTAACATATCCCTGATTATCCCGATAATTGAGCAATCGATCATACGGATCATACATATATCTCTGCTCGATTGAGGCACCTGTTGCAGAAGAGTGGGTTACCCTTACTACTCTCCAATTCATCGGCGTCGCAGTTCGGTCGTATGTATAGGAGGTGTTCCATCCCTGGTACGAGCGCGTACTAGGGAGTCCTTTAGTTGCGTCGTAGGTGGTGACCATTGAGTAGTTGTGAGTGTTGACGCTGTGCGTCACTGAGGCACGGTCGTACTTGATGGAAGCGCACGCTCCGTAATGGTTGCAGGAACCGGCTAGCAATCCGTTCTGATACATAAATGTAGACTTATAGCCGAATTTGTCTGTAAATCCGGTCACTGCGGTGCCGTTGGTGTCGAAGCGCAGCATAACTTCATCAGCGGCACCTCGGGCGGTGGTAATATTACCGTTGCGGAATTCGAGAGTGAGCTTTTGTACCGAGATATCTTTATGCTGGAAGACGACCCGTCCAGTAGCAGCGCTTCCAGTGATTAGCAGGCCTCCTATCTGAGAGTAGGTGACGGTTTTTGATGATGGAGAAACAGTAAACCGGATAGATACGTCCTTGCCCGCAGGTGTTGTACCCTTACTCAGAAGAAACATCGATTCACTGCGATAATTCGTGAATGGTAACTTTGCTAATGTGAGTTTGGATCTATCACTGAAGGTAATTACGATCTCTTGGTTCGCTTCCGTTGCAGTGGTACGGGCACGCTGTGGCCAAACCTGTTGACTGGTTGATGCTTCGAAAACAGCGATAGGGGCTCCTAGCGTATTGACTACGAGTAGGCTTGAGTCACGACGGCGAATCGCAACCAGTTCGTGAGAAAATCTGAGCTGCGCTCCAAGCTGGCTAGCGCGATTGCTGTAGGCATTAGTCACAACGACCGGTCCGAGCGAGAGAGCTGAGATCCCGAGTCGGGTCTTGAGGTCATCGAAGGTGCCGCCGGGAGTCCACTTCCCGTCAAGGCTCGGCAGCAACTGGAGCCCCGTATATCCCCCAATACTCGATACAGTTCCGTCCGCGGGTTGACGTAAAGAGGTTGGGGATTCGATTGAAGATGGTGCCTCGACTGCACCGTAGCACTCCGTCACTGTTTGCCAGTATGCGAGAGCGCTACTGATGATGGAGAGAACGTGTAGCGGGTATATCCTTATGGCATTCCTCATATGACCCCTTCTTCGATGTTCCATGTGGTATCTCTCATGTACCGCTTATCTGAGTATCTTTCTGGCCAAAGACGACCTCGGAGATGTGTGTAGACACCCCTGGCCGAAGGGCTCTTCGTTACCAACTCGAGGTCTCCAGGCCTCTTCTAACTGCATGCAGATGCGTCTCCTTGCACGTAGTGTCGGTTCGAGTAGTGCCCTGAGAATCCGTAGGTTTCGCCGTTTTCCTGGAACGCAGGTCCGTTTAGCTTCACGGAACTGCTCTGCTCTCGAGAGGCGGTATCGGGATTGACAACGCCGGCGGCGAGGATCATTTCGAAACCGTTACAAGCATCCTTCTGGTCGATTTCGCATTCCATCGGCTGCGGCGGGTCTAGTGGTACGGAGGTGCCGTCGGGGAGCAGTTCTCCGTTGGTAGTTCCAACCGTGCAGTTTCCGAGGGATTTCGCTGATTTGAAATACGCAAGATTTAGTTCGCGCGTGCACCCTCTGGGTGGTTCAAATTCAAACTCCTTAACTTCTCCGATATCAGAGCCTTTTGTGAGCAGCACGATAGCTTTGCTCCCAAGAACGGTATTCGACCACTCAAAAAATACATAATACTTTCCATTGCGAGAACGGATATATGCGGTGGCGATACCGACACCACGTGAAGAGTATGATGTGCCTGCTGCTGGTCCGGTCATAAAGCTCTGGGCACAGGCCCCTTGGCCTACGACCACTCCATTAGCTGTGCACTGACCACAGGAGCCGTTCCGGCTCTCGCTTCCCTGTGTCTGCGTAGTTTCAGCTGTGCCGCCGGGGCCAGTCTGTGCAGCTTTGAATGACCTTGGATCTTGCTTAGAAGAGGTGCTGCTCTTGTGGTTGGCAGCGTTCGTCGATGCTCCGGTTACTGCACGAAGTGAACGTGCTCCCCCGCCCGTTGCAGCGGTACCGAACTTGCTGGTAGCCTCGCTTATAGTTGCACCTAGGAGCGATTGTTTCTGCGTGAGAATCCCACCCGCGAGGTTGGCAAAGAGAGTCTGCTGCGATGGATGGGCGTAGTTGAAAGTAGTAAAGGTGCTAGAAAGCTTTTCGGCGAGCATAGTCCGCCCGTCCCCTGCCTTCAGGGTTCTGCTCGTCGGAGAGAACTCGGTTGTTTGGCCGCTGTTATCGGTTATTGATTTCAAAGTATCATCATTCCAGGTGAGAGTGGCGGTAGACACGAGTCCGTTTGGAGCGGTCTCGTGGACGCGTGCGAGAAGCTTCTGCTCTAGTCCATCCTGCACGTACGACTTCCAGTCATAGGTGGCTGTGTAGGTTCCGAGAGCTGTCGTCACGGACACTTTGGTCGGCCAAGGGAGTTCGCCATCGAGGGCGACCTTTGTGCCATCTGGATAGATAGCTTCGCGTATCCAGTATCCCTCGCGCTTAAAGGTGGAGGTCCAGCTTCCGCCATTGGCAAAGATCTGTTTTAGTTCTTCGATGGCACCGACACGATTGCGTTTGTATTCGGTTCTAAACCCTCCATCGATGCTGACAGCCGGATGGTTGTGCTTGTTCTGCTGCCAATTCGGCTCGTATAGGGCAAATCGCGACGTAGGATTCGTTACGTCGAAGCTTGAAGTCCAAAGCTCCTCGGAAGGCTCCCCTGACTTCTCTTTTATCTGCTCCTCAAGCGTGCCGCCGCCCATCAGGTACTGTCGCGAGCCGACTAGAATCTCGGAGAACTTGGCTCGAAAAGACGGGGTGTCCCCGGGAATCTGCATTAGATCAGTCGCCCCGCCCTTGAAGGCGATTGCAGCATTGCCACTGACACCACTGAGCGCACGTACAGTCTTACCGTACTTTGGATCGTCCTTTGTGTGGGAGGCGGTGGTCCACTGCACTGGAAGCTCAGGGCCATTGTATGTGTAGTCATACGTTGCACCTGACCGAAGATCCGTCTGACTTGTCGGGTAGAAGGTCTTACCTCCAAAGTCGCTAAAGGTATACTTAGCGAGCTCAAATATGGTGTCTCCTATTTGGAGGGTTTTTACTACCTCAAGAAAGTTTTGGTTCTGGTCAGAGGCTGGCTGCTTGGAGAATCGTGTGATTAATGTTCCGTCTTGGGGGTGAGCATACGTTATCGTCCCCTCCCATCCCGTTATGTCATACGTAAGCCGTGCCCCTTGTGCGAATTGGATCTCTTTGATGTGCGCATAGCCAACTTTGTTTGGGGTGCCAAAAGTGAGTAGAGCGTTGTTGATAGTGCCTGGGGTTTTGATAAGGACGGCCTCTTGCCCCCCGGCGAGTGTGGTTCGTTCCCACCCAAATCCATGCAGACCCTTAGCGTCTTGGGAATAGCCTATACCACCAAGGTACAGTACGTCGCTCCCTGAGGAGGCGCCGAACGACGAGCCCTGGCCGGAGCTGGTATTCGAACCGCTCGATGAATGGAGTCCGACAGCAAATGCATCTGCGTAAGACGCTCCGTGTAGGATAGTCTGCGGAGAGTCGCTAGTGACTGCGAGAGTGGTCACTGCTCCAACCCTGAGTGAGCCAATCACAACAGAAGCTGTTCCGAGGGCTGCCCGAATGACCCCTCCTAGAAAGGGGATATCCTGACTGTCAGCAGATGCGTTCGTCGGATCTGCGGGGGAAATGCTTGCTGACGAAGGGGGGCCCATCACGATCCTGGCTTCCCCACAAGGCGGAGGTCCACCACCACTGCCACCGCCTCCCCCACCGTCTGGCGGAGTGCCTGGTCCTGATCCGCCGCCTCCGCCTGGCGTCCCACCGCCTGTGGGCCCGCCACCAGGATAGCTGCCCGAAGGGGCACCTCCCTGCGCTCCTCCACCGGAGCCCGAACTGCCACCACTCGCAGCCGAGGGGCTGCTGCCCATTCCAGATAATGAATTAATGGCTAAAGCTGAGCTAGCGGCGGACGAAGCGAGACCGTATTGGTCTGGTGATTGAGCGGCGGCCTGAAGATTGACGAAAGTTATCTGCCCTGATTTCGCGAAGGCCGAGGAGGGCAATTGTGCAACACCGAACGAGAGTGGTTGAGTGGGAGAAGATACAGTAACGGTATAGCTGCTTCCTGCAGAGACAGTAGATATCTCAGGTTTCCTCCCAATCAGCCCTACGAGAGTAGGCGTCGATGCAGGACTGACCCTGAAAAGCGTCACCCAGTAGGTGAGCTCCGGTAGCATGCCTCTAATGACACCGTCGGTCGCTATCTCCAGCCGGCCGCCAGAGCTCAAATCCATAGTAATAGAGTTGCCGGAAACGGCAGTCGTGGGCCCGATCGGCTTGGCATCCGCAAGGATAGTTACTAGTTTGCTGTATTCAGTGACAGTCAGGCCAGTGCTGCTCTCGCGTAGCTGATACCCAGATGGAACCGTAAATCGTGCGCCCTCACTGGGAACCGTCACTGTTTGCTGTGCAAGTAGCTCCGTAAAGGAGATCTCCTTTGGAGGGGTATCGGCCAGTGCATGAGGGGTGCTCACCCCCGATAGCAAAGCCACCGACAGCATAGCCCAGTTTCTAGTGATGAACGTATGCCAGCCGTAAGACCTGGTACCTTGAATACGCATAGCTTTGACCGTAAAAGCCGTAATGACAGAGTACTTCGCGACACTACTGAAGATGCAGGTGCATTCATGCGAGATTCCCCTGAATTCTTTGTGGTTTCTGGCGCATCTTAGCGAGGGAAAAGCTTAAGTCTGGGTCGCCGCTGGCACGCAGGCTCTGAAATGGGACGGAATGCCCGCACTCCTAGCCTTAGTACTGTATCTTTTTTGCGGAGGCCTCTATTGCGGGGGTCTGGTTGGTCTCGCCCACGCGCAGATAGAGCCGCCTCCCTTTGTGCCCCCCGGTGGACTGCGGCAGGCGATCAATGATTCATACTGGCCTGACAGGTGGGGTAGCAATCCCACTCTCGAGCTGGCGACCGATTGTGCGCTGGTCGGAGGCGGGGCTGGGATGCTCTATCTGAATCAATACCAGCGAGCGTGCGCTCAGCCGCACTTAATACTCAATGATGGACGAGCGGTCAGCTTTCTAAATCCAAATGGACTAGGGAGTAGGGTCGGTGCGTGCTTCGGTGTAGGGGACGGTTCCCTACAGCGAGGGTTTGAAATGTTGGCTCGTCGCAATCCGGATATTGGTCAGATCGCCATGCACTGCGAGAGAAATGCATGGGGCCCATCAAGCGCCCTCGGACGGAGTATCAATGAAATGATTCAGAAGGCCCCCGGGCTTTCGACGATCAGGGCTTATTCATGTGAAGCGGGTTACAACATTCCGACAATAATGAGGGGTGTGGAGGTTCCTCAGGGTGCATGTGTAAGGGTGTACTTTGCCAATGGCGTGATCGGTAAGATGGGGCAAGTCTATCCAGCTATACCAGAGGCGGTGAGGGGAGAAGGTGCGTATCCCGCAAGTTGCGCATGGACAGAGGTGAAGGTCGAAAACGTGTGTGGCAAGACGACGTACACGTACACCCAGGACCGAGCGCTCATGGAGAAGCTCTATCGTAGTAGCTCCTGGAATAGGGGTATTCAGTGCCTCAAAACCGGCATCACTGGTTACTACGGAGCAAAGGGGTTCCACTACGGAGCTAAAGAGCTCGGCTTCTCAGAGCAGTTCGCGACCAACGTAGCCGCGCCGACCGGAGGGATCCTGACACCCCAGGCGATCTTCGACTTCTCTGCGCGAGGTACGGTGATCGGAGGAACGCTTGCTATGATAGCCAATCAGGCTAACGAGAACTGGGGTGGTCCTGGCTCGTGCACTGCGGATGCCCAGTATACAGCTCAAAAAATGGAGGAGTTTCGTAACCGTCAACCTGCACTAGGCTGTGCGAGTTCGATCTCTGCACGTGAGCCTACCTGGGCGGAGTGGATGACTGATTGGTGCTCTTGGTAGTAACAACGATCAATTTATTTTGATTCCCTGGGCGAGCCATCAAACAAGGCGCAATGGCTACTATGGTCGAATACGCGCCAGTCGTGGCCGCAAACATGAACGCGACGATCAGCAACGGCACCCTCTTCATCCAAATCGAAACTGGCCCACGAATAACGCCCGTCCCTGCGCACACCTTGTGTGACTATTTGATATGTCTGTTTAAGAGCTGCATCTTCTGTTTGGAGAACCTCGTTACCCACCCTCAGGCCGCGAATTGCATAATAGAGACTCTCTACCACGGACCTAAAGTCCGCGTCTGATAGGAGCGTTGCCCCTTGCAGCTGTGTCCTTCCGTAGTCCGCGAGTTCTCGGTACGGCTTACCTCTAGCTCCTTCAGAGAGTAGACATGTTACATCTTGCCCGTTAGCTCTCCTAATCTTTACCTCGATAGCGGATGTGCCGTCGGGGGCTGCGACCTGCTTGAAGTCGTGGGCGCGTGCTGCCTGAATCGCCTTGCTGATTATCGATGCTGCTTGGGCAAGTTGTTCGTCTGTGGCAGTGGAGACTTTTCGCGATGTTTCAGCCGCCAAGACAATGCTGGCGAGTGCAATGAAATTGCCTTTCTCCTCTGTCGAAAGTCGATTGAACGATTTAAAAGCCTCTCGGCCGTCCGCTGATAACTGCTGCTGCCGATCCATGTCTCTTACTTCTCCTCTTCCAAAATCGAGAGTACGTTCTGTAAAATCTCCACCTTCGCTTCCTCAGAGATCTCGTCTATAAGGAGCAACTCCTCTACCTGCTGCATCAGGGTCTCTGCGGTGACCACTTTTCGCTCTTCGGTTTCCATAGCTCTAATTTGTTAAGCGTACCTGGGTCTTGAGCTCTAAGCAAAAGAGCTTCGGATGTATGGATCTGCGCCTGTTGGAAGCTGTCGGTTTGGCATGGGAAATGGGTCCTTACCGAAGCGGTCCCGCATCCCGTAGCGCAGCAGCAACAATCTTAGCGATCTCACGCTCTTCCACTGTTTCTCTCAGATAGCGCGCTGTAGTGAGAACAGTGATCCGTCGCAAAGTATGCTTCCTCGTGCGCGGCGTCTGAGGGAGATAGCGGAAATAGTGAGTATCATTTGGCACGAAAACCCTGTCGAGCCTTCACCTATCGACGACGCTCTAAGACGACCATCCACAGCGAGGTACCTACAACGACCAGGGCTCCACATGTTTGAAGGGCGCTCAATCCTTTACCAAACACCACCCACGCGATAGGAGCTGCTATCACCGGTCCGACACAGCGCAGCGCAGAGGCCAACCAAGCCGGCACCTCCTTTAGAGAGAAAAACCACAAGCCCGTACTCACGACATAGAAGACCACCACCGTGGCCAGAGCGTAATACCATCCGACCAGGTGCTCAGCACTGCCGATGAAGGATTCCGGAGAGGCCATGAGAAGAAAAGGAACGAGGGTAATTCCCCCGATGAGCTGTGATATGCCGCTCGCATAGAAGGTTCCCATCTGCTGCGCATAGCGCTGAGATGGGCCGTACAGTGCGGCGTTACCCGTGACGGCGACCAATATCAGAATATCTCCGAGAGTGTCTGCCGAAAAAACAAGAGAGCCCCCGGTTGATAAAACAACGGCTCCTGCAAGATGAACAGCAAGCAGCAGCAGATGCGCTGGTGTGGTCCTGTGGCCATAAAAAACGATCTGAATGAGCAAGACGATGTATGGCTCTATCTTGGTCAAGAACATCGTCTTCGTACTGCTCGTGAGGGTGAGGCAGTATCCGAACAGGAGCGAGATCACTGCCGAACGTAGGATAGAGAAGAGTACAAACGACCATGTGATGGAAGATAAGGTGCTCTTTATGGCCCTATCTCCGGCAAGACAGCCTAAGCCCAGTAGACATGCTCCTCCCAGGAGCAACGAGACACAGATGACAGGAACGGGCGCAAGGCGTGCGATCGCTTCACCTTCGAATATCCATCCGATACTCGACAACATCGATGCGCACAGGATAGCTAATACCCCGGCGAGAAATCTCTCCTGCTTCATGCCGACAGAGTTGCACCCTTGCCCCTCTTTTTCAACGCGTCGAGTCACATGCTACGCGAATACCAAGAGGTGACTGCCGATTCTGATTTCTATTGAAGATGCACAAGGAGTTCGGCGAAGGCAGCGAGAGGGTTGAGGGCCCGCTTACTCGAGCGGTTATTAGCTGCCCTATCGAGGCACACCGTACACTAGCCCCAAGCCCCCTAGGGAAGCGAGGCAAAGCTTACCTGTGGTCTCACTTTTGAACATGCCACGTGAACGTGCACGTGCCCGAACATCTTGATGTTTTTGTGCCGGGTACGTTTACGTTCAGGTGCACGAGCACGTTCATGTGAGAGAGTGTCAAGTGGCACAATTTGCCTCGCTTCCCTAGAGTAAATTTCAAGCACTTGAAAGACGGAGTCAGTCGACCACTTTCCCCTCGTCGTTCTCGTTGCTCTCTTTGTGACTACAGCTCATCAACTGTCTTCAGCCACATACAAAGATTACCAGCTCCAGCGCCCACCCTTACCCTACGAGAAACCACCAATTTTCGTGCGTTAAGTCACATCGGACCTCGAATACCTGAAGCACCTTCTCGGTGTCATGCGAAATGCGGTGATAGCGCGTAGGTTTTGATCAAGGGAGTTTACGATGCATCGCTCAAGAGCACTCGCACAAGGTTGTTTCCTCTGGGTACTCGCCCAGATAGTTGTCGGGACTACAAGCGCATCCGCGCAGTATACGCCCCCGTTCAATCCAGATCCGGGACAGGCTCCTCCTCCCTACACGCAACCGACATCCCCTGCTCCAGGCGATCCGAGTGCGCCCACTCCTCCAATTCCCGCTCCCCCTCCGAATTTCGTAAGCGCATGGTGCGAAAACGGCAAACTGTACATACAAACGTGCTCTCCAGGTCTCAACACATGCACCGTCGTCTCTCAGGAGGAAGCTTCGTGTGCCGTCGCTGTAGGGGGCGGGCCTGTGGCGGGGACGGGGCTTTGCTCTTTGGACGGTACTGGGTTTACCATCAGCGCCGATCTCTTCCTGAGAGCGATACGAGGTCTGCCAGTAGAGATTAGACCGGGCTTACACCTGTCGTGCACCGTCCTAAATAATGGATGGACACAATGTAAGGTGTGGGTGAGCGGAATCCCTCCTCAACCTGATAGAGTCGTACATTTGATAGAATTTCAGGGCAACCCACGGGATTACGTGCATCGATGCGCTCGTCGAATCGGAGAGGTTATCGGAGACGTCGTCGACGGAACACAACAAAACTTTGAGCGATTCTGCCGCGAAGCAGACCCACAGATATTTCCGGGAGGAGATGGCAGCATATGCGTGGGAATCACCCTTTTCAAAAGATAGCGTCGAAGCACTCAAGGCACGGCGCTCTCCGAGAAAGGCGCTAGGTCTAAATCCAAACAAAGAAAGAGGGGGCCTTTCGGCCCCCTCTTTGCTGTAAGGATGCATTAGTCTAAGCGGCCCTAGAAGTTCTTCCAGATATGCTGGTTAGTTACTTCGTGATGGAAGATCACCTCACCAGTCTTCACAAGCGTTCCTAACTCACGTGGGCATCGATCGGCAGCAGCAACCTTGCGCTCGATGAACTTCTCCTTCGGAATCTCTCCCAACATCTCTGTGACGAAGTCGCTCTGCTTACAGAGACGAATTGCGTCATAGATATTGCCCGGGAGGAACCGGGTGCGCGAGCGACGATTCTCGGTTACCTGCTGGTCGTTCTTCGGTCCCTTCAAGCCTGTGTGGAGGATCGAGAGGAAGGTTAGGTACGGATTAGCATCTGGAGCAACCGTTCTGACCTCTATACGAGCAGACTTTTCGTTCCCGAGAGGGATACGAATCATCGAGGTTCTATCTACCGCAGAGGAGCGTATCTGATTGGGGGCTTCGAAGTTCGGATCGAGGCGCCGATACGCATTCACGCTGGAGTTAATCAACAAACACATGTCGTTTGCGTTGTTGAGGATCCTGTCGATGAAATCCCATGCACTCGAGCTCAGTCCATCCTCTCCTTGGCCATCGAAGAAGAGATTCTTACCCTTCTTGGAGAGTGAAAGGTTGGTGTGCATACCACTACCGTTGATCCCTGCGATCGGCTTCGGCAGGAAGCTCGCTGTCAGTCCGTTGTTGGCTGCGATCTGACGGGCGGTTAACTTGTAAAGCTGAACCTGATCTGCTGCTAGGAGGGCATCGCAGTAGGTGTAGTTCAACTCGAACTGTGAGGGCGCCACCTCAGGGTGATCCTTCTCGTTCTCGAAGGCCATGGCCCTCTGTGCTTCGGCGAGCGCATCGATGAAGGTCTTAAGCGGATCACGCGGAAGCGAGTTGTAGTAACCACTGCTCGACACGAGATCGAACCCACTCAGCTCGTTGAAGCGCTGCTCAGCGTCGATGCCATTGAAGAGAAATCCTTCGCACTCAACGGAGATGTTGGCGATTATCCCCTCGGTCGAATACAACTCGTCGCAAAACATCTTGAGTCGGCCACGCATATCGGACATGTAGCCCTTGCCGTCCTTGTCCTTGATGAGTGCGAAGACCATCACCTTACCAGGTCCGAACACATCGCTCGGCAACCAGCGGAACGAACCCCAATCGATCTCGAGACGGAGGTCTGATTCCTTGACGACAGAAAAGCCGCGAATGGAAGAGCCATCGAAGGTCAGATTGTCATACGATTTGAGGAGAAACTTCTTGTCGTAATCCAACATGTGGAAGCGACCCTCGATATCGGTGAAGCACACCGTGACAGCCTTGATGCGCTTCTCCTCATGGAGATACCGAAGGTAGTACTCCGTCAGCTCCCCTTCGGGGGTACGCTTGGCAACCTTCTCTTTAGCCTCCAGGTTCAGCTGTTCAAGCTCATCGTAGGGTATTTCAAGAAAGTTTCGGAGCATTGTTTCCATATGTGTTGCCCTTAGAAAAAGAAAATTTAAGCTTAATTACCATCAAATAAGCATAGCTATCCATATATTTATAATAAACAATGCTTGTTTTATGCCATAGAACAAGCTTTGAGTCGAATAGCTTGTCCCACGCTGCGCGGTTTAGGTGTGCCTGCCGGGTGGCGCACGGACCAGCCTAAGAGGCTGGGACGACAAGGAAATTGAGCCACACCCCCGGCAACGTGGCGACCTGAGCATCAGAAGCCCGGCCACGGTAACGGCAGGCTCGAAACGAACTGAGAGCCGCTACAGCCCACATCGTCCGCGAATTCCAATCTCAATTAAGTGATACGACCGCTTAGCCGCGATTTAGGAGAGAGCTTTCTCAATCGCGCTCTTGAGTTCAGGGGAGTCTGGGGTGACACCGGACTCGAAGCGCCCGACCACGCTACCGTTTCGACCCACAAGAAACTTTTCGAAATTCCAGCCTACATCGACACCTCCGGTACTCGCCGTGAGAAAGCGGTACACCGGATCTTTGTTCTCGCCAAGCACCTTCACTTTCGAAAACAACGGAAAGGTCACCCCGAAGCGCTCGGAACAAAACTTCTTGATTTCACCATCGCTACCAGGCTCTTGCTGCCCGAAATCGTTACTAGGAAACCCAAGCACGGCGAAGCCTCGTTCTCGGTAGTTTTGGTAGAGTTGTTCCAATCCCTCGTACTGTGAGGTGTACCCGCAATACGAGGCGACATTGACGACCAACACGACCTTACCGTCAAAGACAGAGAGTTTCTGTGCATCACCGTCGATAGTGTTTGCGGAAAGGCTGTACAGGCCCCCCTGTTCGCCATGTGCGGGCGATCCAATCATCACAAAAGACCACAACAACGCCGCGGCTGCCATTATACTCCTCATGCGAACACCTCCTTAGGGCAAGAGCACACAAGACCGCGTGCTAGCCGGCCACCTAGAAAACGCATTCGTGCTCCAAGGGCGACGAAAGCACTCATAGAATCTCGTAGTTTAATGAAGCAAGTCAAAACCTCTCCCGCCGCAAAAACGATTCCCAGTGTGAAGTAACATACTACAAGTGCCGTTACTACTGACGAGAATCTTACAAAGGTATCTCTATATGAAAACCGAAGGCCCAAGTAGTCCATCCCGCCCTCCGGAGCAAGCGCGTTCGGAGAACAACGACGCTCAAGAAGTCCGTGAGCGTAGAAAGGCAAGCGAAGCTGCGCTTAACGAGCAGGCCCAAGAACGCCGAGAAGCTCAAAAGAGCGCGAGCCGGGAGAGAGCGGTAGACCTAGAGGCCTAAACGCTCCATCTCCATTCCCGAGGCTTCATCGACGAACACCACCATCGTTCCATCCTTTAGCCCAGCAGAGCGGGCGCCACTTTTCACGCCCCCAAAGAATTTCTCCTTCGCAAACGGCGGCATCTGCGACATCGGAAAATCGCGAAACACGAGCTTTACGACCCCTGGGGATGAGTCATCGTAGCGAACGAATTTCGGTCCTGCGATCGGATTGCCTTTTATCGTTGCAACAAATCCCGCAATTCCCGACTCAAACCCTCCTGCAGAGGCCCTCTGGGGCTGCGGCTGGGCAGGTGCTTGGGGAACTCCGTCAGCCTGAGAAGACAACGATTGAACGAAACCCGAGAATCGGGCCCGCGCTTCTTCCGTCGGGGCGAGATCGAGAGCCTTCGCACCGAGATCCTTGGCCTTCGGCATATCGCCCTTCTGTGCAAACGTAATTGCAAGGTATGCCATAGCCGGGAAATTGTTCGGATCGCGAACGAGCACGCTGTCGAGCTGCTTTATAGAATCGTCGTAACGCCCCAGAAAGGTGAGTGTGCTTGCGTACCGAGCTGTAGCGCCCAGATCGTTCGGCGCCAGCTTCAAGTAGCGCTCATAGAACTCGACCGCCTTAGTAAAGGCCTTTTGATCGAAAGATACGTCACCCATCATGAGCAGCGCATCCGGATCATCTGGCGAGAGGGTCAAGATCCTACTCAACACATCGATCGCTTCAAATACGAGCGCGGGTGGAGCATCTGGGCGATTGCGAAGTTTGTCACCCAGGAAGCCGGCCATTTGACGCAAAACTCCGATGTCCTTTGGAGAGCGCTCGAGATCGCTGCGCAAAGCGGCAAGCTCAGGATCAACGGCAACCTCTTCTGGTGGAGCCTGAACGTGCTCTGTCGGTTTGACATCTCCACGCTTCCAATGCAGGGCGCTCTTTAGTCCGAGCGAGGCACCGAGAAGAGAGACCGCGGCCACAAGCACCACCCCGTAACGCTTCTGGGAGTGCACCACCAAAGATTTGCCGCATCCGGGGCAGAACTTCATCCCCTCTGAGACCGACACCCCACATTTTCGACACGCCGTTATAACCTGACTCATCCTATGACTCCAATCATGTAAGCAGGTGCAGGATTAACCATTCAGAGACAAAGGTCCAGCGCTGCATCTGGAGAGCTCCTCCCATCATCAGTTGATTGTAGGCCACTGATTCTCATGGTATTTTTCGCCCGGGAGCACGCAGTATAGGCCTTCAAAGGAAAACCGTGACGGACACCACCACTCAATGCCTCGTGCGAATTCCGCGTAACCGCGCTCCCGAGAGTATCTCCATAGTCATCCCCTGCTATAACGAGCAGGAGGTATTACCGGAACTACGACGCCGTCTCAAAGCTCTGGTCGTTGGATATCCCTACCCTTTCGAGGTGGTACTCGTCGATGACGGAAGCAAAGACGACACGTGGCCACTCATCTGTCAGTACGCGCAGGAAGAGAGCTTCATCAAGGCTATCCGCCTCGCGCGTAACTTCGGTCATCAACTCGCCATCACGTGTGGATTGGATCAAACCAAGGGCGAAGTAGTGGTGATCCTCGATGCCGATCTTCAGGATCCTCCCGAGCTCATTCCCGAGATGCTCGCGCGGTGGAACGAAGGGTACGATGTCGTATACGGACAGCGGAGGAGTCGGCAAGGCGAGTCGGCTTCGAAGAAGTTTTTCGCGTTTGCATTTTACCGAATCTTCGAAAAGGTTGCGGGCCTCAAAGTACCTCGAGACACCGGCGATTTTCGACTGATGGATAGGCGAGCAGTTAATGCCCTTCAATCGCTCAGAGAGCGACATCGCTTCGTTCGGGGAATGGTATCCTGGATCGGACACCATCAGATTGCAGTGCCTTATGATCGTCCTGAGCGCTTTGCGGGAACCACTAAATATCCCTTCCGGAAGTCGTTCTTTCTCGCTGTTGATGCGATAACGTCCTTCACGTATGCCCCACTCCGCGTTGCATCGTATCTCGGAGTTCTGACCTCGCTGGGCGCGTTTCTGTACATCGTCGTCATCATTATACTCAAAATCCTAGACGTGAACGTTCCCGGCTATACGTCGACGATGGCCACCATCCTGCTACTCGGAGGAGTTCAGCTGATGGTGTTGGGAGTTCTGGGAGAGTATGTCGGACGCATTTTCGAACAGGGCCAGCAACGTCCGCTGTATCTCATAGACGCTATTAGGGGCGAGCCTCTGGAGCATGCAGCCCGTAAGATCGAGAAGCAAGCTTAAGACTGATGAACAGCAAACGTGTTTCCATAATCGGTGGTGGCTTTACCGGTTTAGCCGCTGCACTGGACTTAGTGAGAGCGGGCCATGCGGTGACGATCATCGAGAGAGATGCAGACCTCGGGGGACTG
>JBILEW010000015.1:0-60918 GCA_044351885.1 Bdellovibrionota bacterium
CCTCCTATGCGCAAGTATCGCCTGTAGGAGGGATGGCGTCCTCGCCGTCCGATGCACGCGCAGTCCTTTCATCGGGAGGGGCTTTACCCTGCTTCCCTAGCTTGTCGGACGGCGAGACGGTATAACAGTACTTTATCTGTATGCTTCGCGTGTTTCACAAGGCGCCGATATGAGTCCGACATTCCCCGAGTTGGGTATACATCCTGACCTACTCACCGCTTTAACCAAGCAATCGATCCAGGAACCTACACCTATTCAGGCAGCCGCCATCCCCGAGCTCCTCCAAGGAAAGAGCGCATATCTACAGGCTGAAACCGGGACCGGTAAGACCTTAGCGTATCTGTTGCCGTTGTACTCGAAGATCGATCCGAAACTCGCCAACGCGCAGGTGATGGTGATTGCACCGACCCACGAACTTGCGATTCAGATTCAGCGTGAATGCACCAATCTTTCACAACTGTCAGGACTCCCGATTCGGGTCGTCCTCCTCATCGGGGGAACCCCGCGTGAACGGCAGCTCGAAAAGCTCAAGAAGAAGCCGCACGTCGTGATCGGCTCACCTGGGCGTATCCGTGAGTTGATAGAGGATGGCAAGCTTAAGACGCATTATGTACGTGCCATCGTGGTCGACGAAGCGGATCGAGTTCTCACCTCCGAAAGCCTCGATGACCTTCGGGTAATCGCCAAATCTACCCTACGCGATCGCGCATTTATCTTCGTGTCGGCTACCGAGCACGCGGAGGCAGCCGAGGCGATTTCAACGCTTGCACCCGACATTGCCCGGATAAAAACGGGCGCGCCGCCTGTCAACTCGAATATCGAGCATCTGTATCTGGTCTGCGAAGAGCGGGACAAGCCCGAGCTCGTGCGTAAGCTCATTCATGCGATGAAGCCCAACAGGGCGATGATCTTCGTTCATAAAAAGGAGACTGCGGAGATCCTGGCTAGCAAGCTTGCTCATCACAAGATGCGCGTTGCAGATCTTCACGGAGCGCACGACAAGGAGGACCGCAAGAGGGCGATGGACAACATTCGAAGCGGTAAGATAGATGTGCTTATCGCCTCTGATGTTGGGGCCCGTGGACTCGATATAAAGGGGGTCACCCACGTGTTCAACGTCGATGTTCCGACCGAGAGCAATGCCTATCTACATCGAGCGGGGCGAACCGGGCGGGCGGGAGAGCATGGGATCGCTCTGTCGTTGGTCTGTGGGCCTCAGGCAAGAGCCGTCAAACGGTATGAAAATGAGCTTGGGATTGCCGTAAGCCGTGTTTACCTGCGCGAAGGTAAGATCCATCGTGCGGAGGAAGACAGTGGTACCTAATCGGGTCCGGCACCACTCTTACAAAGGGGCTCTCGACAAAGAGAGGGCGGGCAAATTGATTTGACAGAGAGGCTACCTTGTTTCGTCTCTCGAGGTCCGACGTCAGCTTTCTCTCTGTCTGCGTCTCTTCATGAACCCGAGCAACGTGAGTCGCGCTCGGTGAATAAAGTTCTGATAGGATCTAATCGTGTACGAATTGAGAGGCTCAGGCTTGTCATAGATCGTTGCCCCTACCCGCCCGTACAGCTTCATCGCTTGACTGTGTATCCTAGGCATAGTGAGCAAGGACGTGATCGGATAGCGCGCAAGCGTTACCATGACGTTGCGACGGGTCAGCGGCCTTGCAACACCACCGAGACGGCCAGAAAAGATCTTCGCCCCGTCCTTTTCGAGATCTACTCGAATACCCAGGCACTCCCCCGCTTCCTCGAACGTCACGGAGTAATTGCCCTCGCGCGCAAAGAAGGGCGATACGAAGAACTCCTTCGGAAAGTGCCACGTATAAGGACCGGTACACGGCTGACATATAAGCGGATAGAGGTGCGTTTCACCGAAGGTGTTGTTGACCTGCGTCACCAAAGCCACCACTTCGTCTCGACCGTTCCGACACACGAAGAAGCTCACCGGATTGAATACGTACCCGAAGTAGCGAGGCATGGTCAGTAAGGTGATGCGTACCGGCATTTCGGCCACCCCTTCACGACGCAATACTGCCTCGACTCTTTCTCGTAGCATTCCCTCGTCTCGCAGATAATCCTTCTTACGAATCGAAAACACTGCTGTTTTTTCGTATGCAAACAAACGAGGAGAAAGCGAAAGATCATCGATCTCATTCAGCTCGAGTGCAAAGGTGAAGATCGGATAGCTGAAGGAGTGCTCCTTGGGGCCCGCCCGCCAATGACCAACCTCACCCCAGTAGAGCTTGGATATCATAGCGACAGCCCGAACAAGTCAGCTACCTGGAGTGCAGATATTACGGCATCTTCGTGAAAGCCGTAGCGCATGTAAGCGCCGCAAAAATAGGTGTGCCGCGTACCGTTCAATTCTCGAAGAGCTCTCTGACTTTGCGGGGAGCTCGGTGTATACACCGGATGGGTGTACTCAACTTCGTAGAGGATCTTCGAAGGATCTATCTGGTCGTTACAGTTGAGGGTCACGAAGTAATCGTTGTGTGCCTTTAGATTCTGTAATCGATTCATGTAATACGTGATCGCTACCGGAGAGTTGGGGCGCGCATTCTTACGTTTCTTGTAGTTCCACGCTGCCCACAAGCGACGTTTCGGGCCAAGCACCGAACTATCAGTGTGGAGGACTGTGCGATTCTTGCTGTAGCTCCACGCTGACAGGGCCGAGGTTTCCTCCGTAGAAGGATCCTCAAGAAGCTTCAAAGCTTCATCCGCATGCGTGGCTATCACGACCTTGTCGTATCGTTCAGGCGTTGCCCCATCGAGGGTCACTGTTACGCCTTGTTCGTCGCGCCGTATCGCTCGTGCTGGGGCTGCGATGCGAATCGTCCCTGGAAAACCTTTCCGAAAAGCCCTCACGTAAGTTTGACTTCCCCCGACCACCGTTTGCCACTGAGGTCGCTTGCTCATTTCGAGCATTCCGTGGTTTTCGAAGAATGTGATGAAGGTCGACGCCGGAAATTCGAGAGCATTACAGTCAGGAGCCGACCATATAGAACCTATCAACGGGGCAAGATAGTGGTCGAAGAAGAAGGTGCTCGTTCCGAGCTCTCGAAGGTACTCCCCCAGAGGCTTTTCAGCGAGATTGCCGCACCGAAGATCCTGGAGCGCGCGTTTATTAAACCGAAACTGCTCGACGATCATGGCGAGGAACTGTGGATTTAGGAGATTACCAGGCGCCATCAGGAACTCTTTGACCGAGGGGCCCATGTACTGAAGACCGCTGCGCTCACACGAGAAACCAAATGACATGTCCGAGTGCTGCAACGCGACACCGAGCTGATCGAGGAACTTGTAGAAGTTCGTGTAGTTCCTCGGATTACAAACGATGAAGCCAGTATCGACCTGCAACTCCGGATTGAGTGGGTCGTTGACGGTTCTCGTGTTGGTATGTCCCCCGACGTATTCGTTCCTTTCAAGGAGCGTGACGTTGTGCTGTTTGGACAGGACGTATGCAGCAGTAATACCTGCTACTCCTCCACCGACGACCAAGATATTCAAAGGATGCGTTACCACAATCGGTCAACTATGCGCTCGTAAATAGGTGCAGGCAAGAGTCGCCCGAACTTTACGAGCAGATTCATTTGCCACGGGTAGGCGATCTCGCGTTTACTACGTTCGAGTCCCGCACAAATAATACGCGCAGACTCCTCGGGAGAAACGAGGAACGGCATCTGGAAATCATTCTTGTCAGTGAGCGGTGTCTTGACGAACCCGGGATTTATAACGGTTACGACGATGCCGTGTCTGCGCAGATGGAAACGAATACTCTCGAGAAAATGGTTCATCGCTGCCTTACTTGCACCGTAAGCAGCCGCGCGTGGGAGTCCGCGGGTGCCAGCCAGGCTCGCCACGGGAGCGAGATATCCCTGCCCTCGCTGTAACATTCCGGGCAGCACGGCTTCGATACACCGTAACATCCCACCGTAATTGATATTCATCAGGTCGAGGTACTCCTGGCTGTCAAATTCTTCGGGCTTAGTGAAGACATGCGTGCCCGCATTAGGGATCGCGAGGTCTACTGGCCCAAGCGCCGTCTCGATACGACGCACTACCCCCTTCATCTCTTCTAGATTGGTAACGTCACCCGGGAAACTCTCAGCGGTGCCTCCACTTTTCCTTATTCGCGATGCCAGACCCTCCAAAACCTCGGCCCGCCGCGCGGTCAGAGCCATCCGGGCACCCCGTTTTGCCAATTCTAAGGCGAGCGACTCCCCTATGCCGCTACTAGCGCCGGTCAGCCAGACACATCTTTTTTCGAACTGGAACCTTTTCATCCTCACCCTCCTCGCTCAGCGGGTCTTTCGTCCAGTGGAGCATACCTCGTAGACTATCGAGGCGAAAGGACGCCCTGTATAGAGAGTGCAGACTATGATCACTACTGCCAACATCGACCGCCGCTGGATCTCGACCATCCTTTGGTCCGTTACCATATACTTTTGGGTTTGTGGACTATCTGCCATCTTTTACCCGATATCCTGGTTGATAATCGCGGGGCTACCCACCGCAATGACTAACGAGCTCGCCCTGGCTTTCTCCGTTGCTGGAACATTCATGCTCACACTCGGAATAGCGGGTATTATAGCTGCCATCAATCCACACAGACAGACTGCTCTGATTCTGACCCTCATGGCAGCAAATCTGATCGATTTTCTGGTCACCCTACGAGCGGTCGTCCTCGAGCAACTGCCGATGGTGAGGGGAGCGTTGTTTTTGGCGGTCGCTATGACGTGGGCTGTGTTACTGGCACTCGTTCTTTTTGCTAACGAGGGGCGCCGACGTATCCCTTGAGAAATAGAGATACAGCGTGTGCGCGCGCGTTACTGCCCCCGGCACCAATTCACACACGTTCTTTACAGTGGCGAATCGGTCCGGATTTTTCCTCGAGGTCACTCATCATTGAACACTCGGAATCAGTAACCACTTCCTGGACGAGGCCCCCTTTCCGATCCTCTTCCAATGGCTCCACCGGAAGCAGAAACGTAAACCGACAGCCGTGTCCAATCTTCGAGGCAAGCTCTATCTCGCCGTGGTGCAGCTCGACGATACGTTGAACTACTGCCAAGCCAATTCCCATTCCCTCGGTATCGTGTTTGTGTGACCGTCCACGCCGAAACATGTCGAAGATCGTCGCGATATCGTCTTTTGCGATGCCCGGGCCGTTGTCCTCGACGTAGAGCTGGGCAAAACGCTCGCCGTTCACAAGTACCTCTCCCGAACACCCGATGTTGATACGAACCTCATCCTTGTCGCTATACTTGACCGAATTCGAGACGAGATTCACGAATACCCGACGAAGAAGCGCCGGATTTCCCCACACCTGCGGGAGCTCTCCGACACCTACCTTGATCTCCAGGGAGTCATCCACGTTCAGATCACCCAAAACCTCGGAAACCAAATTTTGCAGCTCAACGGTATCGAAGCGGACGACTCCTGCTCCTACCTTGGCGAATTCGTACATACCCTGTACAACCCCGACGAGCCGATGGGCCGACTCCGCAGAGCGCTTGAGAAGATTGACACATCGCTCGTCGAGCGAATCCGCATACGTATCGACTATGTATTCGGTCTTGAGTATCAGACCCGCTAACGGGCCGCGAATATCGTGCGCGATGGTTGCGCAGAAATCGTCGAGTCGACGGTTCTTGTCCTCGAGCTTGGCATTTGCAACAGTCAAGCGCTCCTGAATGACCGATACTTCGCGTTCCAGTCTGCGAATGCGTATCATGTCGCGGAGGGCGATCACCAGAGAATCAACCAATCCCTCGTCCTTGACCACATAGCGCGTGCGCGCCTCTGCGATCCGCCTGATCGTGTCGGGCTCGTCGCATTTGGACACTATAAGCACGTCGGGCTCGTGATCTCGAAGCTTGAGTTGTGCTAGGAGCTCAGAGTTTCTGGCATCTGGCAGGTCGTAATCGAGTACGACGATATCGAACTCTCCCTCATTCAAGGCCTCTAAATAGCCCTGGAGCGAATGGGTTCCCCGAATCTCGGTGTCAGGAAACATTCGAACTAGTTTCGCAGCAACACCTCCTTGCTCCGAAAGCTCATCATCGAGAACTAAGATTCTTCGTGGCTCTGGAACGGCACTTTGCTGCAGCATGAACGATTCCCCATCGCATCAGCACGAACATGATACTGCACCGCACTGATGCTTCACTTCCCGACATCCTCCACGTCGAGCACGAAGAGGGGTTCGATAGTCCACACCGCTGTTATCCAGCGGCGTTTCTCAAGTAGTTCTTCAGACGTATAAGAGCACGAGACCGAATCTGCGAGGCTCGCGACTCGGTTACGCCGAGGATCTCTCCGATCTCCTTGAGGTTCAGCTCTTCGTAAAAGTACAAGCTTATGACCAGACGTTCCTTCTCGGGAAGTCGATCGAGCGCTCGTGCTATGAGACTTACCTTCTCGTGTCCGAGAAGACGATTAAGTGGATCCTGCCCTTTGCTCGCGAGCCAGTCTTCGGCTTGAAAGCGCTCCTCTCCGTGACCAAATCCAAGTTCTTCGAAGCTGAGCATTACGATGCTTCCGACCTCTCCTAGCAAACGCTGGAGTTCCTCTACCGTAACTCCGAGTTCTACGGCGACCTCGTCGTCAGATGCCGGCCTTCCCAGACGCTGCTCGATGCGCTGGTAGGCTTGCTCGATCTTGTGTGATTTGAAACGTAACGAACGGGGCAGCCAGTCTTGAGAGCGGAAGCTGTCTAAAATCGCGCCTCGAATACGAAACTGTGCGTAGGTACTGAAGTTCGTCTCGTGCTTGGGATCGTATTTCTCGAGTGCATCTACCAACCCGATGATACCCGAATTGAGCATCTCTTGAAGGTCGATATCTTTGGGGAGTCGCCCCGATAAGCGATGAACCACCTTCTTGACGAGCGGTAGGTAGCTCCGTATGAGCTCCTCTTTCTCGAACTCGTCGATGCTTCTGTACGCCTCTACGGCTGATCGTTTAGGCTTTGCCACTATTTATCTCCTCATAGCTAGCCACAGCTCGAATCACAACCCTAAACACCAGAGCGATTACCATCGAGACTCCGAGGCAATTGTACACAATTCTGCTGGTCCGAACCCCTTCTTGGGCTCCACCAATGAATAGCACCACGCACGCAACGATGATCGTCAGGTTGCACAGAGTTTTCAGGTATACGTACCGAGATACCCTTTGATTGCCCTTAGTATCTTGCGCCTTCGCCATACGAGCTCATCTCCAGTAATTGGCGAAAGAAGAACTGCATACCGCCCTTCAACCTTCGGGACAACCTTTCCTCATCCAACGTCTGCGCGACCGATGCTATAGCCATAGCCACACGTGACGAAGGAAACTCAGATACGATAGGCCGTTGTTGCATCACGCACTCCCGAACCATCGAGTCCGAGGGGATCCATCCGACGTACCGCACCTCAACCTGCAAGAACCTCTCTACTGCTCGCGCTAATTTTTCGAAGGCCGCTCGTGCTTCGCTTTCCGAAGGCACGTTATTGACCACTACCGAGACACGTTTCTCACCGTACGAGCTACTCAACACTTTGATGAGAGCATACGTATCGGTCAGTGAGGTCGGCTCGCCAGTGATGACGCACACCACATCCGCAGCTGCGCTGTTGAAGTACATGACATCCGAGCCGATACCGGCCGGAGTGTCGATCAGTAGGTAGTCGAAGCGATGAGCAATCCTCTCAATCTCTTGGAGGAGAAACATCTTCGCTTCCGAATCTAGTGCCTGAAGTTCCTCAACGCCGCTCGCCGCTGGGATAATGGAGATACCCCCGGGCCCTTCAATGAGAATATCGTCAAGAGCCATCCTCCCCTTTAGTACATCGTGAAGATTTCCTTTGGGCTTTAGGTTCAGGAGCACATCTACGTTCGCAAGTCCCAGATCCGCATCCAGGACCAGTACGGACATCCCCATGGAAGCAAGAGCTATGCCAGTATTCGTCACGGTGTGGGTTTTTCCTACGCCACCCTTGCCACTCGTAAAACTCAGAACTCGGGTAACTGCTTGCGACCTCACCGATTCCCCCTTCTTCTCCATGCCCCGTGCGCTTACTACTTTCCCTAGACTCATCCGAAAATACTCCTCGTTTTGATTCACTCTACTGCCAATACGTCGCATTCTTTCGTCCACCTTGTCGTCGGCGGCACCCAACTACTCGTAATTAGTGCATTCGCCTCATCAGCATCCATGCAAGCCTCCTCGCCGAGGCAGGCTCTACATCTTCTGGCACCCTCTGTCCCATCGTGAAAAATGCCAGCGGGAGGTCGGTTTCGTGAAGAACGTTGAGAACTGGCCCCTGGTATCCACTCTCGTCGATCTTGGAAACAACGACTCGCGTGCAATGCAATCGGCTGTAGGCTTTGACACACGCGCGCAAATCGAAATCATTCGAAGGTGCGGGGAGTGTGAGAAGCTTCTCCATTTCCTTGCAAGACGAGAGGAGTTGCTCTAAGTATTCGAAGCGCTCTGTGTCGCGCGCTGCAACGCCTGGGGTATCGACGAAGATCAAGTCGCAGTCTTCCAAACGGGAGATCGCCTCAGGTATCTGGTTGTGAACCGGCAGAGAGGCATCCAGGGATGCTATTGGAACTCCGAGCAATCGGGCAAAGGCACCGAGATGAAATTCGGCCCCTACTCGATACGTATCGGCGGCAACTAGCCCAACACGCACACCCAAAGCAACTTGAAGTCGCGCACTCAACTTGGCAATAGTGGTCGTCTTACCCACACCAGTCGGGCCGACGAGCGCAACGGCTCGAGATGAGAACGGCAAAGACCCGTTAAAGCTGACTATGGTGGGAAGCACTTTGGCTAGCCCTTCTGAATCCTGCGAAACCTTCCTGAGATACGGCGCGCAGAACGCTCGAATTTCGCTGCTCAACCCGTTCATCTCGAGCGCCTTTGCTGCATCACTTTCCCGATAGAGATCTGCAAGGGTCGACAACGAAGGTTGTGGTGCTGACTCGAGTTCACGCGGCGCAGTGGATTCCTCCAGAACTGCAATTTCTATCTCGACATCCTGCGCACCCCGCTCCTTCGTGTTGAGCAGCACGACGTTGTCACCCAGCTCCGTACGAACCTGTCTCATCACAGCGTGTACCGATTCTCCCTTGAACGTTCTGGTCCTCATCTACACCTCTCTACTAATCGTTGAGACCCACTACCCCCAAGGACTGAACCTTGGTATTCGGGGCGATCTCGTAATGGCTGATCACCGCGTATCCTGGCGCAAAACGATCCACGAAGCTGAAGACCGCTGGTCTGATATGCCCAGGCACGAGAAGCACCGGAGACTGTCCGATCTCACCAAAGCGCTCGGCGGCTCGCGCGAGCTTGTTGATAATCACTTGCGCGACACCCGGCTCTAAAGCGAGCACTGAACCTTCATCAGTCTGTTGCAAGGCTTCGGTCATACTACGCTCGAGAGATGGATTCAGACTTACGAGCGGTAAGACACCGTCAGGAGTGACGAACTTGGCGGTAATAGCGCGAGAAAACTTGCGTCGTACGAACTCAGCTAATTTCTCGGGACTCTTGACGTTCGGCGCCCAGTCAGCAAGGGTTTCCAAGATCGATCTGATATCACGGATGCTCACCTGCTCACGCAGGAGATGTACCAACACCTGTTGAACAGCGCCCACGGTCATCACCGACGGAATGAGTTCCTCGACGACCTTCGGAGCCTGCTTGGCTACATTATCCACCAGGTGTTGAACCTCCTGCCGACCCAACAGCTCGTGCATGTGGCTTCGAACAAGCTCGGTGATGTGGGTTGTGATGACTGTGGAGAGGTCCACGACGGTGTACCCAGAGAACTGCGCGCGCTCTTTGTCAGACTCCGAGATCCACAGAGCATCCAATCCGAAGGCAGGCTCCTTGGTTGGGGTTCCACTCACCGGCGAAGCGACATTACCGGGGTCCATCGCCAGTAAGTGATGCGGTTTCAGTGTACCGGAACCAATCATCGTGCCCTTCAAAATGAAACGATACTCGTTGGATTTGATACGCACGTTGTCGCGAATGTGAATTGCAGGAACGATGAAGCCGTAATCCAGAGCAAACTGGCGGCGGATCGAGCGTATACGTTCTACGAGATCCCCTGTTTCGACTATTTGCACCAGCTCGTAGCCAACCTCAAGCTCGAGAGTGTCGACCGCCAAGAGCCCGGTGACCTCCTCCGTGCTCCCTGGCTTCGGTCCTGAGGTCTCGGGAAGCTTGGTAAGGTCCTCGGCAGCCTTCTTCTCCTTGAGGGCCTTCGCTGCTCTGCCCTTCATGATACCCAGCGCTCCGGCACCTAGCCCCAAGAGCATGAAGGGTATAAATGGCAATCCAGGAAGCACAGCCATTGCGCACGATACCCCGGATGTAAGAAGGAGCGGGCGCGCACTCTGTCCGAGTTGAGAAAGCACCTCGCTTCCGAGGTCATCTCCCGAAGCGGCACGCGCTACTATCAAACCGGAGGCCGCCGAGATGATGATCGAGGGCAACTGGGCGACGAGACCTTCACCGATAGTCAAGATAGTGTACGTCTGAGCCGCTTCTTTCCAGTCCATCTCGTGTTGAAATATACCGATGAACAGACCGCCCACGATATTGATACCAACAAGGAAGAGAGCCGCTACTGCGTCTCCTGCCACGAATTTCGCGGCACCATCCATGGCTCCGTAGAACTCGGACTCCATGGAGAGCTCCTTACGGCGCTGACGAGCCTCTTTATCGGTTATGAGGCCGATGTTGAGATCGGAGTCGATCGCCATCTGCTTACCAGGCATAGCATCCAAGGTGAATCTTGCAGCTACTTCGGCGATACGGGACGAACCTTTCGTCAACACTTTGAGATTGACGAGGTTGATACAGATGAACATCACTACTCCGATGACGTAGTTGCCACCCACGACGAACTGTCCGAAGGCCTGAATCACGTGTCCGGCTGCGTCCATACCACTACCGCCGTTAAGCAGAATCAATCGGGTGGAAGCAACGTTCATGGCAAGGCGAAAGAGCGTCGTCACGAGCAGTATCGCTGGAAACGACGAGAACATCAGAGGTCGGTCGATGTACAAGGACGTGAACAATATGATCAAGGAGATCGTAATATTCAGCGCGATACAGACATCGAGCAACACTGTGGGCATCGGAAAGATCAGGATCGCCAATATCCCGACCAATGCCACGGGTATGAGAAAATGATTGAGCTTCGATCCAGTGGTAAGCGTTGTCGTAGCTGTGGCCATAGCTTGCTTTACCTCTTAGCTCCCGAGTATGCGTATGGGTTCTTCAACCGGTAGACGTACGCCAAAACCTCGGCGACAGCCTTGAACAGATCGCGTGGAATCTCGCTTCCTACCTCGGTCGAAGCATGGAGAGCCCGGGCCAGAGCCTTTCTTTCGAGGACCGGCACTCCGCTCTCTCTGGCGATCTCTCTGATCCTTTGTGCGATGAAATCCGTACCTTTGGCCACCACGATAGGAGCGGCGTGGCGACCACGATCGTACTTTAGTGCCACAGCGTAATGTGTAGGGTTGGTTACCACTACATCTGCTGTCGGAACGCTCTTTTTCAATTTCTGTGCGAGACGCGACATACCTTTCGATATGATCTTGCGGCGCATAGATTCATCTCCTTCTATCGCCTTACGCTCGTCCTTCACTTCTTGTTTGGTCATCTTATTGCGCTTGAGCCACTGAAACTTACCCCACGCCACGTCGAAGACAGCCAGGGCGATGAAGATGTACATCATCTTCCAAAAGACATTCTGGAGGGCGAGACCCGTTACGGAGAAAACATCCGGAATGGACATGTGGACCAAGCGAATCATCTGTGGGACGAAAGCTTGTAGCGCGTAGTAGGCAACCGGTAGCACTAGCGCCAGCTTGACTACCGCCTTGAACACATTGACGAGGCCCGCGATCGACACGATCCTCTTGATGCCGCCGATCGGATTGAGAAAATCCCATCTCAAGCGAAACCACTTCGCTCGGCGATTCCAATTCGTTTGCAACATCACCGAAAGAGCGGCCACACTCGCAATGGCAACTGTAATCAGGAAGATATCCGGGGCAAGCAACTTGACGAGCGCAATGAACCCGTTTCTGAGCTCCATCGCATCAAGAGCCTTACTCTCGCCGATCATGGTGAATGAGCGCGACATGACGAACTTCAAGTCCGCGTACAGCGCATTCCAGCCAGCCGACAACGCAAAGAAACCGGTGATAAACACGAGCACATGCTCGACATCCGAGGAATGAAAGATAGCTCCCTCTTTACGTAACTCCTGCAGCCGACGATCGGTCGGCATCTCGGTACGTTGTTCGGGTAAGGTCTCGCCAGCTGCCATGGTTGTTCAAGTCGTGTTGCGCAATTCGGACACCAGGCAGAGTCGATACTTTGACTCTTACACTGGGTCGCTTCTAAGACAGCAAGGTCCATGCCGCAATTTCAATCGAGAGAACAGGCAGTTAGCGCTGCGCGGTGTCAGAAATTCGGCGTATGCCAGCGTTTCGCTAGCGTGCCGTCACCTGCGCAAGGATCCTCTCAAGGTCGAGAAACTGCTTGGTCAGGTACACCGACATCTCGGGCAGTGCCACGATCGAGAGTATCAATCCGATAGATACGGTAATAGGGAAGCTTACGATGAATATGTTCACTGTCGGTACTGCCTTGGAAATGACACCCATGACGAAGTTGGTAAGCAACAGCGCCGCTATGACCGGAGCAGCAAGAAGGCACCCACTCCGAAAAATCTGGGCACTCTGATCTACGAGGGCGCTTATCCCTGCTCCAGAGATGATGAAGCTGCCGGGAGCCAGAGAGGAATCAAGCCCCGCCAATTGAGCGATGGCAACATGATGCCCTCCAATCAAGAGGAATATCAGAATAGAAAGATCACTGTAGATACGCGCCAGATCTGGCATCTGCGATTGGGTGGACGGATCGATGAGCTGAGCTCCGTTGAGACCCATAGCTCCGCTCGCTAATCCTCCGGCGATTTGAGCACCACTGACGATCATCAGCGGCACTAGAGCTGTCAAAGCACCCAAAAATACCTCGCTGGCAACTTGAGCCGCCATTATCACAGGGTCATTCGGCACCACAGCAGGATTGCGGGGATCGAAACATACCATGCTTATCGCCACCACTCCCGGGTAGCGAATCATGAAGCCGGTGATTCCTCCCCCCAAACCAGGCACGAACGTGAAGAAAGCCCCGAACCTGGCCATCAGCAAGAGCATCGTCCACGCCACATCCAAGCGACCGAGAAGCAGGGAAGGAAGTGAGAGGATGGTATCCGGATTCACGGATAATTACCGAAAAACAGTGGTTATTGAGGGTGCAGATTCGCTATCTGACTTATGACGTACACGGTGAAGCCTGCAATTCGGGTCATCATGAAATGGCCGAAAAACACCATTCCGAGGATAGCTGCTCCCATCTTCGGAATGAACGCGAGTGCTGGGTCGTTTATCTGGGTGGCTGCTTGGAAAACGCTGACCGCAAGGCCTGCAACGAGGCCGAATACCAATATAGGCGCACACGTGTAGACCGCTGTCTCGATAGCGATCTGACCCAATCTCAAGAAATCGTCGATATTCATTGGGCGCTCCTCTCTACACGCGATACGTTTTGATTAGCGAGCTGATGATGAGATGCCAGCCATCCACGATTACGAAGAGCATCAGCTTCAATGGTAAGGAGATCACCACCGGCGGAAGGGTAATCATACTCATGGACGTCAATACGGACGAAACAACCATGTCGAGAACCAAGAACGGTAACGCAATCAAGAAGCCAATCTGAAAAGCGGTGTTCAGCTCGCTCAGAACAAATGCAGGCACAGCCACAAAAAACGGAACGTTAGCCGGGTCACTCGGCGTCTCGGAGCGGGTAATCTCTAGAAACAGCGCGAGGTCTTTTTCACGTGCATGTCGGACCAGAAAATCCTTCAGGGGAGCGCTCGCCTTGGTCATCGCTTCGCCTTGATCCATCTGCCCCTCCATGTACGGACGGATGCCTTCCTGATAGCTTTTCTCGAATATAGGACCCATGATGGCTACCGTGAGGAACAATGCCAAGCCGGTTATCACCGTATTTGGTGGGAGAGACGCTGTGCCGAGCGCGGTTCTCGTCATGCCGAGCACCACCGCGATCCGCGTGAAGGAAGTCATACACAGGATCATCGCCGGCGCGAACGAGAGTAGCGTGAGAAGCAGGAGAATCTTGATACTACTCGTGACCGAGCCACCCCCCGCGAGTTCACTCCCGCCCACGGAAATCGAAAGATCCGGCAAGGCCGCTTGCTGCGCGCACGCCTCGGATGGCGATAGTAGTACAGCACACACTCCGAGTACGAGCAGGGCAACGAGCGAGGGACGTTGGTACTCTTCGAGACGGAGACTACGCATTGTACTCGTCTCCAATCACGGCTGCATCCAATAACGTATCATCGAAAGAAACTTCCCCTTTCGCCCGCGAAAACAGCATCTTTGGACTTTCGGGGCCGGTGGCTAGAAGCATTTCTCTTCCGTCAAGCTCTATCAAGAGCAGCGAATTCTTCGCTGAAACCGGGAGTCGCTCCACTATCTTCAAACGTCGCTGGATCTTACCCCCCGACTGCATGAAGTAGCGCTTGTACACGTGAATGCCAGCCCCGAACAGACCCAGGCAAAATAGAAATCCGCCCAACATACGGATCATCGAGCCCGTCATATCGAAGGGTTCGCTCGTAGCGATTCCGGGGGTGGTGATTTCAGCAAAACAGTCGCTCCCAAAGCCGCCGCACAAGCATGCGATCAGGCACAGAGAGAGGATATGCCTATACGACAGACCAACTACGCACTTCATACTATCCTCTTAAGTCAACCCTTCCATCCGGTCTTCCGGCGAGATGATGTCCGTCAACCGAACACCGAACTTCTCGTTGACGATTACCGCCTCTCCTCGTGCCACCGGCTTGCCGTTGATGTAGATATCGAGAGGCTCACCGGCAAGCTTCTCGAGTTCCACAACGGACCCTTGGCCAAGTTGCAAGAGGTCCTGGATCGTCATGCGAGCACGACCAACCTCCACGGTTACCTGCAGCGTGACGTCTAGAATGAAGTCGAGGGTATGCCCGCCTCCTTTCTTCTTCACCGCCGACGCAGCAGCAGCAACTCCACCTGCAGCGTCCGCAACACCTTCCAATCCTTCTTGAACTTCATTATCCGCCATTGCGAATCAGCTCCTCTTTGTTTCGAATGTTTATCAAATCGTTCCTTGGTATATCTCGAGTAATCCGCACTGCTCGATTACCGCGGTAACTTCCGACGTATCCGTAAAACTTCGGAGCTCCCTCGACCATCACCCTTGCTTCGTCGTTCGGATTCGTATCGAGGGTTATGACATCCCCTACATCCAGAGAGAGAAAATCCTTCGTCTTGATGCTTCCTCGAGCCAACTGCACACCGACGGTACAGATACTTTGCTTGACGTTGGTTTCCATACGGTGCATGACGCCGCTGTCCACTTCGAGGCGAGTGCTTTGAAAGCCAGTCGCCAACTTACCGCGGAGGGGCTCCAACGTAGAGTACGGCATACATATCGTAAGCGTGGTGCTCTCTTGCTCTAGCTCGACTTCGATGGTCACTATTATGACTACATCGGTGGGAGGAACGATCGCGATAGCAAGGGGATTGAACTCAGATCGAACGTATACGAAGTCAACTGGGTGAATAGGAGCCCAGGCATCTTTCAATACGTCGAGGGCCATCATCACGACTTTACCGATCAATCGATTCTCGATAGGTGTATACTCACGCCCTTCGATCTTCACTCGTCCCTGCCCGCTACCGCCAAACAGCCCGTCGATGACGCCGAATACGAGGGGAGCGGAGACCACCATAAGGGCATATCCAGTCAACGGTGGCATGCGAATGATATGCAGAGAGGAAGGAAGCGGAAGCTTCTTCATGAAGAGACCGAATTTGACCATCTCGATCCCGCCGACATTGGCAAAGCAGGTTCGACCGAGGAATTTTGCAAGATGTGTTCTGAACTGACGGGCGAATCGATCATGGATCAATTCCATCGTCGGCATTCGACCACGGATAATCCGTTCCTGATTGGCGAGGTCGAACTTCTTGACGTTTTGCGCCTGGACGGCTTCAACACTATCTTCTTCGATCTCGCCCTCGGAGAGGCCTCGAAGAAGTGAGTTGATTTCTTCCTGCGTTAGAACCTGATTCATGCCACTCCTACTGAATCACAAATTGAGTAAAATAAACTTTACGGACCTCTTCCTTGCGCAACAGTTCGTTCATCAAGTTACGAATCGCAATTTTGAGCTTGTCTTTTCCCTTGCCGTCTTCGAGCGATTCGGCGGTCTGTTGCGTCAGCAACGAAATAATACCGTCTCGGATCGGCACCATGCGCGTGTAGAAGCGACTGGGTACATCCATACTGTCGAATTCGATCTGAACCTGGACTCGTACATACTTACCTCCAGTCAAATTCACCAGGAAGGTATCGAGAGGGACGATCGCTCCGATAGCCTCTTCGCCCTCTTCGAAGTCGATTGTTTCGTCGGCCCCCTCGATCTTACCTTTGTCGCCCTGCTCTTCCTCGTCCTCTGCCATATCCGGAGCGAGTTCATCGACCTTCGCGGCTGGCTTACGAAACATGAAGTAAGCTGCTGGCACTCCTCCTGCTACGAGGAGAAGGAGCACGCCAACGACCAAGAGAAGAATTTTCTTCTTTCCCTTGCCGCTGGAGGGCTGGGCGCTAGCTTCTGACGCGGCACCCTCTTCTTTTTTTGCCTCTTCCTCTGCCATGAGTCTCGTTACACCCCTCGCATACTGATGACACCTACGACCTTCGCCGTTGTTGGACGGAGGATCTCGATTCGGTCACAATCAGATGCCACCTCGATACCTACGTGTACCCCCTCTCTATCAAACTCGCGCGTCAGCCTCCCAATCTCTGCCAACGCCCTCATCCTATCCACACCCGAGTCACACACGGTGATCGTAAGGGAATGGGGCTCCCCCACAAATGGAGCTACCTCCTGCTGCAGCGCGTTTGCCAAGGCAACCAACCCGCTCAAGCTCTCCCCGCTGACGTGTTCCGCGAAAATGGGAACCTCTGCCATAATCGGAGACTGGCCCTGAGGGTCTGACGAAGCAAACACGGTGCCAACCGGCGCGATGGCAAGCGCTGGTGGGACAACTTCCTGGTTTGCCTTTATATTTCCGGTCGGGCGAAGTTTCTCCCAGGGCGTCAAAACTAAGAAGAAACACAGCAGCAGTGTCAAAAGATCGCCAAAGCTTATGAACCACACTACCGAACCCGGCTGACTGGATGTGTGTTGCATGGAGGACAGAGAGAAATCGGATTCCATCTTTTATCCCTCCCTCTCTGTATAAAATCGTACGCTGACCTCTTCGGTCGTAGCAGTAGAGGATCGCGCAACGAGGCGTATCGCAGACGGAGGAATGGTCTGAGCGGCGAAAAAGTGCTCGAGCGCTTCGAGTCGTCGGAGCGTACGGCGCAATGAGGATGAGCGCTCGTCGAAATCTAGACGTGGAACCGCCAAGGTGATCATCGCACGTAGGTCGTGGTCTTCCAGAACCTTTACAACCGCCTCGAGTCGCTCGTTACCCGAAGCAACTGCGCCATCGGCAGTGAAAACCGCTGGAATAACGATACCACCAATCGGGGAGGGTTGTGGCATCTGCCTGACAATCGACTGTTCTTGCACATCAGGAGCTTCAGCAGTTCTCTGAAACGCACCTATCGTAAAGGTTAGTACTATCAGAAGTACGGCAACGTACTGCGTGTAGAACGCTCGAAGAATCCGCCTATCGGTTGTTACTGCAGCCTCCATGGGTCCTTTCTAGTGATTGGCTGCCACAACTACGAAACTCTGGAGTCGCTGCTCGAGCATTATCGGGCTCTCGTTGTGAGCAATGCTCAAGAGCCCTTCGAGAGTTACTTCTTTGATACTGGCACGTTCCTGAGACAAAAGGCGTAATTTACCGGCCAGTGGAAAGAAAAAGAGATTCGCAGAAACCGATCCATACAGAGTAGCAACGAGAGCGAGCGACATTGCAGGACCGACAGAGCTTGCGTCTTGCAGCGCTCCGAGCATTTGAATCAACCCGATCAAGGTTCCGATTAACCCCATCGCTGGCGCGAAGTTCCCCATAGTCTCCCAAACCTGCACGGATCTCCACGAACGCTCGTTGGAGACGCGCATCTCGTTTTGAAGAATACGCTTTATATCCTCTGGATTTTGACCGTCTACGGTCAGTTCTAGGCCGAGGCGCAAGAAGGGATCAGGGGATTCGCTTGCTTCCTGTTCGAGGATGAGAATGCCATCCTCCTTGATTCGACGAGAAAGACGAACAAGAAATCCTATTCTGTCTGCCGTGGATTCATCACGGACGAAGAGACTTGCTCGAGCCGCCTCAATAGCTTCGTGCATGTCTCTGGTCGAGAACTGCACCAGAGTGGACGCCAGAGTTCCACCCAAAACCAGAAGGAATCCCCCTGGACTAAGGAAGGTCAAAATGTTTCCGCCGAGCATCGCCCCAATGAGGACCAGCGCACAGGATGCACACAGACCGACAATGACAGACTTGTCCATCTGAGGGGCATCTTCGGTGGTAAGAGATCCTTGCCTCCACCCTTGTGCATGACTCAATCTCTCTCTCATCACGGCTCCCTAGGTTTTCCGACACCACGTGGGGTGTCAGTAATTCGATACCTGCAAATGTGAGCAAACGCTGTGCCACCCGCAGAGACGCCTTTTTGGCATCCCTGGATAGGATGAAGGAAGGTGAACGAGAGGCTCGATTTTCTGTATTCAGCCGCTTAGCTGGCTACTTGGGTGAAAGCTGTGACTAAATTATGACACGGCAGAGACAAAACACCGGTTGTGATTTGGTAAGTCCACACTGAGGGCTCCGAAATTCAGGGGACTCAGATGTTATTGAGTCAAGCCTACTGAGCGGTGAATATCTATCTGCTTGCTCTTAATTTCTTCCACAAGCTTGGTTGTCTTGGAAAGTGCCGATGTAACTGTGCCGCCTGAGCCGTAACGAGACTTTTGAGCATCAGGGTCCGCCAGTATGGCGGCAACTGTAGGCTTACATTGGATGTATCTGGACCTCTCGTGCAAGTTGAAATTAGCCACTGCCGTACCAAAGCCGATCGACAATAGGTACTTCGAACGATTCTCCAGATCGGTAGCAAGCCATGTCTTCCAAAATCTCGACATCGCTGGACATGCAGCCTCACCTTTAGCACGTGAATCACGGACATCACTTTCGAGAACCACGTCGAGCACGTGCGGACAGGGGCCGAACTTGCTCATACAGTACAGATAAAGAACCGACAAATAAGTCGTCTCATCCTCACCCAGGGAAACAACCTCTCCGACACCACCGTTGGCAGCGTAACGATTCATCTCCCCTAGCCAAGTCTCCACCTGCTCTCGCGTTCGCTCGCGTGGGTCTCGCCGCTCCTCCTGAGTATCTTCAATGGCGATCTCTCCGGATTGCACAGCCTCCGATGGTGGAGCAGCCCATACTGCCGCCATTCCCCACAATTGGATCAGGGAAACTACTATGACCGTCAAAGCTCGTGTACACATAGCCCAATACCCTTTTGGGAACGCTACATACCTAACTCTTCTATGCTACGCCTTCGACGAAAGAGGCACAATAACCCGTCCTCACGATGGAATTTCGAAAGGTCCCGAATCCTCAGCCAAAAGTGACTCCAATTCTAATACCATGAGCATGAATGTGCCGATATTCCCCACATGGACTCGATTGTGAACATAGGCCTCCTGGGAATGCAAAGAGGTCTCGAAGACGCCGAGATAAACAGTGCGCGGGTAGTAAACGCATTTTTGCCAGAATCAACTGAAGATGCGGTCGAACCTCTGGTGGCTCTTCAGCTCGATAAGAGGCAAGTCGAAGCCTCTGCGCGGGTGGTGAAAATTGGCGACGAGATGCTCGGGACAGTCCTGGACATCCTCGGCTAACGACGGGTGTATTCGATCTCCAGCGCTCGGTATTCCATGCCGTTGGGGGCACTGTCGTGCATCACAAACTCGTACTTGTTCGCTGAAACGATGCGCATAGTCGAACGAGTACTTTTCATTGCTCCCCGCAAAGGATCGTAAATCTCCCCCACAAAATCGAAGCGATTATCCTCGGGTAGGTACTTTCCGTACGAGGTTGCGAGAGCCGTGTTCAAAGAGTCGATCCACACGTTGGTAAAGCGCCGCGCTGCATTATCGTACCCCGTGATCCCCATACCCTGAAACCGCTCGCCGAGCGCCTCGCCATCGAAATCTTCCTTGATAAAACGGTCACCGAGAATCCAGGATACGGTAGAGGTGCCGCGCGACTCTTCGGGCTTTCCATCCAATCCGCTCCTGAACGTAATTTTTGCATCCCAGGTGCCCACGAACAGCTCGAGCAATCGATGCGACGGGCCGGGCTTACTCAGCGCCATCCACTCGCGCTCAGAAAGCGACGTGGCATCCACACCATCAGGCTCCGCAGTTTTCGTCCGCAAAGAGCACCCCATCAAGAGCGTTGCCGAGACGAGGATACGTACGAGCAGCAAAACGTGTTTCATGAGAGTGGATCCGATAGGGGTGTCTTCACACAGTAGAGATAGGAATCACCTTGCCCCACTCGCTATGTCAACACAACCCCTCGTTTTAGCACACGCGTGGCTAGAACCAAGCCCGCCTTCGACGAAGGATGAGAGTCCGATACCGCACTACGAACCCCCTGGACCTTAGTTGAGAGCCCTTCGCGAACGAGCCTTGCCGACGAAGCGGGTAACACGCACAATCTCCTGTGTATGAAGATCGTTGGCCCACGTCGAATTACCTCTCTCCGCAAACCCCCGCGTCTGGTCGACGGGGATACCATCGCTCTTGTAGCCCCTGCTTCTCCTCCTCTGGAGCCATCGGTCATAGAGCAGGCTACCCAACGCTTCAAACATCTCGGATATAAGGTGCAGATCGGTCGCAACGCGGGCAAGCGACACGGATTTCTCGCCGGCAGCGACGCCCAACGCGCTGCGGACCTGAACACCGCGCTAAGATCTCGTTCAACTCGAGCGATCCTGTGTATTCGTGGAGGATACGGCCTGAGCCGTATCCTTGATCGAATCGACTTCGGAGCGCTCGCGCGCAATCCGAAGATCATTGTGGGCTGCAGCGACATCACCGCACTACTCTGTGGGGCTGCCGTGTTCTCGAAGTCGCGCTCTTTTCATGGCCCCATGCCAAGTGCTCTAACCGACCCCGAGTGCCCCGAGTTCACCTGGAGGCGCCTACTCGACACACTTTCTGGAGCACCAGCATCCCAAGGTTCGCTCCTTTCTGAGTACCCTGATAAGAGCGCTACCGTCATTCCAATCCGAAAAGGAAAAGTCACCGCACCACTCATCGGGGGTAACCTAGCCGTACTGTGCTCGTTGATAGGAACTCCCTTCTTTCCTTCTCTGACCGGCAAAATTCTGTTCTTCGAGGATATCGGCGAAACCCCTTTTCGCATCGATCGCAACCTCACCCACCTACTATCTTTGGGCTTACTGGATTCGGTCGCAGGCTTTGCTCTCGGTCTTTTCAAAGATTGCGCCTATCGGCCGCCCAAGCCTGGAGATCGAATCGAGTACCGTCAAGATTTGCGCGATGTAATCATCGAGAGGCTGCGGCCTCTAGGAAAGCCTATCGTGATGGGGTTACCGTTCGGCCACCTTCCATACAACGCCACTGTCCCGCTGGGTGCTTTGGCAACGTTGGATGGCAACAAGGGAGATCTGATACTCGAAGAGCTCAGTGTGTTTTAATACCGAGCACTCTACTCCCGCAGCCGCTCCCCGTTTTCGAAAGTGAGATCCTCTTCCTTGCCGGTGTTGCGATCCTTGACCTTGACCGTCACGAGGTCACGGGCCTGCTCCGTCACAGGCAGGTTCGAGGTGCTGTACAAGGCGCTCTCAGGTATCGGATTGGATGATGCCACAGCTCCGCTGTCTTCGGAGCCGCGCAGAACGAGCGACAATCTACCATGTAGCGACGCAAGCCTAACCTTCAAAGAATCCTTGCTAGAGAGCAGCAGCGTCACCGTATGCGGCACCCCTTCTTCTCCTGATTTCGCAGGATCATTTTTTTGTACCCCTTCGGTCTTGTTGTTTGCCGAGAGGACCTTGGCGTTAGCCGCAACCATCGAAACCGTTCTTCGACCCGTCAAAGTCGTTACCCAGAATACGTCAACTCGAGCACCCGCCTGCGCCCATCCCTCGACGCTGCTGGTGGCATCGACGGCGATCGCTATGGCACGGTACCCTGTAGGTATCGAGGCTGTAAGTGCATTTACCGGCTGTAAACTTGTAAGTAGGTCACGATTGACGGGATGATTGGCAATCAACAGCCCTTTCGTATACAGCCCCCTTACCTCTTCGAAATCTCTCACCATCTCCGGACCGACGACCTCTTCGAGGCGTTTGTCTCTGCGGAACATAGTCGGCTCGAGCGCTACACCCGGCACGATGTTGTCTGTGGGTACTATCAGCTCGATTTGTCCCTCGGCTTGAACCAGAGCTGCAGCCGGTTGCGCTTGCGTTGTCGCACCGCTTGGAGGACTCGAGAAATGCATGAAGGCGACTACGCCAATGATACTCACGAAGAAGATGACGGAGAGCAAGACGAACTGGAGAAGAACCGTCTCAGGACGACGACGCATTCTGACGAAATTATTCCGCTGGAACATATCCCCACTCCCCATACAACCGGGCCACGACACGCAATGGAACACCCGCCCACGGAGTAGTAACTTTACCTACTCAGAAGCCTATGGAACCCGTAGCCCATATAGGGTTATCGGCATAAAAACCCCTAATGTATCACTATTTTCTGCGCTTTTTCGTAACCCTCCAAATTTACAGTGCTTTATCTACGAAAATCTCGTACCAAGAAGCAGAAGAGCCTGCGAGCTATCCCTAGGCTTCTACCTAAGCGCGCAAAAGCTGCAGCTGCCCTAGAAGGAACACCACGGCCACTTCGACCCTAACTACTCGTTGGCCGAGACCGACAACGCCGAATCCACTATCCTTGAAAAGCTCGACCTCACCCTTGCTCCACCCTCGCTCAGGACCGATAGCGACTATCTGCCCCGTGCATGTGCGCGGCTTGTCAGAAACCGTAAGTTCTCGACCGGACGGATCCGCCAACAGACAGGCCGCCCCCCCTTCCTTGGTCAGCAACGGAAGCTTGTTTTTCATGAAGTAGCTGAAGGCTCTGTGCACTTCGATGTTGGGCAACCCGCTATCCCAAATCTGCTCCAACGCTTTTGCACTCTCTTCGAGGATCCCTTCTTCACTCAGCGACCGAGACTGCAAATAGCTCCTCTCTCCGAGCTCGCTCCGGACAAAGTGCAACGAGCGTACGCCGAGCATAACAGCGGCTTGAATCACCTTCTTGACGGTTTGAGGGCGTGGGACGCCTACTATGAGATCTACTGGCACACGCTCCAGCGAGGGGAGGGAGAGGGTGAGCGCCATCACGACACGTTCGGGGGTCGCCTCCACCACCACCCCCTCACCTCGCGCCCCTCCCAGCACCGCTACTCGGCAGGAGCTCCCTTGTCTTAGCTCATGCGTTTCAAAAGCATAGCGAGCCCTGTCAGCGGTAAGGATCGCCTCCTTATTCCCTACACACTCGCGAGCTAAGATGATAAGAGAGTTCATTTACGTATGGTACACAACAAGCACGATATCATCCAGCAGATGGTCGACTTACGCAGAGACTTGAGTGTCTCCGTCCCCAACCCGAGGAGGGTCCCGGCTTTTGTCGACTCCCTACTGGAGGTACTATTCCCGCACTTCTCTGACAACGCGCCAGTCTCACCTTCGGCTCTCGAGCAACTCGTGCAGGCCAGCACGCAGATCCTTCACGAGTTGTGCATGCCGGTCCTTCAGAGTGTCGACGCTTCTAAAACTCTACAGAGTGCATTCGTCGACCAGCTTCCCGCCTTTTTCAAGACCCTATCGGAAGATGCGGAAGCTATCTACCAAGGAGATCCTGCCGCTGCGACGGTCGACGAGGTAATTGTGGCCTACCCTGGATTCCTCGCCATAGCCGTGTACCGTGTTGCACATTGGCTTCTTAGTCAAAAAGTCCCAGTCATTCCGCGCATGATGACGGAATACGCACATCGCCTGACCGGAATAGACATCCATCCTGGTGCTTCTATCGGCAGGGCATTCGTCATTGATCACGGCACGGGGATCGTAATAGGCGAAACCACTATCATAGAGGACAACGTGAAAATATATCAGGGCGTAACGCTGGGCGCTCTCAGTGTCGACAAATCCTCAGCCGATACGAAGAGACATCCCACTATCGAACGCGACGTAATTATCTACGCCAACGCAACTATCTTGGGAGGCAACACCACAATCGGCGCTGGTAGTATTATTGGCGGCAACGTCTGGCTGGTAACAAGCGTAGCGCCAAACTCGCGTGTGTATCATCGCTCCGAAAACACGGTGAAACCGAGCTCACCGTAGGGAGCAGCTGGGGTTATTCGCGAGCCATGGCCATGAATCGTGCGACGGGAGGTGCTCTATCTGCGCTCCGCGTCCCATACATGTCGAAAGCCTCTAGTGGTCCCATCCTTCCCGAAACTGCCTATCGCAAGCGGTCGTCGATAGAGACGGCGCTCCTGCCATGCAAGAAATCCCTTTCCAAGCCATGTACCGAGCGGGCATCCGAGGATCTCTTCTACAGAAAAACGCCCGAACGCATCGGCGTGTGAAAGAGTATGTGAGCTAACATACTCCGCCACAGTGCCCAGAGCGACCACTTCCGCAGACCGGAATCCCGGAACACAGACCCCCTCACTCCACCAACGGTGTCCGAGCACCTCTGCTACACCGAAAAGAATCTCGTCGGTAATATAGGGCAACATAAATGCTCGGGAGAAATCGAGGTCCGAAACGCTCCTTTTTAGGATCACATCGTATACGTCGAGCGGATGGAGCCCGCTGCGTTGACAGACGAATTCGAGCCTAGTATCCGCTGGTAAAGATGACTGTGCCCTTCCCTTGAGCGGTCGCTGCATCAACGCCGACCGCACCCCCTCCTCGTGAACACTTGTGAGCGTCCTGGACGCAGGCGCTACCGATATGAGCTCCTGAATCCAGCGGAACTCCTCGGGTACGAGCCGCCACAGATGATCGGCCGCCATCTTTCCAGAATCGCTACATCCTGCACGTGCAACCGGTACTCCTAAGAGGGATCTAATTTCGCCGAGCTCATCTGAGCTGCACTGGACACACTGCTCCACCTGCTGTTCGAGCTCGTCTTCGAGTAGAAGCAGCAAGACCTCGAGTGAGAGACGCACCTGCGGTGCGAGGCGTTTGTTATGACAAAAACAAGCATCCGTCGGCTCGTGAGACACAAGAGCTTTCTTGATATCGACAGCCGCCGAAACCAGCTTCGCATCGATTGGCTCGAGGCATTCAGGCACCGGAAGCTTTCGGACTATCCCTTCGGGCAACTGGATCTTTCCCCCAACCCTTCGAGCGCCGAGAGAGCCGAAGCGTGAATTCAGGAACGCTACGACTCGATCATCGTCACAGAACATGCCAGACGAGGCGGCACGTCCGAAGCTCCACCCCTGCCCCTTGTGGCGCAACCCCAAGCACCCGTTTGCGAACCATGAGTAGGTCCAGCCACTCCGATCAAAGTATGACTCGACACCCACACCGCAGCGCGGATTGCGCTCGAACTCGGGACGACCTGTTGCCCAATCGAGCAGGTAGCGATTGAGCCCGAACCATCGACCGTATCCCCCTCCTTTACTGTGCACACGCCATCTCTCCGGATCGGGAAAAACCTCCCAATGAAAGCGCACGAATCGATGGTCGTCGTTCGTCTGCAAGCCCACCACAACTTCCGCGACGTCACGCACCCGGCAGCCCGACCGTTGCAATGTCAGAGGAAGCTTCGACACATCAAATGCCTCGTGATTTTCGCGCTGCTGGAGATCTCGCTGCAAAATTGACCGGACCGACGGCGAAGACCGGTGTGGGTCGAACCCCTCGAGTGCCGCGGCTTTTTCCATGGGCCCCCAACATCCCGCTGCGTCTAGGATGGACACCCGATGGTCCTCGGACGGGGATCGGCGACGTGCCACCGTGAGCAGGATGCGGACTCCATCATGCAGCCCAAGCTCGCGCCGAAATGCGCGAGCTCCAAGCTCGCACAATGTGTCTATACTGAGAGTACGATACAATCCCAAAAAAGATTCACCGCCATTTCTCACTTTATCGTAGCTCTTCAACCGGAGCCATTTGTCTACCGTGACTAACACCAAGCTACCCGAGGGCGCTAACAGCTCGACACATCGCTGAAGAAATGCTGCGCACAGATCTGCAGAAGCATCCGGGTACTCCTGGTCGAGAAAGGCTCGCATCGTTTGAGAAAGTTTCCGACGACCCAGATAGGGAGGGTTGGTCGCCACACAGCGGTACGTCCGCATGAGAAGTGGCTCACAACCGCTCCTGTCAAGGGAGCCAATTTCTGAAGGTAGCGCTCGGATAGAGGATTGCAACGCTCTCCACATGTACTGCGCCGCTTCAGGCGCGTATCGTGCCGCCTCGAGCCATAGAATCACCCGACAGAGCTCCACCGCATACGGATCGATATCGACACCAAAGAGCCGCTCACACACGAAATCGGCCAGCACCTTCGGTGACCTACTGCGCTCCCACACGTTTCGTATGCCCTCAACGAGGAAGTGCCCTGTGCCACATGCCGGATCGAAAAGCTCACTCTTCTCCGGCGATTCTCCACCTAGGCCGTTTCGAATCAAGAAGCGTGTCATGTACTCTTCGGTGAAAAGCTGCGTGGCGGCGCTGATCGAAGCCTGCTCGGGCAAGCTCTCGCCACGACGACTCACCGCCCAGGTACTGCGCGCTCGCTCGTCTTCGTTCCAGATCTGATAGGCCCATCCTAGAGTCAGAGGCTCGCTACGTATCTTCTCGCGTATCAACGAAATAGTTTTTGTAAGTATAGAAGAGTATCGAGCCACCAGATCAGCTATCCTCTCGACAAATCCTATGGGCGGCTCGATTCGGAGCCTCGACATATCGAGTAGATCTGAGGAACAGGAATCCGACGAGATGACCGCGTCGTAGGTGGCCCCGAGAAAGCACGTCGCGAAAAAGAGATCCCGTGCCTCCTGCCTACTAAGCCCCGGGGCATCTTCCAAGCGCCGCTTGAGCGCCCTAATCGCCCGATATGTCTCCACGAGTATCCCTTTTCGATTCGCGTTTTTCGTGACCTGACACCCATGAAGCTAGGTCGGCGCGTCCGTCGGATGGCACGCTCCTAGTACGTTGAAATAACAGAAACAACCGATGACTCGTGGTACCACTGTTTGACTTGACGGGGAATACGTGTTTAATGTGAAAGGACAGTGCGTTGATCTCGAGGATATGATGGGGTTGCGACAGAGAAGTTCCTTGAAGCCCGTGGGCCAACAAGAGAACCAAAAGCCCGACAAAAAACGAAAAGCGCTCCAGCCGCGCGGTCGTTATCCCCTCTCCGAAACTCCTCAAAGCTCTATTAAAATTCTCCGCAAAGATCCGATGCTTTCTCTGCTTCTGGATAGTGGCCCCGATGGACTTCGACCGGTCAGAGACGACGGACACGCAGTGTCTGAAACAGTCATCAAGGTAGAAAAGGCCGTTTGCTCACTGGGTCAACTGGAATCAGAGGTTATATCCGCGCTCTTTCCCTCAGATGGTAGCTCGCCGGCATCGTTCGAAGTCATCGCTGAACGCCTGGGTATGACCCCAGAAGAGGTGAAGGGTATTGCAGACAATGCTCTACGAGGCCTGCGAGGTACCCGCGGGAATTCCCGTATCAGCAAGGCTTGGAATTAATCGCCAATCGAACGCCGCTCAAGTGTAGAAGTTACTCTACTGAGCAGTACAGTCTTGTGAACAGGTCTCGGGATTCTCTGAACACGGACACCCGACTGCCATACACACAATCTCCTCGCACTGGCCGTTACCACACTTATCTTCACATGCACGGCGCGGCGCCGGGGTAGCTCGTGTCGGCGTTCCATCTGCGGCGTTGGTAGGAAGCTCGCGCTCAGCACTCTCAGGAACCTCGAGGGAAAGCCCATAGGCAGCTCCAGCACAGAAAGAGATCGCTATCACGAATAGCGCGATAATTCGAACAATACCCAAGACCGCCCCCCTTTTTTGTGAGTGAGCTTGACCTCGCTTCCTAAGATTCTCTTCGGCCCTCTGCCACAGGACCTGAGGTCGCAAGCGCAAAGACGAAGAGCATCTTGGCGTGGATGCGAGCACTGATACGCTCGTAGTCACCATGGTACCTGCATTTTTCGAAAAATTCGCGTGCTCGATGCTCACAGCGCTTCTGATGTTGCTGCCGGAGGCAGTGATAGGAGGATTCCCTCACGAATTCCCGTGCTGACGCAAAGCTCGAACACGAACGTTCCCACGGAGCGCTCGACACGGAGCGTGTCTCTGCCGAGGAAACCGCGGCACTCAGGGGAACAGACACCAGGGACCACAACAAGATGACAGCGAATCGCATACCACAGCTCCCTTTTGGTTCTTATGACGTTACCTACCGTGCCGACTAGGAGAAACCCCTAAGGCTCTACCCGGCAACCGCCAAACTGGTTAGCGTGTACCACAGGAGCTAACGACCTTCCGGCGAGCGATCTTTAGAAAACAGGGCACACGTCTCGCACCAAAGCGATGCTACGTTTGGGAGGAATCACTGCAATTCGAGGAGGTTAACTGTCTCGCCCTAGACATAAATTCCTCCTTACTCACGAACACGACGAAGTCTTGGTCCTCAGTGCCAGTCGCAAAGACCCTGCACCACTCACGGGACTCGAATAAGAGAGAAACCATCGCGCTACCCTGCCGCCACAGGATCGTTTTCGGCTTCACCGCCTCCAGGTAATCACGCCACTGCGCACGACCTTGAAAACTCGCGGCATACATCTCCCATATCTCTGGGGGGTTCACGTTCGTACGCCCGTCGATACTTACCAGATACTTGGGCGTTCCATCGTCATTGCTGAAGCGGTACATGAGATAACCTCCCGCTCCGAACTCGTTTAGGATCGGGTGTTCTAGTCGGTGTTCCTCGATGAAGTCGACCGCCTTCTTCGGAATCAACTCGAGGTTCAGCGGCTCTCGCACCAACGCCTTGATATTGAGGATAGAGAGACACAGGACGAAGAAAGCGATGGCACCGTACGTTTCCGTCGCCAGTCCTTTAAACTTGTGCTGTACGAGCTGCAGACCGCGCGCGATATTGTCAACTGCTTCCCCCGATCGAGCAGATACGGTCTCTCTCCACCACACCGCCGTGAGGGCACTGAGCGCGATAATTGCAAAGGGCAGAAACTTGGTCGCTGTAAGACCCGCTACAGTCATACCGCCCGCCAGCGCTGCACGTGCAAGGGTGGGCACGTACCTGCTCGGAAAAGAAACCACGACGAGCAATACAATTTGTAACACCACAAACGCGGTCGAATACTGTAAGATCGTAGCGGGCTGAAACTCGGCTATGAGCTGATATTTGAGCGGATGTCCCCCCTTCGAGAGGAAGGTCAACCATTCACCCCCAAGGTAGGGCGTAATCAAGGTTCCGACGAAGAACGCTCCACTCGCTTTGAGCGCCCGGCCCCATTCAACTCGTCGACCTGGGGATTCAACCGTCCATAGAAAAACTGCTCCGAGGCCCAAAATAGCCGTGAGATGAGAATTCGCCCACAAGCAGCCAATCGCTCCGAGCATCCACATCCGAGATTTCGAGAGTCCGCGCTCGACGATCGAGTCGGAAACTGCAAGTGCACACGCGAATAAGATCCACACCACGACCTGCGGGCGCAACGTGAAATGGTTGAAACAGCCAACGGTAGTGTACACACCCAACAGAGCGCCGATGAACCAGTCGCGCGCGATCCTACCATTTGCTGCAAACAGTACAGCCGCCAGGGCTACTGCCAGGAGCAGCTGCAATACGGCAAGCCCGTGGGCTCCCCACCATCTGTCAGTTACGGCGAAGACGATCTCGTTGCTCCAGGAGTAAGCCCTCCACGGCTGTCCTACCCCGAACATGTTCCAATAGTCCTGCCGAGGTACCGCACCGTGGCCGATAATCCACTTGCCCACGACGATGTGCCACCAGAGATCCGGGTCAGCCACACTTGAACTGATGTAGGATCCGACCAGTACGGCTACAATGACCCACAAAAATGCCTTCATAATACCTGTTCCGTCCCCAAAGCAGCGCCGAATTCCATATACCTCGCCAATATGATACCGATAAGCTAATTAGGAAACGTGAAGTTTACCGCTATGCGCTTGCCCTATTCTGCTCTACTTCTCATTGCGGCGTCAGTTACCATCCTCGGCTTGGGCCGCCCCGCGTTCGCCTGCCCCCTCATCGAGGAATTAGTCGATTTCAACTGTGATGGTCGGCACACGATTACAGGTACTGGAGACAGTATCGTGTTCGGTGTCGGAGACGAGCTCCACGAAAACAGTGGGGGCTACATGCGGCGCTTGGAAACGCTTTTTCCGGGCTCTGAAGTGCACAGCCTCGGATATCCCGGTATCACGACATCGCAACTCCTGCGCTTCTACAAACGCCTTTTTAAAAAACGCCCTGGTGGTGCGGAGGCTCTGGCTGTCGGCAACGCCGATATCCTCATCATCGACGTGGGTAGAAACGACTATTTCAACCGCAATTCTTCGAGTCTCACCGTCGCTACGATACGACGATTAGTTTCTTTTCTCACAACCGAGACAAAAAAACGCTTCGGGCTCTCCCCCTTGATCGTAACGACGATACTCACCCCAAGCGCCCGCGAGTTCGACAAAGGCTTCATCGAACAGGTGAACTCGGTCGCTCTCAGAACTCGAAACAAGAAACTCCTGCCAGCATATCTCCGATTCGACCTGATGAGTCCGGAGCTTCTTTCAGAAGATGGTCTTCACCCCTCCTCAGCAGGGTTCGACCTGCTCGGAAGCTTAGCCGAAGAGTACATTCGGGACGATGCCCAGCGACGTTCGAGTGCCTTACGAAGAGACCGAGATGGTGACGGTATCTTCGATCTCTTCGAGAAACTTCGCTACGGAACCTCCACAGAGCTCGCAGATACAGACGGCGATCTGCTGAGTGACGGAGAAGAGGTCTTTACCTACGGGACAGATCCTCATGCAGTCGACACAGATGGGGATGGAATGGACGACTACTCAGAGATTCAAAACGGCTCCGATCCTCTCAACCCTCCTACTCCCTAACAATGACCGCCACGAGCATGTGCGCGGAAATTTCACCGGGAGCTGGGGTTGCCTCACTGCCCCAGACCGATTCTCAAATGTCCGCTTAAGCAAGCTGATAGTAATTACGCAGATTCCGTTCGATGCGCTCTAGCGGTGCCTGCGTATCGGGCACGAACGCCCGCCCAGTGATAAGCTCAAAGCTTCGCGAGTAGTGAGCCATGAGCTCTGCTCGGTACTCGTCATCGATGTGCGGTGGCTCTCCTTCCCCTTGAAAGCCACGCTCCATCAACCAACGGCGGATCGGCTCCTTGTCGAGCATCTCGGGCGCCTCCCCTGCGGAGAGTCGCTCTGAGTAGGAGCGCGCGATCCAGAACCGCGAACAATCCAGCGTGTGCACCTCGTCTGCCAGCACCACGGAGTCATTCGAGAGACCGAATTCGTATTTGGTATCAACGAAGATCAGTCCACGTTCAGCTAGCTCTGCCGAGGCCATAGAGAAAAGCTGCAGGGCTTTCGAGCGAACCTCCTCCCACACCCGCGCCGGAACGATCCCTCGCTGTACGATCTCGTGTTCCGAGATCGGCGTGTCGTGCTTTCCCACAGACTCTTTAGTGGACGGGGTGATAATCGGCGCCGAGAGCGGCTCGAATTGCTTCATGCCCGCGGGTAGCCTGACACCACTTACCGTATTTCCATCAATATAATCCCGCCACGCGCTGCCAGCGAGGTACCCGCGTACCACCACTTCGATCGGGAGGATCGAGACCTCTCGGGCTACGACGACGCAGGGATCGGGCATGGCAACGACGTGATGTGGCATGAAACTCGAAATTCGACCGAACCAATACTGGGCCATCTGCGTCAATATCTGCCCTTTCAACGGCACCGTCGTGAGGATGCGATCGAATGCACTCAAGCGATCCGTTGCAATCAAGACACGCTCTCCGCCACGGACGTAGCTGTCTCGGACCTTCCCAGTATACTTCGTCCCCAACCACGAGAAGTCGGTTGATTCTAGGGCTATCGGGAGAACTCTCTCATGTGTCTTTTTTTCGCCGTTGCCGCTTTCCATGCTTACCTTTCAAGGTCGATAGGTTGAAGGATATCAGAGCGCGTACTTCGCTGTACTGAGAAACAGCCTTCGCATGTCTGAGAGAGCTTTTGAGGAGTTTGACAGCGACCTTGCGCTTATCCCTCATCTCGTACTCGACCGCTCCCTGAATCAATAGAGCAATCGCCAAATTATTCGATATCGCCACCTGGAGTTCGGGATTGTCCGAAGACCGGAGCTGAGAGCGCGCCGCTTCGAAAGAATTGATAGCACAAGAAAGCTCGCTCCTCTCGAGCTCATCGGATGAGATCGCTCGCACGAGGTGGTAGGTTCCCGTCATCCACATCGGCAGCGCGCGGTGTGAAAACGACGTCCAACGCGCTTTGAGCGCTGCCATCGAGCGAACATTCTGCTCGAAGAGCGCTCCATCATCATGCGGCCCCGAAAGCTCTCGTGGGAAATCCCGCCACACAGGCACGAGCCTCCCAATGAACAGGAGCGTGGTCGGATCTAACCCATCGGAAATGCCGAAGCTGTGGATGCCTGTTGCAATCCTGAGGTCTTCGTAGCGAAACTCCCGCAAAAAGCGTCGCCCCAAGCTTTCCGCTGGCAGTGAAGACATAGACATGGGTTCGTGAGCTCTCAAAGATACCGTCATCCAGCGCATCGATCCCCACACCACACCACCAAGCGTCGGATTGTTTTGCAGGATCTTCTCGGCTTCGCTCTGCGAGGTCACCGTGCTTGTGTGAGTACCAACCAGCGCGAGACCTGCTGCGCCGAGCGATCGCCTGATGCGATCACGCCTAATCTTGGTGTCATTGTCTGCCTGGTCATCCTCTAGGGGCGCAACAACAAAAGCGCCTCTCGCCAAATCAACGTGCGTGTAGGTAAAAATAGCGCTGGCCAGCGCACCTGTCAGCGCGAACGCCAGTGCCCACCGTGGCACGACTACTCCAACTAGCTCGACTCGACTTGCCAAGAACACTATTAGAGGGAACAGGGAGAGCTGGGCAAGCGCATGCGTTTTCCCCTCGACGCCGAACAGCGAAAGCGCGAGAGCCATTGCTACTCCGAGGCTTGCAAGCGTCAAGAGTGCGACGGTCGAAAATCTATGAGCTACCGGTAGAGTGCGATCCATGCCTAGTTGGGAACGGTAGCAGGTTCCGCGATGGATTGTCGAGCGCATCGAACCGTTGGACACATCACTGCCAGGCTATCCTAGTCAGCGTCCTCCATACCATCCTCGACACCGAACTTGTCTTTTAGAAAGGAGAAAAAATCCAGGTTACCGCGAGGGTCGAGCATCTCACCTAACTCTTGCGAGCTGATAGTGACATACTGAACCCCACATGCTCCGAGGAGAGGGGGAAGCCTCTTCTGTCGTTCGAGTCGATCGACCTCGATGAAATCCGAAAAATCGGGGGAAAACTCCATCACCATCTTGGGATTATCGTCGTGATCGACAACGGTGAAGAGACACTTGTCGTTTTCCATCCAGGAATCCGACTCTTCGCCATCCGAATCGCAATGGTCGGGGATATCTCCTCCGCACACGGCTCGCACACTCATACTCCATAGCACTCGGTCCTCTCCGAAAAAGGACACGAGCATCCTGAAGAGTTGTGCTTCGGCTAGCGACATCTCGGCCATATACTTTTAGTATCGCAGAACCATTCATACCCGACAAATATGTAGTTGCATTCCCCAGGGGAGGGGCTAAAAATCTTTGCTTCGGCACAGTTTTTGGGAATGGATGCACTCGCTTAGCAAACAGCACAAAATTTGCAATAAAAACGGCCGTTTTACGGAATTCTACAGGTTCGTCTCTTCGAGAGGTTCCCGTCGTGACGCACTGCCTAACTATTTGGTGGCTTCTCCCGAAAACGCCAATCTCGACTTGACAAGCCTAGGGAAGCAAGAACAACCCCTGCCCCGCTTGCCGAGGAAAAGTGACAGCTCGCCTCAAGTTTGTTTTAATGCGGTCTATGGCACTACTTGACGTGAGAATACTACCGGATGACGCTCTTCGTGCTCCCACCGAAGAGGTCGATGCGTTCGATTCGAAGCTACACGCCTTCCTCGATGACATGTTCGAAACGATGATCGCGGAACACGGCCTTGGCCTCGCTGCTCCTCAGGTAGGAATCCTCAAAAGAATCGCCGTAATCGACCTCTCCATCGAATCGATGCCGCAACCGACGATAACATCGCTGAGTGGGCTGCAACCTGAGGAGCACACCCATCAAAACCGCCTGGAAATCATCAATCCGATCCTCGAAAAGGAGGGAAAGATCGTCCCTTCGAGCGAAGGATGCCTGAGCATTCCTGACTTCCGTGAAACGATAAAGCGTCACAACACGGTATCGGTTACAGCGCATGATCGCCAAGGCAGAGCTTTCAAGGTTCATGCAGTTGAGTTGCTCGCCTTCGCACTGCAGCACGAGGTCGATCATCTGCATGGTATCCTTTTCGTAGACTACCTCACTGGCTTGAAAAAGCAGCTCTTCCAGCGCTGGTACAACAAGAACCTTGCACACCTGAGCTGACCGCGAGGCTTTCTGTGAAAATCGTTTTTTTCGGCACTCCATCATTCGCGGCCCCCACTCTCGAAGCGCTGTACGCCCTGTCCGAGGTGGAGGTCACCGCAGTAGTGACCCAACCCGACAAGCCAGTAGGTCGAGGATCAAAAATCCAAGCTCCCCCGATAAAGGAGCTCGCGCTACGACACGGAACTCCGGTTTTTCAGCCTCGTTCCATCCGCAGGGAATTCCACTCCATCCACGACTCTCTTTCAGCCTGCGGCCCCTTCGACATCGGGGTGGTCATCGCTTTTGGCCAAATACTCCCCCGGGAGGTGCTCGACATGCCGCGCCACGGCTGTGTGAACATCCATGCCTCCATCCTGCCACGCTGGCGTGGAGCAGCGCCCATACAGCGAGCAATTCAGGCTGGAGACGAGGTGACCGGCGTCTGTTTGATGCGCATGGAGGAAGGACTCGACACCGGTCCCGTGTTTGCGTGCGAGCGCACGCCGATATACCCGTCCGATACAGGCAGCTCTCTTCACGATCGTCTATCCCAACTCGGGGCACAGCTCCTGACCCGCAATATCCGCACAATCGTCGACGGTAAGTTGAAGCCGACGGCACAACCCGAAGAGGGCGTTACCTACGCTGCGAAGATCACTGCACAGGATTGCAAAATCGATTGGGCGGCCTCGGCAGCTTTGGTGGCCCGCTCTGTGCGCGCATTCTCCCCCCACCCAGGCTGTTTTTCATTCCTACGCGACAAGCGCCTCAAGATACTCAGCGCCCGGCCTGTGCGGGCCCAGCACTCGACAGCTCCCGGCACTATAGTCGCGGCCTCATCCGAACGACTTGAGGTCTCATGTGGCGAAGACATTCTTCGCATCGACGAGGTGCAGCTAGAGGGGAAGAAGCGTATGACCTCTGAGGAGTTCCTGCGAGGTATCCCGCTCTCTCCTGGAGAGAGACTCGTTTGATCTACTGACACGCGTCATTCTCCACCATTCGCGAGCAGCTTATTCAACCTGAAAGCCCTGAGACTACGGTCGTACGCGACGTCTGAGATAATCTTCAGCTCGCATGTAGTGCTCAGTCGATAACAGGAGAGGTCGGTATGAAATCGCTGTACGAGACGCTCCACGAACAGTTGCAGGCTCGTTTTCCCCGAGTAGTTACCGGAGACAGCGAGGTCGTCGATGAGGTCGATAGCGAGCACACCGTAGAACGTCTGGCTCCTCTCTACCAGCTCCCCGCATGGCAGATACTCCGAGAGCTCAGAGATGCATCACGAAAACTACGGGTGGAGACTCTTCCCAAAACATTCTGGCCCTGCGAGGGATCATGCACTCACCCCCAGCCCACAGGATATGAAACCGAGTCGAACAAAGAAAAGTAGGCTCGGAATCTGCATCACCAGCATCGCCACGATGCCATTCCGACTCGATCCACCGCACCACCGCCGTTTCGCACAGAGATTGGAGAAGTCGATGAAGATATCCCGACCTACCACCGCCCTCTACGACAATGACGAGCTTTTCGAAAGGAGGTTCACCTGGATGATCTCGAAGGTGCTCGGTGGGGCAACCCTGTTCTTCGCGCTTGCCGTGGCAGCACAGTGGGGAAACTTTCGAGGGGCATCTTCGAGCCATACGAAAGTTCGAAATGAGCGTCCTGTCATCGTTTCGAACATGGACACGGTCGCATTCAGCATATACAAGGAAGACAGTAGTGACGCCACTGCCACCATGTAGGGCTCGATCTATCCCCCCCCAAAAATCGGCTAGTTAGAGCAATCGAGACCAATTTCAAGAGGCTCCCACACAAGCCCAAGGCGATAATGTACTGACCTTAGCGCACACGAGTGGACTAATCCGGCATACCCCGAATAAGACTGCTGCATCGGCAGGTCGGTTGTTTTTGTTTTGACGGAGCGTCTCATGTCCTCTACTGCCTACAAGTACCTCGGTATCCGTGGCCAACTGTTACTGACCCTCTGTTCGGTGCTGATGGTACCAGTTGCGGCGACTGCCCAAACGCCTCCGGTCTACAAGACATCGAATCTCGTCATGGGATATGTCCGCCCCGGCCAGCCCGCAAACGTGACGGGATACTCTCAGTGCTTCACATCGATCGGAAACTACCTGTGGTTACGCTCGGACAACTCCGCAAACATTGAACCCGTGTTCGAGGTTACGGCGTCCAGCACTACCGTTCAGATAAACAAGAACGCATATGCTGACGGAACAGGCTCCTACGTATGTCACAACAACTCGTTCAACGACGATGAGATTATCTCTGGATATGCCGCTAGCGGCACCAATATCGGACAGGGGCTAAGCTGCGTTCTCAGTATCGCCAACTTCACCAAGGCTCGCATCAATGGCGGAGCAACCCCTGGATCCGTGACCTGCTCGTACGATTCTTCGACAGGGAGAATCGGAACTTCAGCAACCGATGCCGGCTCGATCAGCAGTTGCGGATATGTGTGCGTGAAGCCGAGCTCTCCGAAGACGACTCAGGCTAATGCAAAAAGATACCAACAAATCTTTACGGGCACCGAGAACATCGGTAGCAATTTGAGCTGCGCGCGAGGAGTCAATTATTTCTATACCGGTTGTAGCGGTGCCGGCGTATCGACTGCATCATACGATCCTGCCACCGGTGTGGCCAACAAGGGCTACAGTGATGGTTGTGGACGACACTCCTTCAGCTACTTCTGCGCGGCCGCTTCGAAATTCCAATGTGCCGACGGTGTAGACAACGACAGCGATGGTGTCAGCGATGCTCAGGATCCCGGCTGTTGGACGAACCCTTCGAACCCGGCAAGCTACGATCCAAACAGGCTGGACGAATCTGTAGCTACTACGCAGTGTCAGGACGGCCTCGACAATGACGGAGATGGAGCAATCGATCTGGCTGACTTCAGCTGCCAGAACAGTCGCATCAAGAACGACGAAGCTAACCCCAAGTCTCAATGTCAGGACGGTATCGACAACGACAACGATGGCGCCACCGACCTAGCCGACTTTAGCTGCCAAAACAATAAGCAGAGGAACGACGAGTCGACCCCCAAGACTCAGTGTCAGGACGGCATCGACAACGACAACGACGGAGCTACGGACCTGGCGGACTTCAGCTGCCAGAACAATCAGCAGAAGAACGACGAGGCAAATCCAAAATCAGCTTGCCAGGACGGTGTAGACAATGACAATGACGGCGCGACCGACACAGCCGATTTCAGCTGCTCCAGTGCGCAGGACAACGACGAGACAAATCCGAAGTCGCAATGCCAAGACGGCATCGACAACGACAATGACGGTGCAGTAGATTTGGCTGATTTCAGCTGCTCGAACAAGCAAGACAACGACGAGATGAATCCGAAGTCACAATGCCAAGACGGCATTGACAACGACAATGACGGGGCGATCGATCTTGCGGATTTTAGCTGCTCGAACAAGCAAGACAACGACGAAACGAATCCGAAGTCACAATGTCAGGACGGCATCGACAACGACAACGATGGCGCCACTGATAACGCCGACTTTAGTTGCTCAACACCACAAGACAACAACGAAGGGGACACCAAGTCCCAGTGTCAGGACGGCATCGACAACGACAATGACGGTGCAGTAGATTTGGCTGATTTCAGCTGCTCGAGCAACCAAGACAACGACGAGACGAATCCAAAGGCTCAATGCCAAGACGGTATCGACAACGACGCCGATGGCGCAATCGACACTGCTGACTTCAGCTGCTCAAGCAAGCAGGACAACAACGAGTCCGATCCGAAGTCGAGCTGCCAAGACGGTATCGACAACGATAGCGATGGGTTGGTGGATTCGGACGATCCGGGGTGCTCGGACAACCAGGATAACAACGAGGGAGATGAGCCTTCGCTCTTGGAGATAGGTGTCGAGTGCGTATCCGACAACCAAGATGGAACCTTCACGGCCTACTTCGGCTACGACAACCGTACGAACCGGGAGCTGCTGGTAGCATCGAACCCGGGAGCCGGAAGTATCAACGAGTTCTCGCCCGGAGCACCGAATCGTGGCCAAACTACGACCTTCAAAAGTGGTCGTCAGAAGGGCGCCGTGTTTGTGACGTTCGACGGAAACCCGCTGACGTGGAAGGTGCGCGCTCCTGGTAGTCGTGTGTCCACAGCTACCGCATCGCTCGCATCCACACCATGCGAGCGGGTAACCCCGATCGCCGATTGCATAAACGGCTCGGCGAATGGCCTCGTAGCGACGTTCGGCTACAACAATCCGAACGGCTTCGACGTGGTCATCCCGTTAGGGCTCTTGAACAACTTCTCGCCTGCCCCAGCAGAGCGCGGCCAACCAACCGTTTTCAAAGCGGGACGTAACGCTGCGAGCTTCACGACCGGCTTTTCGAAATCGATAAGTTGGAACCTCGATGGAGCCGTGGCGGCCGTCAACGAGTCTACTCCTGTGTGCGAGGGAGGCTGTATCGACAAGCCGATAGGCACGATAAAGAACGAGCTCAATCAGACTGCTCTAGACCTCGCAGCGCTCACCAAAAAGGCGGCCAAACTCTTGGCACAGAGGGCCAAGAAGAAAGCCTCCAAGGGGACTATGTCGAAAGCGAGTGCTTCTCGCGTAGGTCTCGATGCGAAGCGCGCAGCCAAGAAGGCAGATGCTTTGGCACGCAGAGCCCAGAGCTTAACGCTCGGATTTCCTGAGGTCATCAAGGCCTGTCCGTTCTCACCGCCGTTCTGTCAGACAGTGGACCGTGGCGAGGCGATTGATCAACTTAGGGGATTGTTCGTAGAGCAGTTCGACCAATTGCGACGCATCATGGCTCGACGGAATTTCAATGAGACCGGGGAAACGAGCCGAGGCGATGCCCTCGTAGCCAAGGCTCGCGGTGTGAAAGCTCAAGGCGATGCGCAGCTCGACGAGGTGCCGCGAGTAGCCACGGAGTGTGAATAGCGGGAGACCTCCGATCACCCGCTCTCACCGTCCGAGGCATGAGGAGCATCGCCTCGGAACGTACAACGGTGCCGAACATCGCACTTGGAACACTTTATAGGATGGGGTGTCGCTTTAGCCGGCGCCCCGTCCAAAACTTTCCGCATCTCTTCAACCAGGCCTTGCAGCCACCGCTGTTTTGCCTCCGTGTTGTCTACCTTGACACGGCGATACTTTGGCCCCAGGAACAGATAACCGTACGGTGGACGCTTACCTTCGAATTCCTCAACCAGCCTCATGTACACTAGGAGCTGGGCAACATAGCGATCGCGTAACTTCTTCGCGAGCGGCTTCATCTCTATCGGCACCACCCAGCCATCCTCACTGAGCAGAGCATCGGGCTTTCCAGCTAACCCTTGCGCTGTTGAAACGTACTCTCGGGCGGGCAGAGTTGCGCTTCCCTCGATTGAAACGGTCTTATCAGTCGGGGTGAATCCCGTATCTTCTCGGCGACGACGTGCAGCGCGCCCGAAGGTACGAATCAAAAGAAAAGCCGTCATAACCAAGAGCACAAGTTGTAGTGCGTGGTTTTTAAGAGAAAGTTCGAGGAGATCCTTAAGAGGGGCCTTATGAGGACGCACGAGCAAAAAAATCGCCAGTGCAGTGCACACGAGAACGGCCAAATAGCGGATCCATTTGCTGAGAACGAGGGACTCTTCGAAGACCGACGACCAATGCTTGTGCAGGTACTTCCCAAGTTCCGCATCCTTCTTTTTTTCGACCGGACGCTCTCGATCTACCGATTTGAGCTTCCAGGATTGTGGGCACACCGAGAAGACACCAACTTCCCCCGCGGCTATGATATGCTTTCCATCTGCACTTTTCGTCGCCACAACCCTCTTCGCCCTACCTGATCACCTGCCGCGACTATAGGATAGTCGCGAGGGGTCGGAAAACGGAAAGTTCACGACTAGTCCAGTTGTTTCGACTCATTCCGCGATAAAACGCCTGACCAAGTTCTTTACACAGGCGCGCGTCGTCCCTAGCAGCTTTTGGAATGTGGAGCGCTTGTGCTCCAGCGAAGCTGGGGAATGAAAGATGAGCGACTGCGCGTCATCGAAACTGTCGCTGACGAAAGAATCGACATCACGAGGGCACACGGTCACGAACGGCAGATGTGCAGTCTCTAACAGAAACTGGACCTCAGGAGCCTGATGGTGCGTCAATCGCCAAAAGGCATACCGTCCGCAGGCGGTCATGAAGGTGCATCGGACGAAGAATCTTCCACTTTCATCTTCAAATACGACCTTGAGGCGAAAGTCGTGCTCTCCTTCGAGGAGAAAATTCGTCTCGAAGGTCTGAATCCAGCGCCTACGCGCGCGGTACGCGGTAATCTCGTCGAGGTAGGCGCCTTCGAGAATCAAACGTTCGGCGTCGTACCATAAACCGAGCCCCTCAGGGGTCTCGGTTACGGCAATGGATTCCTCAAGTTCGGACTGGTACATACGAACAACAACAACAACAACAACAATAACCAAAGACCAACGAGTTAAACAGAACCCCCCTCCTCTACAGAAGGGGGGCTTCGAGGCTGCGGTGTCACTCGCACAGATCTTCATCTGGTGTTGCGAGGGTTCGCGCAGACTTTCAACACCCAAAATCGGGTGTTATCGCTGTACCAGAGCTATCGACGATTATTGTGGGTGGCTTGAGAAGGTGGTCGTAATTTGAGCGTGGACGCTAGAAAAGGCACCCCCTACCTTCGATTGAGATAGAAAAGCTCAAGTCCTCGTTTCGCTCACATCCTGAGCACCTGCAGGACGACTGAATCGACCTCTACATACGCCGTTCTAACGCAATAAATTCAGTCAGATAGGCCTCTTGGAAAGGTGTGACAGGGGCCTTTCAATCTGGTATCCTTTCCGAATATTCTTCAGCCAGTTGGGCCCCGTTTCGAATGACGCCCTCTGGCCGACACACTCGTGTGGATTAGTAACCTATAGATAGTTAATTCTAGGAAGTGATCTCGTATGCGTAGAGAGAGAGGAAATCAAAGACGGTCCCAAGGTGGACGCGGCGGTCGTTCTTCACGTGGCCGTTCCAATCGAGGACGAGGAGAAGGTAGGCACGGCAGGAGGCATCCGCGTCAGAGTGCCGAGAGCGGAAATCAAAGAGAGCGAATAGCCATCGAAAGTGGCGACCTCGTGCTGATCGACCAGTTCATGCTCGCAAATCCCCAGTTCATCGAGAAGATGGCTCGAGTACTAGACGAAGAGACCGAGGTGAAGAACAAAGTCATTCACGAGTACGGTGGTAAGGTGCTCAACGTCACACGCGGTACCTATCGTATCGAGCGTGATCCCTTCGCCTATACGATAGTGGTTCACCCGGAAGGCGATGCGCCGGATGCGGCAGATATCGTCAAGGATGCGACCGAAAACCTCGGAGAGGTCAACATCGACACCCGCTGTTTGGCCATGCTTGATCGTGAACTACTCGACGACAACGCACTCCTTGAAAGGTATCAGCAACTCTGGTTCAGCGGACAGGACAAAGCCTGCCGAGATCTTCTCCGTGACAACGGAGGAGCCGTTCGTTACGGCTTCCGCCGCGATGGGGACGAACTCGGTATCTATCAGGTCCCGGGCGAAGACATCATCTGTTTGTGGCCTCGTAACATGGAACAGCAGGAGGCTGGCACGGAAGAGAGCGCTCCCGCTGAAGCGATATAAGGGCTCACATTCCTCGTAATGCTAGGGCTCCTTGAGCAGAAACTGATCTTCAAGCCGAATTCGGTCGACCACGGCGGGCTTACTGGTCTCGAGTATACTCGTTTCCGGTTCGGTCACGAATTCGGGCTCGACCTTGACGGGATCTTCGTCGATAGAGGGTCAGACTGCGCCGTACTCTTCATTCACGGCAACAAACACAACCTGACCCGCTTTCGCGACCACTACGAGCTGTTCGTCGAAAGCGGGTTGTCGTTCATGGCGTTTGACTATCCTGGATACGGGCAGAGCGCAGGAAGTCCGTCCGAAGAGCTTCTGTACACGAGCGCGCGAGCGGCATACGATCACATCACGAAAGAACGCGGCTACTCAGCCACACGTCTGGCCGTCTACGGATGCTCACTCGGTGGAGCGGTGTCTATCGAGCTCCTACGACACAACCAAGCAGCCTGCCTGGTGACTGAAAGCATCTTTACCTGCTCCTGGGACATGGCGCGATACCTCTATCCCTATCTCCCGATCTGGCGACTATTTCCCAACAGATTCAGGAACGACGAAAGGATAGGCTCTCTCACACTCCCCCTCTTGATGTTGCACGGCGAAGAAGATCGGGTCGTACCCTGCTCCATGGGACATCAACTCCATGCGGCGGCTCATACCGCAGAAAGGTTCGTGACCATTCCCAGTGCCAACCATGTCAACTCGCTGGAGACCGGAGGGCCCGGCCTGAAAGCCGAGATAAGCGCTTTCATACGACGCTATACATCTACGTGAGCGAGGAAGCTGAAAGCTCCTCGAATGCTGTACTACCGAGTTACTCGGAGTCTCCGTACAAGACTTGCTGCTCCCGAAGAGCGCGCACACGATCACGAGAGCTCTGCGGCCACGAGAATACAAGGTAGAGGACTCCCACTACCCCGAGGAGGATCATGATGAGCCGGAACATCCGCTCTATTGGGAAGCCCATAGAGGTATCCGAGGCACTCGTATCGCCCGGACGACTACTACCTCCGAAACAGTTTTGACGTAGGTCGTTCGAGTTGCGTGCTTCTCGGTAATGCTTGGTTCCGCGATGCATGATGTCGTCTGCATTCTGGGAGCGCGCTGAATCCAAATTTTGGCTGTTTTTGGCCCTATAGCCAGCGGTCGAAACGCGGCTACCTCCCATCACGAAGCTCGTTCCCGTCTCGCGGGAGCTTTCGGTAGGTTGAGCTCTGGGGGTTTCCGCTGTACGACTAACCCACTGGCCGGTTGTATCTCCGAGACTTCCGGAATAACCGCGCGCTACGAACTTGTCCAACGACATACCAACTCCTACGAACCCTTACGATGAACCGCACACTTAGTTATTACGAAACATATCCGGGATGATACCTAAGGAAGCGAGGCAAAACCTGCGACTCTGCCACGTGAACGTGCTCGTGCACCTGAACGTAACCGTACCCGAACGAGAACATCAAGATTTTCGGGTACGTGCACGTTTACGAGCACGAGCACGCTCACGTGCTAAGTTCCAAAGTGAGACCACAGGTCAGTTTCGCCTCGCTTCCCTAAGAAGCGAGGGGCTAACTATCTGAATAGAGGCACTGTTCGCATCAATACGCATCTGTTTGAGATCGCTTATGTAACTAACTGCTTTTTTTACGGCATATCAGGTGCAGAGCAAAGAGTAGAGGGCGCTGGCAATCGGGCCTTCAACGGCTACCATCGGGAAGGTACATGAGCGATCCGACATCACAGGAAGCTACTTCGGCGGCTGGGTCACCAATTCCACCCCCGTTACCGGAGGCTGCTCTCGAATCTGCATCGAAACCGATCGCGCCCCTGCTCCGCATACCGGGTATGGTCGAAGACGGAGGGGCGCGCCGACTCAGCGTAGGGGACAAACAATACTCGATTGCGGATATCATCGCTCTCACGCGCAGCGGCAACGAAAAATCCAAACTTGCCGCAGTGAAAATTCTCGGCGCGCTCGAGGGCTTGAGCCGCTCCGAGCTGCATCTTGCGGGGTCGGCACTCTATGTGATGAGCCTCGAGCGCACTTCCATACAGAACCTTGTGCAAGAGTCCCTCTACAAATTGATCTTGGCAAATAGTGCAAGCTTGGAAGCATTGCATCTCGCCTCTCAAATAGTGAAATTTTGGAGTCCCCTTCCGGAGTGCGCTTCTCACCTATCTCAACTGATCACGTTACTTACGAGCGCATTAACCACGATCCGCTTCGAATCATCTACGGACCGAAAGCAATGTGTCGAGCGTCGTCACGTATTGCTCAAGGCCATGGAAGTTGACCAGCTGAGATCGAGCACATGCGAAAGCCTACGCGCTATTCTGAGCGACAAGAGTGAGCAGTTCGCAACCGACCGAAAGGAGTTGGCGGGAAATGTTCTGGCCTATTTCCGCCTCAACCCGATATCGTCCCCTCTGGTGAACGAGGTCAAGCGATTTGCCAGTGCCGCACTAACGCCCGGTCTGACTACGGCCCAAATCTCGAAATCAAAGCCGGTCGATATCGACCGTTCTACTATTTGCACGACCGCCTTGGAGGCCGAGCTTCGGCGACAGTACGGATTGGCTTGCGCTCTCGAGATAAGCAAAGCGAGCAAGCTCCTCGGTCGTTCGATGCGTATCGACGAATACGAGAAGGCACTCACCTTTAGTGTTGCTACGATACAATCAGAGCCAACGAATCGAAGTTGGCTGTCGAGCGACGAGTGGAGCACTACGGCTCGACTTCTGCAGCTCGCGCAAGCCGATCCTGACATTCCACCCCATAACCTTGCAGCTCTCCTGTACGTCTTGGCTACTCGCGTCAAAGCCGAGGACCACTCCGATCCACGCGACAGCCGCCGCCGCGCGGACACTGCAGGATCTGACCAGAGAAAACGGCTCTTGAGAGAGGTACGAAGAATCTGTGACCTCAATGGAATTGGTATGGATGCTATAACTGCGCTAGCCGAGCAGATAGTTCACCGAACTCTGCCAGCTCCATTCGACACGTGGAGATTCGAGCAGCACGTCGAGCCGAAGAAGACCGAACAAACCTCTACTTCTAACTCTCCCACAAGCCGCTCTCTTCGAAGCGGACAGGTGATTGCAAAGCTCCTGCGAGACGACAATCCTTCCACGGTAACTCGTATGGTTCCTGAAGAGCTACACGTCCTGCGGCAGGTCCAAAACTTGAGTGTGGACGAATTCAAGACGATCACGCAACGTTTGAGAACACGCGCAGTTAGCGATCCGTGGGCTCGAACCACCGTTCTCGATCTAGCACGACTTCCTCATGCGCCCGAAGTCACTGCCAAAGTGAGAACCGCGGCTCTGGGTGCGCTCATAAGCGAGGCGCGCCGCCTGGGCAGACTCTCTACTGAATTGGAAAAGGAGGTTTTCGCCGTTTCCGCAGAGATCCCTCATCTTCCCTTCCTTCCCCCAGATGTCGAGGAGGACCAAGAGTTTCTGCTCGATGAACAGGACGAGGAGTTTTAGAGAGAAGTAAAAGCTCTCCGCGTTACGAAGGCAGATCCTCTATTATACCTTACTTCTTTTTCGAAGCCTGCTTCGAACTTTGCTTACTTCCTTTGGAGGATGCGCGAGCAGTGGATTGCTTCTTACCCGACGAAGCTTTCTTGGATGTCGATGTCTTCGCTGGAGTGTTTGAGTGAGCTGGCCCTTCGCCCTTCTCTTTTACCACCAGCACTTGGCCTGGATTCACCACCGAGGTACTGAGTCCATTGAGGGACATAATCGATGCTGTGGTTGTACCATATCTCTTGGCTATGCTCGTTAGAGTATCCCCTTTACGAACACGATATGTTGCACCCCCGTAAATAGCGCTCGAGGTCGAAGTTACCTGAGAACGCGCCGACACCGGCTCCGGTTGAATCAATGCGTCGACCCTCTCTTTGTATTGAACAGGCACCCTCAGAGAGTATCCACTCGGAATTTTAGCCCGTCCCTGCCAGACCGGTTCGAGGATCGCGTAGTTCGCCTCTCTCAATTCATCAATCGATATTCCGAGCTGGCGGGAGACATATCCCGCTGACATCGCCGAACGAAGCGGATAGGAGACGATACGCAGCGGAGGCTCTACAGAGATCTCCGGGAAGTACCGTTTGTGGTCGTCGAATATCTCGAGTGCTGCCAGAAATTCGGGGAAAAAGTTCGAAGATGCGAATCCAAAGTATCGCTCTGTAGGATGCTCGACCAACTCAGCAATATCGTTGGTCCCTGCTTTCGAGACCTTACTTCGAACCCCGCCCACTCCGTGATTGTAAGAGGTGATGGCGAGCGGCCACGCTCCCAGAGAGCGATATGCAGAACGGAGATACTCCGCGGCAGCACGGGTCGCCTTGATGGGATCCCTCCGCTCATCTATGAAAGAGCCCACGAGAAGCTTGTGAGAGCGTGCAGTTCGCGGCATGAATTGCCAGATACCCGCTGCCCCAACGCTGCTATAGGCAGTGTAATCGAAAGAAGACTCGATGAATGGAATACGCGTGAGCTCTTTCGGCAGACCATATTCGGAAACGAAGATCTGCTCCATTACTGGGAGATATTTCCAAGACCGTCTAATCGCCTCAGCATAGCGTTCTCGTATCCCAGTTTGTGTTCGAATGAGGTCTTCGTCGATCAAGCGTTTGTATTTCTGCGCCCCCCCAGGGACGTCTGCCATGAGGCTAACGAGCTTTTCTTGATAGTCCGTCGTCGGGCGCTCTCCATTAGCGAGCGGCGTAAGCTGGCGTTCGAGCGACGCAATCGTATTTTTTTCGACCGACGTTCTGTGACTTGCCAGCTCTGCAGGGGACATCGCCTGCGCTTCTGCCGAAAAATCGAGGACACCGAACACGATCTGAGGAAACTCTCGGTGATGCACGACCACCTGATTTTTCCCGTATTTGGCAAAGACATCCTTCCAAAAATCGACTCGACCTCTCAACTTTGCGGGGGTCTGGAAAGGCCCTCTGCGAGGGGCGATACTGACGTTTGCCTTCAAACCTAAATTCGAACCAAAACCGGGGCTAGCCACTCCCAGAGATGGAAAACAAAATAGCGCCGAAGCAAGAATGAAATTGAGAACCTGTTTCCGTGGCATCTTCGACAACACAACGACTGACACATCCCCCTCGGCTACAACACCCTCCGAGGGCTCGAAGCCTTCGCACCTCCTAGCGACGCGAAGTTCATTCCTAAACCTAACTTTCGGTATAATTTTACAGTGCCACGGTCACGGCACGGACACAACCAGTAGTTTACGCATCAGCAAAAAATACACGCCTGGCCGTACCGAGAAGAGGCCCTTCCGAGTTTAGAGCGGGTAAGAAGCAGGGGATATCACAAGAAGGTCGTGATAGGGCGTTGAGCGGAGCTTGATCGCAGGCTGAAAGCGTAAAGTGAACAAAGAGAACGGTGAGGTCAGCGAGGGGATACAATACCCGATTACCTATACTTGTCCCCCTCGGGTAGCTTTCGCTCGGGCGCTAGGCCAAAGTATCCACTCGATCTCCTGAAGCGTCCGACAATGCAGGCGCAGACGGCCTTCGTGTCAACCATCTGAAGGCAGGCTGCTAAACGCTCGTCATTGCGAAGCGATGACGAGCTTCCCCCCCCCTTCCTTATTTGGAGGTACAACGACTAGCATCGAGCTCTTCATCGCTCATCGAGGAGGTCTCCTCGGCATTGATCGCGATGAACTCTTTAAGGTCGTCCGGAACTCCTGAGTCCTCGAAAATAGCTTCGACTGGACACTCGGTCTCACAGGCTCCGCAGTGTATACACTCATCGGGGTGGATCATGAGCATGCCGTAATCTTCACCCTTAGCCTCCTTGCCGAAGCGGTCGTTATATTTCTTCTTTTTGATGTTGTAGAAGCAATCGACCGGACAAACCTCGACACAGGAACGATCCTTTGTCCCAATACACCGCAGAGTGACAACGTACGCCATGAGCTAACCGTCTCAGAAAAAAAATCCGTTTAACGGGGCGATACTATACAATTATTTCAAAAGGATAAAGCCTTCTAAAGAGGCCTCAACCAGCAAAAAAGGGGCGCCTCGGAGTTCACCGAGACGCCCCCAGCAGAAAGGATGGTGTCATGCCAATGTATGTATTTTCGGCATTCTCGGCCGAACTGTGAGGTTTTGAAGCGCTTTTACCACCTTAGATCTGTTGAGGGAGCAACCTACTCATTTTCCCAGGATTTTTCCCCTGAGGAGCTCGGTTGATATTTTTCCGGGGGCAGGCTACATACGGTATTCACTTCGGATGGCCCGATCGCCAAGTTGGCTAAGGCAACGGTTTGCAAAACCGTCATTCGCCGGTTCGAATCCGGCTCGGGCCTCCACTTTCTCCCCTCTCACTCAGCACTATTCAGAATCCGTAACTTCTCCTCCGCTCTGCAGAGCAGCCCCCGAAGATGTTGAATCAGACCTGTACCCTTTTCGTACGAACCGATGGCCCGATCTAGGGGAAGGTTCCCACTCTCTACCGAGGCCACCACCTGTTCCAACAACTTCAGCGCCTGCTCGAACGAGAGGGATGCGAGTTGCTGGTCATTCACCTCACCGCTCAAAAGCCCTTCGAGCGTAACTTCTTTTTCCGCGTTTACTGACTTTGCCATCTCTTCTCCTTTTTTACCGCCGAAACAGTCCCAGAAACAATTCCATCGCTCATGGCCACCTCCATCGCTCCGCCGACCGTCACCTCCGAGATTGAACGCACCGCACGCCCGCCAATCGTTACGATTGCAAACCCCCGATCCATGACACGCACCGGATCCAGTGCCTCCAGACGCGAAGCCAGGGACTGCACGGACGAATTCGCGATCTCGACCACCCTCGAGGTACTCGCCACGAGTCGCTGTGCCAAGGCATCGACCACCATCTCTCTGCGCTGCAGACTATCCGGCGGAATCGCCCTACGAAGACGGTCGCCGAGGGTCTGGACAGCACGTTGATTGATTTGTGAATGCAACAATCCGGCTCGCACCAAGCGCTCCGCCAGTGCTGAGAGTCGAGCGCTCACCAATTCGAGCACCCGATCCGGTCGAATCCCAGCAAGCATCGCTTCGGCAGCCTTGAGCCTCAGATGTCCGTGCTCCACAATCGAGGACAATCTCGATTCGAGTCGCATGGAGAGATCGTCCACACGCTGGATTCGCGGCTGCAACCAGCGATCGGTGTCCTTCAATCGACGCTCGAGCTCGGCGATTCCGGCGAGGAGATCGGACACTTTCGGGACTACCATCTCGGCGGCGGCAGTGGGCGTCGGCGCACGCACATCGGCAACGAGATCGCACAACGTCGTATCGACTTCGTGTCCCACACCTGAAACCACAGGGGTCGCACACGCGAACACCGCCTTGACCACCTCTTCCTCGTTGAAGGCCCACAGATCCTCGAGAGAGCCACCCCCACGCGCTACTATGATTACATCCACGATACCAGAATGATCGAGATCTCGGAGCGCCCGCGCTATTTCGTTTGCTGCACCATCTCCCTGCACTCTGGTCTCTGCAAGATATACGATCATCGAGGGAAACCGTTCTCGAATCTTGACCAACATGTCATGCAACACGGCGCCCGTACGAGACGTCACGAGACCGACCGCTCTCGGGAACCGAGGCAAAGACCTCTTGCGCTCAAGTGAGAAGAACCCTTCTCGCTCGAGACGCGACTTGAGCTCTAGGAATCTCTGCTGCAACTCTCCCAAGCCATCTTCGAGTAGCCGATGAACGATAATTTGAAGTCTTCCACTCGGGCCGTATACGTTTGGACGTCCGTGACACAGCACTCCTTTACCGGCAACCGGCTTGAAGGTCAGCGTGCGCGCGACTCCCGACCACATTACGCACGACAACTGCGCACCCTCGTCTTTGAGCGTGAAGTACACATGTCCGCTTTGTGCCACGGTAATTTGGGATATCTCCCCTCGGAAAAGAAGCTGCGGAAAGCTCGTCTCGAGGATATCATTGAAGAGGCTGGCGACTTCGGTTATGGAGAGATATTCCTCTCTCGATGAAGGCCCTTTCGCTGCTCCAGATCGTTGATTGCCAGGGTGAGTCACACGCATGACGTTACTACGAAAAAGGCCGAAGACAAACCCAGCCTCGCAACCGGCCCATCGGGGCCCTTTTACCCGTCTGATGCCCCTTTGGCAGGCAATCCTTCTCTCCCTAGGCTTGGACCTACTGATCGCGACATTTGCAACGCCCCGCGTGCCGCTATCGACCGGTTTCGCGCTCGCTAGCGTAAGCGCTCTGATTGCCCTCCCCTTCGTGGATCAGCAGCGGGTACACAAGATACTTTCACGACTACGTGGCGCTCATAAAAAAGGCATTTCGGCTGCGTCGGCAAGGATCCCACTCATCATGGTCGCACTCGCAAGTGTCGCTATCCTCGGTAAGTCGATCGCTTTCATAGGGGTCTCTGGGTTGTTTCCTGCGCTAGCGATCATCATTGTGCTCGGCGGAGTAATCAAACACGGGATTCAGACCTATCGCGAGGGCCAGAGAGACCTCGAGAGACTAAGGGATAACGCGTGGTCAACTGTGGCACGGTGGGAGCAACAACTAGTGATAGTTTCTTTGGCTCCAATGCTGTTCGCAAGGATAATCAGCCTGTGTGGCGCCTTCAGTATCGTATCCGAAGAGAGCAAGATTCTCAGACTGATATTTTTCGGCACGAGCTTGCTCTTTCTTCTGATGCTGAGACCACACAAAGCATTTTTCCTGAGCTCGTGCAAACGGTGCAAACAGCCCGTTCCCATCGTCCTGTCGGACCTAGGAAGCTGTCTCGGGTGCGATCGGGACCTCAGAGAAAAATTTTTGAATCGCCACGAATCTATCAGCTAGCACTGCTCTACGTGCACATGCTCGTGCACCTGAACGTAAACGTACCCGAAACACAAACCTCAAGATATTCGGGCACGTGCACGTTTACGAGCACGAGCACGTTCAAGTGATAAGTTAAAAGTGAGCCCACAGGTCAGTTGTGCCTCGCTTCCGTAGCTCATATCGCTAGACGGTGGGCTATCTACGACGCAGCCACGAAAGCAAGCCTCGCCCGGCACCATCATTCACACCATCGGCCGCATGCAACGACGATGAATGCAGGTCCTCGGTAAGGGACGAGCCATCTCTCTCACTAGCACCATTCGCACCCGCATCGGCATCCACTAGAACACCCGCCACACGCACCCCTTGACGAAGCGTGTGCAACACCTCGTCATACGGCGAAAGGAGTGAAATATCTATCTTCAGGTCGGAGGATGGATTCGACGACACCGCGTGTTCGAACTCTATACCTAGCTGTGTCAAGCCGATCTGTTGACGAACCCACGTTGCTGTCCGAGAAGAAGCTATCCGGCGCTTGAATATCTGTTCTTTTGCACTCACATCCGAGACGAGCGTAGCAACGATCGTCATCCCCTCTTCTAAAAAACGCCCAGCAGGAACGTTCAACAGCGCGCGGCACGAAAGACGCGAAGTTTGCACATAGGTGTGCGCCACAATATCGACAATGCGAGGAACCGGAATACCCACCTCGACCACTTGACGCCCCCCGTCCGAGATCGGCTTGACGAAAAACTCCTTGGTCTCGTCAATAAATACTTCCCCGTTCAAAGAAAGAGCTCGCACACGGGCGAAAAGACGCAATTTCGAAATACCTCGATGGTTCTCAACGCCAAACGACCAACCTAGGATTTCGTCCTTACGAAAATTAGCAACCACCGAGTGCTCAGAGAAGCCGGAGTGTCCTTCGATACAGACACCTCGCGTCACGGGCTTGAAGCCCATACCGAGGGAGTCCGAGAATGCCTGAAGAAGAACGTGACCGTCCTCTCGCTCCAAGGAGATCTCGGCGCGATACGGCGCGAAGAGCTCGCCCACGCGTCCCGCAGCGAGCTCCATGATCTGCCGGGAAGCATCCTTCGGGCAGAACGTCGCCTGAACGCGCACACACTCCTCGCCGGAGAATTGCCACGCGGAATCGACCTCGAGAGATTCGAGTTCGATCATGTGCCCAGGCTGCATCGCCGTCGACAACGCCGCATCCCGATCCTCTCGATCAGACTCCGAATTGTCCTGCTTCGCAGACTCCCCGGCAACTTGAACGGTTACCAATCCCATGTCACCGCACAACACCCGGTCATCCGCGGACACGATCACCACTTCGCACGTCAGATTGTGCGTGCCTGCCTCGAGCAATAGAAACTCGAGCGGAATATCGATGCACAGATTTCGGTAATGCGCCCACGCTGCACGTGGGTGCAAGATACGACGATAGCGATACGACGAGACCGACTCGACCGGAACATTGAGCTCTGACGCTACGTAGGGAATCCCGAGCGACGAAAGTTCCACGATTTCGCCGCGGTCGTCCAAAAATCGACACTCGAGCAGAACGCTTTCACCGGCATGCATGAACAGGGAGAGATCAAAGAGCACGGAGATGGTGTGCCGCTCCCATCCTGCGACGACTTTGTAGCCCGAGGAAACCCGCAGTTCCGATATCCTATCACCCGACACCACATCGTGCGGCCACATGCCAACCGAGTGCGGTGCAGGTACATTAGTGAGGACCAACTCTCTGCGTGGGACACAGATGCTGTCGTTTCGAGCTGCCGAGAGTAGTTCATTCCCGTCGTTGTCGATCACCGAGACACACAATTCGACGTCACAGCGACCTGCCGGCAAGTCGAGCGCTGCATATGGCACGAATGCACGGATGTCATCTATGACCAGGCGTTGCGCCTGCGGGCGTATGGGCACGAGCGAACAGAAAGGCGAGCTCTCCGAAACTATCTCGATCGATGCAGTACCACCAGGATCGGTCCAACTCCCCCACTCTGGACGCACCGCGACTGGTCGACCGTTCCAGCGCACGGAGACTCGTAGCCAGAGCGGCTGACTGTCGTGTCCCACGAGCCGCAGTCCACATGTGACGAAACATCCTTTTGCACCGAACACCTGATTGTCGTGCAACACTTCGAAACCAAAGAGAGCATCTTCTTCGTCCGAAAAAGCGACTCCGGCGCCCTCGAATTCGCTGCCTTTACGCAACGAATCGATCTCCAACCCCGCCAGGCTCATCTTGCGACGCACGTACCACTTGAGAAGCATGGTGAGCTCGTCGAGCTCTCGAGCGATATCGTACTCCTGACCAGTGGTCATCTCCGAGCCCGAACGTTCCACTCCCCGACGCAGAAGCTCCTCACGCTCCTCCTGCTCCACCTGAGCTATTACTGCCTGCGCGCGCCGTGCGAGACCTGCCACAATCGAGGCCTCGACCGAACCGGCGTAGAGGGTGCTCAAGAGGAGCGGCACGTTCGGATCGAGAGCAAACATGCCGGTTTCGCGGTGAGCAATCTGACGAATGACCCCCAACACGAGATTGGCAACCTTGGAGAAAGCGCCAGAACCTGAGCGTCGAGACCGCGCTCGATAGCGCCCAGCCTTGCGGATATCCTCTTCCAGCGGCGCTATGAATTCCTGAAGCGCCTGAGAACGTTCACCAATGAATCTCCGCACCTCTGCAGCTGAAAGTGGGCGAACCTCCCGGGAAACTCCGGGCCGCGGCGACTTAGCGGTGGAAGGAAGCATGGACGACTTGGTGGTTATCTTGAGCTGCGAAGGAACCTCTTCCGTAAACCCTTCGAACCCCTCCCGAAGTGGGGCTTCTTTCTCGACAACATTCATGTTTTTGGCAAACTACTAAAAGAATGACTACTTTTCGAACAGAGATGGGTTTCTACATCACTTCAAGACCCTCTTTCAACCCGTGTTGTGAAGGAGTTTGCATGGAGCGGTGATTTGTACATCTTGGCGATTTTGGACTATAACTACACCCCATTCCGCATGAAACGGCGTAGGGAGAAGGAAACATGGCAACCGAAGTAAAGATGCCCCAATTGAGCGATACCATGAGCTCGGGCAAGATCCTGGTCTGGAAGAAGAATGAAGGAGACCAGGTTTCACGTGGAGACATCCTCGCAGAGGTCGAAACGGACAAGGCGAACCTCGAGATCGAATCCTTTTCCAGCGGCACCCTTTTGAAGGTAGTAGTCCCAGCAGGAACAGCAGCCAAGGTTGGAGAAATTATCGCGGTGATTGGGGCCGCAGGTGAGCAGGTCTCCGTTGGAGGAGCCGCACCGGCGCAAGCCGCCGCTCCTGTAGCAGCCGCCGCTCAGGCGCAGGTCGCGCCGCAGCCAGCTACTCCCGTGCATGCGCCTTCGGCATCTGCTGTTCAACCAACACCCAGCTCACTCAGCCTGGTTTCCGGCGGTCAGAGAATCAAGGCGTCACCCCTCGCAAAGAAAGTCGCCGAGAATCTTCAAGTTAACCTCTCGTCCATTCACGGCACAGGACCAAACGGTCGCATCGTGAAGCGCGACGTCGAGGCGGCCGCAGGCGGAGCACCCGCTACTGCGGCCATGCTGCATCAAACCGTAGCTTCCGCTGCAGTGGCGGCACCGAGTATGCCAGCTCCTGCACGTGAGGTTGGCCCCCTTACCGGTACCCTTACACCACTCTCGCGCATGCGTGAGACGATCGCTCGTCGTATGCAGGAGAGCGTCACGACGGCACCGCATTTCTATTGCACCACCTCGATCAGCATGGGTGAGGCGATGCGCTTGCGCGAAGCCCTCAAAGAGAAACCCGAATACAAGGGTATCAGTGTCAACCACCTGGTGATCAAGGCAGTGGCCTACGGCTTGAAGCATGAGCCGCGCGTGAATGCCTCCATGAAAGACGGTCAGGTATATCAGCCTTCTCAGATTAACATCGGCATCATCACGGCTCTGCCCGAAGGCCTCATCATCCCCGTACTCAAAGAGGTCGACACGATGACCCTCAAGGATGTCGTGTTCGAGGCGCGAGCAGCTATCGAGCGAGCGCGCGCTGGACGCCCGAGCTCTTCAGATCTCTCCGGTGGAACGTTCAGTATCTCCAACATGGGCATGTTCGACGTAGAGAATTTTACCGCCATTATCAACCCCGGGCAGGGAGGAATCCTTGCTGTGAGTTCGATTAAGGAGCAACCGGTCGTCGAAAAAGGCCAGATCGTGATAGGATCGGTAATGAAGGTGACCGTATCGGTCGACCATCGTATCATTGATGGAGCTATGTCAGCCAACTTCCTGAAGCATTTCAAGGAAGCGCTCGAGATACCAGCTCTACTAATGTCGTAAGCAGGCAATCTACCTCCTCCGGAGCTACCCCATGGCGGTTGAAGTACCACGGAACGCAGGAACGATAGTAAAGCCCTCGTGGCTCAAAGTGAGAGCCCCAGGGTCACCGGAGTACTTAGAGACGCGAAATATCGTCAAAACACACAACCTTCACACCGTGTGCGAGGAAGCGTGCTGTCCGAATATCGGCGAGTGTTGGTCTCATCACACCGCGACCTTCATGATCATGGGCGAACTGTGCACCCGCAAGTGCCACTTCTGCTCGGTGAAGAAGGGATCGAGCGACACGCTTCAGCCACTAGACCCCTTTGAGCCGGAGAGGGTCGGCCTGGCTGTAGCCAAACTGGGACTCAAGCATGCAGTCGTAACCTCCGTCGATCGCGACGATGTAATCGACAATGGCGCCCAGCACTTCCTCAAAACCGTACAGTCTATCAGGAAGCACGCCGCTGGCTGCAAGGTCGAGCTCTTGATTCCCGATCTCAAAGGCTCACGCAAAGATCTCGAGACAATCTTGAGTGCCAAGATCGACGTCTTGAACCACAACATCGAAACGGTCCCCCGATTGTACAAGAAGGTGCGGCCAGGAGCCGGATACATCCGCTCTCTTTCGATCCATCGTTGGGCCAAAGAGATCGATGCCACCACGGTCACCAAGAGCGGCATCATGGTAGGCCTCGGAGAAACCAAAGACGAGGTGTTGGCGGTGATGGACGACATGCGCGCCGTTGGCATCGAGGTCATGACGATCGGCCAGTACCTCCGACCGAGCAACAATCAGCTACCAGTACGAGCCTTCATCACCCCAGAGGAGTTCAAGGAGTACGAAGAGGAGGGTATGAAACGAGGCTTCCGGTTCGTTGAATCCGGACCCTTCGTGCGCAGCTCGTACCACGCCTGGAAGCACACTGCGGACATCGCAGTTCGAGAAGACTAGCTATGTGTGCTGAAGGGGCCATACTAGGGAAGCAAGGCAAAACCTGCCCGTAGCGAGAAAGTGGAGGTTGGGTTGATATTCGATTTTCATGGCGGGGAAAAACCGCAGATGTATCCACCGCGATACATTGAGGATTTTTCGCCGTCATGAAAATTGAAGAGCAACCCAAGATCCGCTTTCGCAGCAGGGACGGGGTTTGCCTTGATTCCCTGGGCGCCGTGTATCTCATTCCAAACCTTTTGGGTGAGACAGCGATCGACTCATCCCTTCCGCCGCTCATCGCCAGTACCGTAGCGAAACTCTCTCATTTTCTCGTGGAGGACGAAAAGAATGCTCGACGGTTCATAAAGCAGCTCTGCCCCGAGGTAGCGATCCGTGAGCTTACTATCAAGCGGCTGAACGAACACACCCAGAAAGACGAACTCGAATCTCTCGCCTCACCTCTACGAACCGGCATCGACATCGGAATCATATCGGAAGCAGGATGCCCTGCTATCGCCGACCCGGGCTCGGATATAGTCCGAATCGCTCACACCATTGGAGCCCCAGTGCGCCCCCTCGTGGGTCCTTGCTCGATGATTCTGGCTCTCATGGGCTCCGGTTTCAGCGGTCAGAGATGGCGCTTCAGCGGATATCTACCGATCGACGAGCAACAGCGTCGCGCAGCGATCACCTCTCTCGAACGCGATCTGTATCAACGGGATGAGACTCAGATATTCATGGAGACCCCCTACCGCAACCAGAAGCTTCTCGAAGACCTGCTCGGAGCATGTCGCCCCGAAACTGGTCTCTGTATCGCTTCGGCCCTAACGACCGCAGAGGAGTCGATCCGATCGCGCTCCGTTCAGGAGTGGCGTGCCATTCGCGAACCACTTCCCCGGGTGCCGACGATATTTGTGCTGGGTCGGTGACACCTCGGCGATCCTGCTACGCTAAAAATTGAGTAAGAATAATCACAAAGATATCCACCGGATACATTCCGCAGGATCTCCTTGTGAACCTGCCCATGATCGGGCAATCTCAGGGCATGAAACGCCAGCATCGACCGTTGCGCTGGCGGACATTTTCCCTGTAACAGTGGAGAAACACCGATGCGATTAGCACTACTGACAGCCACCCTCTTGTCCCTCGTGTATACCGTTTCCTCAGCGACTGCCGATTCTCTACCGAACCGCAAGCCGGGCTTGTGGGAGGTCAGCGTATCAACGGACACGAAAGGTGCATCGCATCCCATGAAGATGACGCAGTGCACGGACGAAACCACAGATGCCAAACTGATGCAAACTGGAAACGACATTCAGGGTCAAGCTGCGTGCTCCAAGAACGAGATCACCAAAACGTCGAGTGGATACAAGATCTCCTCGGTATGCAAGCTCGCTGGATCGACCGTATCCTCCAACGGCACCTTTACAGGAGACTTCGCATCGGAGTACGGCGGAGATATTACTACCTCTTTCGAACCTCCGGTCTTCGGTCAAACGGGATCAACAACAACCATCAGAGCCAAGTGGCTCGGAGCCTGCCCTTCGGACATGAAGCCGGGTGACATGCTTCTTCCGAACGGAATGAAGATGAACGTCGACCAAGCTGCTCAATCGGCCAAGCAGGCCGCTAAGATGCTCGACAATCCCGAGATTGCCCAAGCCATGAAGCAAATGCCAGAGGGCATGAATAAAGAGATGGCAAATGCGATGAAAGAGATGATGCAGCAGATGGGAGAGTAAGGAAGGAGCATTCCTAGGAAAGCGACACCAGCTTCTCTAGTGCCCACACTATCAGTACGAGGATCGCCACAAGCCCCACCGCAACGCTAGCTATCAGCAGCACTACCATTGTTGAAACATCTCTCGCACTTCGAGACGTGAGCCCAGGATCCCGGGATATATAACGATCTACGAGCGCTAGATTTCGTAGATTCACCTTCCAGCCGAAATCGAAGAGATCGCCGAACACTGGGATTGCTCCGATTATGACATCGACAAGCACGTTCCCGATCATGCGGATCAGCGCCATGCTGGGAAGCCCTGCTCGAGCCGCCAGATACACGAGGTACAGCGATACCCAACCTCCGACTACATCGCCAACTCCGGGAAGCAGTCCGATAATCGGATCCAATCCCACTTTTATTGTGGTACCGGGCACCTTTATGCATCCGTCGAGAAGGTAGGACAAAAGCTCAATCCGCCGTAGATGAGGATTAGCCTTCTGTGAGAAATGATTTTCCTGTGCGGACATATATCACTACGAACCTAGTACCACATCTTTGTATCAACTCCTCTGATGATCAACTGCGCTCTTAAGCCTACGAGCGAGCCGCAACTGGGGAATCCCTCGGTAGGGGGATTGAAGGCACCACAGATACGAAGCGCCGCCATCACACGATTCACATCAATCGGCTCTTACCAAGCACGGTGTATAAGCGGCCCAGCACCACGGTCGAGATCACTGCACCCTGGCCTGCGCTCGTATTTAGAAGGCACATGATTACACCCACCACACGCATCACCGTCTTCTTGTCCAGTCTCCGAACCGGTGGAGCAGAACGCGCCATGCTCATGTTTTGCACAGAAGCATCGCGACAAGGAGTTCGAGTCGAGTTGGTACTTTCCAAAGGAGGAGGACAATTAGAAGGATTAGTCCCTCCCGAAATCTCGATGGTCGAACTCGGCTGTAGTCGAACCAGACATGCCATACTGAAATTGGCACGGCACCTGCGCGCCACACGACCGGATGCTCTGTTCACCACAGTCCGAAATATAAATATCATCGGGATCTGCGCCGCCAAGCTCTCTTGTCGCAACATACCAGTAGTCGTCCGGGAATCGAGCACTCCACTTTCAAGCCCCAAAAAATCGCTCGTCGACGCGATCTCGAATCAGTTGGTACCTCTCACGTATAGTCGTGCTCGCGGTATCATCGCCGTCTCCGATGGAGTCGCTCGGGAATTGCGCAGCATGAGCCGGCTCCTCCGCGAACAAGTTAAAGTTATCCCGACCCCTACCATCTCGTCCGATATGCTCGCCCAAGCAGAGGCCCCCATTGATCATCCCTGGTTTACGGAACCTAAGGCCCCCGTCATCGTATGTGCAGCACGCATCGAGCCCTACAAGGGGTACGAGACCCTCATTTCGGCTTTTCACCAGCTGAGGCAGACAACCGAGGTCAAGCTAGTAGTGCTGGGAAGCGGCTCTTGCCAGAACGATATCATGCGACGAGTTGCCGATTTGAATCTCGCACAAGATATCGATTTTCTCGGATTCGTAACCAATCCTTTCCCCTACATGAAGCGAGCACATGCTCTTACGTTGGCTTCGGAGTACGAAGGCCTTCCGAATGTGCTCATCCAGGCACTGGCTTTCGGCACGCCTGTGGTCTCGACTGACTGCAGAAGCGGCCCTGCGGAAATTCTGTGCCATGGGAAATACGGCCACTTGGTACCCGTGGGAGATGCATCAGCCCTAGCACAGGCGCTCTCAGAGGCTATTCGAAAACCCCGGCAACTCGAGGCTCAGAGGTACGTTCAAGCGAAATACAGTGCGCAGCATGCGACTGAAGAGTATCTAGCTTTGGCTGGACTATTACCCCCGAAAGCAAAAACAGACGAAGAATACGCCTCTACTCCGAGGATCCACTACTTCCGACAAAGTAGCTCTCCTTCTCCGCGAAGAGCGCATTGAAGGTGGTCAAACTTCCGTAGCAACGGGTGAGGTACCCTTGGAGTTCGGCTTTGTCCGCCGCATCGAGATTGGAGTGGTTGTTGATCTTTTGCTCGAGAACTCTCAACTTCTCACGCACTCCGACGATCTTCTTGAAGAATGTGTCGATCGGAATATCCTTCGGAGCAGTATCCTCCTTACCGGGGATCAAGCGCAGCGTACCTCCGAGCCACCGTTTCCCCATTTCGAGATTCGTCTCAATCCACCCGTAATCCCCGAGCACCTCGGCAACAACCATCTTGAGCCGTTGAAGCTCTGGGTCTCCGATACCCTCCACAGCCTTCATCTCTTGGTACGCAAAGGGCACGTTACGCGTATCACTCTTGAATTGCACAACGTAAAATTCGCCATCGTATGCGATGATTCTACCCAAGCCATAATGGGCGTGTTGAACGAGGATTCCGATCCCGAATTGTGGTTTGATGCTCATGAGTGTTTTCCTGTAATACCAAATTTTCCACTTAGAAAT
>JBILEW010000153.1:0-5495 GCA_044351885.1 Bdellovibrionota bacterium
CCCTCAAAGATGAAAAATCAGAGCCCACTCAGGATTGGCTCTCTTGCTCCAGCTTCTTTACGTCTTCCCGGATCTCCTCTAGTGAGTCATCAGGAACTGCCGTTGGTCGTCTAGGCTCCAAAGACCCGGTCACCTCTGCTAGGTCACGTCGAGCCTGTTGCGTCGTCGCGCTGACAACACCCTGCCCTACAGCTTCGACCTCTTCTACTGCCTTACCAAGTATGCGCTGCTCATCGGCATCGATGTCTTGCCTCAGAGCAGCCGGATCGTCGGCAGCTTGTGCATCTGCTCGTATCGATACGCCCAAAATTCCGCCGAAAGATGCGACTAGTAATACATTTAGAAATTTTCTCACCATTCCCTCTCCGAAGAAATCCCTCATGGTTCTCTTTACCACGCGCAGCCGTAGTGAGACAGGCACCCAATTGGGGATGTACCTGACTAACTCTGAAGCCACCCCGTAGCATATCCATCTCTGCGGTCGCTCTCATACCGCGTTCCTCTGCGCCAGCTCATAGTACATACCCGTCCTCACAGGAATGATAAGGACCCTCTGAATAAGTCTCTGTGTTTTGCTGGGGATTAGTGGTGATTTGATGGCTGACGCTGACGAATTACGTTGACGTCGGACGACAAACGGTAGACGTCGGCGTCTACCGTCCATCGTTTGACGGTGGCGTGGACGTTATACGAGCTTTAGGGGAGAGTTTGGAAAGTATCTGGATCTAAAGAGGAGAGTGCGGATTTGAGCCAGGAGAGCCTTATCAGTGAGTTTCAAGGTGATGCCGCAGTGGTTCCAGCTCTCCGCATGAAAGTTCATGGTGGAGTCGATGCGCATAGTGGACTGGTACATACGGTGGTGTGTCGCACGTAAAGGATCTTTGGGGCTACGCCAAAGTGCGATATCGAGGAATCTCAAGGAGAATATCACGCCAAAACTTTCACGAAGACTCAGATTTTTACCATTATCCGGACTTAACCAGAGCATCAATAAGTATTATTGCGAGCCCGAATGGTCAAAAGAATAGTTCAGTTATTGAGTGAAGCGTTTCGTCAGTGGAACATCGATCGCTCTCCGCGCCTCGCCGCAGCCTTGGCTTTCTACACCATACTATCGCTCTCTCCACTGCTCCTCATCTCGACCGCAATCGCCGGATTCTTCTTCGGCGAAGACGCTGCACGTGGTGAGATTGTCCATCAACTACGGGGACTGATCGGGCAGGCAGGCGCTGAAGTGGTTCAAACTGCCCTCGAGAAAGCGCATCGACCGCGAGCTGGAATAATCGCCACCACTCTCGGTATCGTAACCCTATTGCTCGGGGCTTCCGCCGTGTTCGGGGAACTACAAGACGCATTGAACAAAGTGTGGAAAGTTCCGGAAAAACCCCCGCAAAGCTGGTCTCAAGTCCTTCGTGACCGTTTCTTTTCCTTTGCTATGGTGCTCGTCATGGGCTTCATCCTCCTGGTATCCCTGATCGTGAGCGCCATACTGTCCGCTGTAGGAATCTTTATCGAATCAACCTTGCTCAATTTCGGCTTTACTCTCAAATTGTTCAACGTGCTACTCTCCTTCTCTATTGTCACGAGTCTCTTCGCGGCGATGTTCAGATTCATTCCCGACATCCGTACAGGTTGGCGAGAGATCTTGATCGGCTCGCTCATAACTGCTTTTTTGTTCACGGTTGGTAAGCACCTCATCGTTCTCTACCTAGAGCGAGCAGGCATCGAGACTCCTTTCGGGGCCGCTGGGTCACTCGTCGTATTCGTCGTATGGATCTACTACTCCGGCCTCATTTTTTTCTTCGGAGCCGAATTGACCCAGATCCTTGCTCATACGCGCGACCACACCCGGCCCCCTAGCGCAACGCTCGCCTCTAGGCCCTAAACCTGCTCGCGCACGTGTACGTGCGTCGGGACGCTCGCGGCACACCCCTCCCCTGGAACCTGGACTTGGCTCCCAAGGTCTCAGCAAATCAACGCCTTACATTGTGTCATGCGGTGCAAGGCTGCTCTCAGCCGTCTCCCGCGGGCGATATTTGGACTTGGCTCCTTGGGGCATGGTAGGTTTCTAGAAGCCGCTGACGCCCTGAGGGGAATCTCCACAGGACAGCGGGAGATAGCGTCTGAGCGCTATCAGGCAACACTTCATTTCTGATTGTAGCTCTGTCGTCGGCTGAACTGGTCGCTTGATATGTAGGGAAAAAATCAGATAACTCCCCGTCATGTGTATAGGCGAGGAGACTTGGAGAGTTTTATGGGAATTACATTGATTACCGGTTGCGCCGGAGAAGTCGGCAGCAGCCTCGTTCACCACCTCTCGGAATCTGGTACGATATCGCTCGTGGGCACAGATCTCAGAGCTCCGCGGGCCGAGGTTCAGCGCCGATTGTCGTCGGTTTGCCTCGGAAACATCTCCGACCAAAGTTTGATAGAGGAGATAGACGGTCGTTACGAGATCGACAGAATATTCCACCTTGCAGGGATCCTTTCCTCAGGTGGCGAGCGAAATCCGCAGCTCGCCCATCAAGTCAATGTAACTGGAACTCTTAACGTGCTCGAATTGGCACGCAAGCAATCAGAGCGTCGGAATTCTCCCGTGCAGGTGATCTTGACGAGCACCATCGCCGTCTACGGCATCCCCTCCCTCTCGATAAAACGCAGTGCAGGAGCGATAGGTGAAGGCGAACATCTCACCCCCGTTACTATGTATGGCGCAAACAAGTTGTACTGTGAGTCACTTGGTAATTATTACGCGAACTTCTTCGGTCTTCTCGAAGAGAACTCCGCACGGACTAAAATTGATTTTCGGTGTGTACGGTATCCTGGACTCCTCAACGCTCACACCCTTCCTACCGGGGGAACCAGCGATTACGCACCTGAAATGGTTCATGCAGTAGCGCAAGCAAACCCTTACTGCTGTTTCGTTCGTCCCGACACTCGCATCCCTTTCATGATGATGCCCGATGCGTTGCGCGCACTCGTCATGCTGAGCGATGCACCAAAAGATCGACTGACCCGTTCGGTGTACAACATCGCTGCATTCTCTCCAAGCGCGGAGGAAATAGCCTTACTCCTCGGCCGCCGATTCGCGAAGAGTGCAATTACGTATGCGCCTCACGCCAAGAGACAGATGATCGTCGATAGCTGGCCGGAATACATCGATGACACGTCTGCTCGCAAGGATTGGGGTTGGACGACGAACTCTTCGTTCGAAGAGGCGCTCGATACGTACCTGGTTCCGGCAGTGCATGAACGCTATAGTACGCAATCAGTAGCCAACTTGTAGGGGAACACCACTATGAACGAGGAGATTCAACGTCAATTCCGAGAGGAGCTCGAGCAGATTCGTTCGGCGGGTTTGTGGAAAGAAGAGCGCGTCATAGAATCACCTCAATCGGCCACCATCACTGTGAAGGGACAAGAGGTTCTAAACTTTTGTGCCAACAACTATCTAGGGTTGTCGAACAATCCACGTCTGATAGCGGCGGCTCAACGCGGCGCCTCCGAGTGGGGGTTGGGACTCTCCTCCGTACGCTTCATATGTGGCACTCAAAGTATTCATCGCAAACTCGAGCAGGCAATCAGCACCTTTCTAGGCACTGAGGATACCATCCTTTATAGCTCATGCTTTGATGCCAATGGCGGACTCTTCGAAACGCTCATGGGAGAAAAGGACGCGATCGTCAGCGCAGCACTGAATCACGCATCAATCATCGACGGCATCCGCCTTTCAAAGGCTGCACGCTATCGCTACACACACAATAACATGGAAGAGCTCGAAAAGTGCCTCCAGGAAGCGAGCGCCACTGCGCGACGTGTGTTGGTAGCGACAGATGGTGTGTTCTCGATGGATGGAGATGTCGCCCCTCTAGCTCAAGTAGCTACTCTCGCCAAGCGATACGGCGCATTACTAATGGTAGACGATTCGCACGCGACAGGCTTTTTCGGCCCTACCGGCCGCGGATCAATCGAAGAGTGTGGGGTTATGAAGGAAGTCGATATCGTGACTTCCACTCTAGGTAAAGCCCTCGGGGGAGCAAGCGGTGGATTTACCACGGGTCGCTCCGAGATAATTCAGCTCCTCAGGCAGCGCAGCCGTCCTTATCTCTTCAGCAACTCCCTGGCTCCGATGCTGGTGACCGCCACCCTGGAGTGTCTCGATCTACTCTCCTCGAGCTCAGAACTCGTCACGCGCCTGCGTGAAAATACGGCGTACTTTCGTGCTCACATGTCGGAAACGAAGTACACGATTCGACCCGGCGTACACCCGATCGTGCCGATCATGCTCGGGGATGCGACGCTCGCAACTAACATTGCGGCGGACATGCTCAAAGAGGGCATCTACGTTATCGGATTCTCGTACCCCGTTGTGCCGGTAGGACAAGCACGGATTCGAGTTCAGATCTCGGCTGCGCACACGCGAGAGCACCTCGATCGAGCTATCGAAGCCTTCATCAAGGTTGGAAGGAAATACGGCTTGTAACAGCTGGAAGCTCGCCGCTCCTCCTTCGCTTCACTGTGCATTGCTACTCTTGTAAAAAGAGAGAAAAGCAAGGCACCGGGGCAGATATAACATATTGAAAACAATAGTCTTTGCAGGTATAAAGGTGCCTGATGTAGACTATTGCTTCGCGACTCTTGTGCTTCCCACGTGGGGTCCGGATAGACACGTAGCCCGAGAGTCTAAGATCCTGCCGGATGTACCGATGACGATAACCTGGCGCCTCCTTTCAGCCCGAACACTCGACAGGAGCTCATCGTCCACGTCATGAAGCGCATCTCGGGAAGCACATTGGCCCTCGCTGGCCTCCTGATAGGGATCTCAGTCGGGCTGGGAGTAAGTCTCTTCAAAGAATACCTCATAAACGAGATCGTCGAGGCCCTGGAAGACGAGGTGAAGGCGTCATGCGATTGCTCATTGGCATTTGACTCGTTTACCCTCTCATTCACGACCTTGAGCGGACGTGCCAAGAACGTCCGGGTACTAGAGAAAGGGGTCCCGAAGCTCACCTTCGGTAAGATCACGGCTAACTTCAGCCTGGGTCAGATACGCGAGAAGGTCGTCTCTATCGACAACCTCGTCCTGTCCAACGGCTACGCCGACGGAGTGGGTCCGGATTCGACGACGTTTCGTTTCATCGATCAGCTCACGACACCTCCACCGCCAGAAAAAGCCGACCCGAACAGATGGCGCGCGATCCTCAACCATCTCGAAGTAAGAGACTCTCGGTTCAAGGAGCCTCTAGGTAGCAACTCCGAGTTGACCGCCTCGGGAGTGGCCCTTCAGGTAGATCGCGAGGGAGAGAATTTTCGACTCGAACCGACTATCAAGGATATCCGCTATAGAGTGACCATCGATCCGGAGATCGACGAGATTTCGGAGTTACCACTCGGATCTGTAAAAGCCTCCGTAGTAATCGAGGATCTGCGAACAATTTTCTAGAATCTTACCCTTGGTCGTGATACCTCATCTCTCTCTCTTACTGCTACTGTCG
>JBILEW010000069.1:0-20476 GCA_044351885.1 Bdellovibrionota bacterium
GAAGTATTCATCGATCCCTTCCACCTCGAATGCCGACCCTGCTACTCGAACCGCAAGCGCCTCTCGCTAGTGCAGTGTACTTCGGATGGCGACTGATACCGACAACACGGCCATGAGGACGGCCCCACTCACTGTTGCATGACTCTTCAGATTGTTGCTCTGCTCAGGTAACCGTAGCCCCTAGTGTCGTACACTTTTGAAAGTGCATACGGAGGCAAACGTTATTAATAGCTGGTTAGAGGGGAGCGCTGCCAAGCGTTTGATTCCCGCTCCATAAAAAACTTTCCGATGCTACATCGCATCAAAGTTAAACCCCATTCCTCTCAACAGTTGATGGACTCGCTTGATAACTAGCTCCGGGGCTGCCTCGGGTGTGAAGTATTCATCGATCCCTTCCACCTCGAATGCCGACCCTGCTACTCGAACCGCAAGCACCAAAGGTGAACCATCGAGTGTGCGAATGAACTTTACAGTTTCCTGGAGTCCATTCGCAGCTACATCTACGACCAAGACGTGAATTCGCCCGTCGCCCCCGTCGCCAAATCTGAGTCCGGCCTGAAAGAAATTATCACATCTTTCGATACTCATTTCTTTCCCGATCAAAGTGGCTATGCGGTCAGCTATACTAGTCATATGACCATTCCCAACCACCATTATCGTCAGACCGTTCTGCTTAAGTTGCCCCAGAGGCATCCCGTGCAGAGCTAGAAACCCAATCAAGTCATTTTTCGGAACCCGTCGATCCCGCGAACCGGGGATGCGATATCCCTTGAGTCGCCCCGAATCAATCCATTTGGACACGGTCTGTGGCGCAACTTTACAGATCCTTGCCACCTCACCGGTTGTGAAGACACTTTGTTGTTCTCTCACCATAAAACCTTCCTTTCTAATAGGAGATAAAACTTGGCAGCCTCCCTTCGTGACCACGCTATCAAACGCCTCCTGCAAAAAAAAGCGCCGTGGTGGTGTCCTAGTACAGTGCACTTTTAATTGATTCCGATGGCCACAAATATCGACAGCTAATGCCCGTGGCGCGACGTCGCCACTTCTCAGTGAGAGCGGCTGGACGTGCAAGGCGTTAGCCTAGAGCGACAAGGGAAACCTGCCATTGCGCACATACGCTCAAAAGCGCGACGTCGTGAGCTACAGAAGGCAGGCTTGGGCGGACGGCGAGACTTAGCCACCCTACAGCCAACTTCACTTCAGCTCGAAATTTGTCGGGGGTAGTCGCTCACGGTGAAAATGAAGAGAACTCTTTCGGAGGAAGCCAGGGGATGAACACTCCCTCGGGCCATATGACTGGTAGTCCTTGCTTGAAGCGCTCGTAACACTGCCGACACTTCTCACTTATCTGCCTAACAAATGCGATGATCTGTTTTCGAATCTTTTTATCACCAGAGATCACGAAGAGCTTTCGTTCCTTCTTCGCGGGAGTGTGAGGTTTGAGGTACGGTTGACTTCGAAGACGTTGCGCTCCCATGACGGGATGAGCGCGCTCTTTTCGGTGTTTCGCCTCCTGTTCATAAACCAACCTAATCACTCTGTCCCTTACTGCTTGGACCTGTTTTTTTTCGGTAATACCGAACAACTCGAGCCATGCCAGCGGTCTGATTATAAGTTCATGCTCAAAGACATCTTCTGAGCGCCGTAAATGGGACACGAATCGTTTATCTTCCTCTTCAGTCAGGATATCGCCCTCGGGAAGCCGTGGAATCGCTGCCTTGTGGTAACACCTCACTGGAATGGAAACAGCAACATGCACAGAGGGCTTGCATGTCTTGAAAGCATGCCAAGAACTAAGTCCGGGGAAGTCGTCGATTGAGTCTACGAGACCTGCCTTGGCTGGATTGCAAAATATATATACGAGGCGCTCTATTACATCCTCGAGCGTCGGTACAACCGCCGCCGTTGAACGATCCTCCCACAGGGTGAGGTGAGGTAGTCCCAAAAGCGCCTTCAGAGAGTCGGTGATTCCTTTCTTCAGCTCTTTGTAAAAGTCGGTGAACAGCTTGGGTGTTTCTGGCATCGCCAGGATGTGGCTATGGTTATTCATCTCAACGAAGTTGCACAAAGTCACTTTCTCGTCCCTCTGCGCCCTGCCGTAGATTCCGGCGACGATCTCATTGGTCGTCTCCGTTGGCGGCAGCGGCAGACCCTGTCGAGCTCTTGACACCACTTCGTAAACAGCCCCCTTTTTGTACACTCTTCTTGTTCTTGGCATGAGAGCGTATTCGGCAATACGCGCCAGATGTTGCGGTAGCTCCGCCAGGCTGGTTTAATCTGATGGTTTTAGAAGTGCACTGTACCAGGCGAAAAACCAGGCGAAAACCAGGCGAAACCCAGGGGTATATGACCCGCAGTATTGCGATACCAGCCCTCCTCTCCCTCCTGCTCATCGGATGCCTAGGACCAAACTTGCCAGAGCCTAGAGCGCCAGCTCCTCCACAAACTACTCTTCAACCGCAGGAGCCGTGGGTCTTGGTCGACAGCGGCAACGACCGCCTCACGGTATTCCTCGAGCACGGACCGCCCGTGGTCTTCGAAAATATCGCTGTCGGCGCAGCCGGCGTGAAAGAGAAGAAACGTGTTGGTGATGATGTGACCCCATGTGGCACATACACCGTGGGGTGGTTTCAGCCACACAGTAAGTTCGTTCACTTCATCGGTCTCACCTACCCATCACGCGCCGATGCTGAACGAGGATATCGAGAGAAAATAATTGATCGACATGCGTATGAACGCATCATCTCTGCTCTCGATCGGGGTGAGACACCTCCTCAAGACACACGACTCGGCGGTTTGATCGGTATACACGGCGTGGGAAGAGGCTCTCTCGCCATCCATCGCATCGCCAACTGGACCGCCGGCTGTATCGCCGTCGACAATGACCAGATACGGCAGCTCTTCAAGCTTCTCAAGCGCGGAATGAAGGTCGAGATTCGATAGCTGCGAGAGACTCACATCGTTTGGACTCGCTCCTCCTCTCGGCTCTTATGGGCACCTGCTCGGCCCCCTGCACATTGTGCGCTACCTGAAATCAAGGTAGGAGTATTGATGAGCTCGCTTGAGCGGATGAAGTTCATCCGGAGCTATGCATCACACCCAATCGGTGTCAGGGTTACTTACGGAAAAGGAGAAGCCTATATGAAGATTTTTAGATTCCTCGTTGTGTCGATGCTCGTGTGTACATCGGTCGGATGCGCGACATCGTCAGACGTTCGCATCGCCAAGAACGAAGCCCTCGATGCGGCAGCAGAGGCCAATCGAAAGGCGGATGAGGCTTTGGCAGTCGCGCGCGATGCACGCCGACTCGCTCAAGAAGCAGACTCACGCTCTGCTCGTTCAGAAGAGATGATCAATCGCGGCTTCAAGCGAGCGATGTACAAGTAGCGGTCCTACTAATTCACCATCGACCGATTCGGTCAGTACCTCTCTTCGAGGTAGCGCCGAATCTGGTCGTCCTCCTCATCTTCGTCGAGCTCTGGAGGTCGAGCTCCCCGCTTCTCCACCTCCAACGTTTTTCGAGGTGCGCCCGTGGATGGCCGATCTAGGTAGCGAGACATGGCTTCTGTATACTCCTCATCAAGGGAGCGCTCTTCTTGAGATCTTCTCGGCGACATTGAATCGGCCACACGCCCACTCTCCTCATAGCCAGCGGGCACCCCGACGATCTCGTGCGGTATTCCATCTCCCTCCTCAGTGATTCGAGCGATATCCTCGACGCTCAAATAAAGATCTGCTCCAAGCTGCTTGTGCAGGTACTGCATCACCTCGTCCACTGCCACACGAGGCGGCGGAGGCGCATCGTCATTCTCACCGTCATCGAGCGGCTGATACACTGAAAGAAAAACTCTTGAACCTATACGTCCCACCTTGATCGGTTGATCTACAATGAGCACTGGCGTGCTTACAGGCACCAGATCGAAGAGATACTCGATATCTTCCGGATACATTCGTATGCATCCGTGAGTCACACGCATCCCGATACCGAACGCCTTCCTCTCGTCGACACCGTGAATGAGGTACGAGGGAATCCCGAGCCGTAGCGCGAACCTCCCCAAAGGATTATCAGGAGCACCTCCCGGAATAACATCTGGCAACAGCTCCCCATCCCGAGCATGCTCTTCACGAATCGAGGGTGGCGGACGCCAAGCCGGATCCCGCTCCTTCTTCACGACCTTGGTTTGCCCCAGCGGCGTGCGCCAATCCATACGACCGATACTCACCGGGTAGGTGAGCACCTCACGAGGACTCCCCTTTCCTGCCGGCGGATAGTAATACAACCTGAGCTCTGAAATATTGAGGACTACACCACGGCGCGCCGCGCTGGGAAGGATGTATCTGTGAGGAATGATCACCTCCGTCCCCTCTCCCGGAATCCAGCGGTTGACGCGCGGGTTCGCTTTTACGATCTGGTCATAGCCGAGGTCGAACTCCCGCGCGATGTCCACCAAGGTTTCATGCTCCCGCGCTCGCACGAATCGAATCTCCCCGACCACCGAATCACCCGAATCGTCGAGCGAGATACGTTCGCACCACGCGCAGCACGCCACAGACAGATGCGCAACGATAAGCAGGATGGAAGACGACGCGGATCTCATAAGCCAGATAGGTAGCACACTCACGGCCCGCACTACTACCGGCGCTCCTCACTTCGCAAGCAAAGGTGTCTTACGCCCTCCTACTCGTTTGGTCGATCAGTGGACACAGACTAACCTATTCACTTTTTAGGCTTTTATTCTCGATATGATAGCGGCGGATTCGGCACACTGGAGTAAGGAATCTCAACACGCTATTCTCTACCAGTATTTTTACGAGTAGGCGCTTAAAAAACGGTCAGACAACCGAGGAGCTCTGTTATGTCATCACCACAACAAGTTTTCGAAGGCAACGTGAGCCCGAGTCAGGAATATCTACAGTCTGTATCGTCAACTACACAAGACATAGAGGCATTCGAGCGTATCGCTCGATCTATTCGTAATTCCCCGGTAGATATCCGAGGTTACTTTGCAGAGCACGGAAATCTCGACGAACTGAGAGCTCCCGGTATCGGGAAAACCACGCGGGTCAGGCTTCTCCCGATCTTGACTCATGGAATCGACGCTGTCTTGAAGATGAATGCTACACCGGTTGATGTACCTCTAGACAGAGCAGTTTTTCAAGCTGAGGCACGAGCTGCGGTAAACAAGCATCGCAACGAGATCAGAGAAGGCGAGTAATTCTACAGCCTGCGGCGAGGCTCGCCGAACCCCGACAAGCCCGCCGCACTTCACTCTCATAGCCTTCTTGTTGGCTTTTCTTCGAGGCTCCTGCGACTCGACGACCACCAGGACAATTCTACACGCAATGAAAAACTCGATCGGACATAGGACCACGGTAGGTGAACAGCTCCCCGTGTCTCTCGAAGGGCTCTCGCTCGGGATGCGCACACCGCTTTCCCTGCGCGCAGAGAGTACGAGCTTCGCCTATCTTCTCGGAGCATTCCTGGCACACACAGAGGTTGGTACAAAGGCGAGTGCATGGGTCTCGTTCGCCGCCGACCGCAAAGAAAAACTCCTCACAATCGCACACCACCTGCACGTATGCTTCGAGCACTCACCAGAGATCCATCCAATTCGCATCCACGAGAAAGATCTCTTCAGACTCACCGTGTCTAGCCCTGCACTCAGTCGCCACCTACACTCCATAACCAGTGACAATCGGCAGGTGCCGTGGGAGCATCTCGAAACCGAGGAGGAGCATCGCTCTTTCCTGAGAGGGGTCTTCGATCAAGGAGGTTGGATCAGTCGCGGCAGCTCTCCAGGTATCGGAATTGGTAAAGTATACGGGTACGACCTCTTACGCGACCTCGCTCGTGTCTCCGTGCACGTCGGCATGTATCCACTGCTCTCTAGCGAACGGCTTGCGACCCTCCGTTTTCGTGAGCGCCGCGATTGGCTCGTCTTCGAAAGCACCGTAGGCTTCTCTTCTCGGAGCGACTCCGAAAAGCTCACCGAGCTGTGCTTGATGCGAGCAACGAAAAGAAGCTTCGAGATCTATCACTATGAGGCGGCATTCCGCCTCGCTCGTGAGACCACGCTCTCGTACTCTCAGATCGCCGAAAGCATCGGCGTGCCGGTATGCTCAGTCAGAGATTGGTTGAAAGGTCGTGGAACGCCATCCATCGTGAAACGAGCTCATGCTTTGGAGGCGCACGTTTCCGATCTCCCGGACGAGGGCGTGATCTCCCTCCTCTATAGACATCTTCACTGTTCGTCGGATACAGCGCGCCGCTGCGCTGCAAAGCTAGCCGCGTCCGACGTTGCGAATAGGATAGAGAGATCGCCAGAGCTGTTTTCTAGAGCACGGGGAGATGATGCTGCCGTGTCTAAGCTTTTGGGTCTTTAACAGGAGCGCTGCCCTGCTTCCGGTCAGAGGAACTACACAAAAACACAGCTCGAACGAGAAGCGGGATACCGGTTCTCGTTCGAGCTCAAGATAGTCGATGTAACGACCGTTACGACCAACTACTTCTGGGCATTTGTCAGGTCCTCGACATGCTCCCCGCCGCGAGACCGCGAGCTACGGCCAAATGCGCGGCTCTGAGTCTTGAAGGCCGCCTTCTTCGGAAAGTTCAGCGCGTGCTCGATGTAATTGTTCTCATCCACTATCGCAAAGACCACCGTATACTTACCCTTCTGAACCTTACTTCGCCCTGAAAATGAGACCCCGCGGTATGAGGTGCGCGCTTCGAGCAAGCCTAAGGGGGTCTGAGCAACGGTGCGCCCTTTCAAGGTAGTCCCTGGCCGGTATCCTTTGCGAGACAGGATAAGCAGACCCTTCAGGCCGCCGCGATCGGAATAGTCGTAGTTCACCACACGGGTAACCGACGCGGTGACATCCCAGGGTCCACGACCAACTCGGCTGAAACGATAGGCCATCTGCCCCTCGAGACGCACGCCCTCACCGTCACTGTGATCGGCGTAAGCGCCAGACACCTGCAGACCGAAGACCACGGTGCAGGTGAAAAACACAACTCCTAAGAATCGCCGCGCACGAGAGAGAGCATTTACAGTCATAAAACCTCCAAAACCAACAGGAACCTACTACTACTACATCCGGCTCAACCCGCAGAATGCTTCCACATATCTACCTTCCTTGATTACCAGGCAATAGAATCAAGGCGTTGCCTCGCTTCGCTAGCTACCGCATTATTCACAGATAGAGGATCCCCGGATGCTTACTCGTTAAAAGAACCCCCTACATGGAGAGTGTCATGAATGCCAAAGAAACCCTGCTCGCGAACCTCCTTCCAGGAGCACGAGCAGCTCTCAGCTATGCAGAAAAGCTGCTAGTCGGAATGCCTACGGAGCTGGCGTCTACAAAGCCTGTCGTGAACGGCACTCGTATCGAGACCAACCATCCCGTCTTCCTATTCGGTCACCTCTCCCTCTATCCTGCCCTGCTCGCTGAGCTAACTGGACTCCCCAAAGACACAGTCGCTGTTCCCGAACATTACCCGGCACTGTTTCAGATCGGCTCTCCCTGTCACGACGATCCGAGCGGTGAGATATATCCGAAATTGCCGGAGGTATCGGAACGGTTCCTGAACGGTACCCGAGCGATTCTGGAACTCCTTCCACAGATCGAGATGTCGGCTCTCACTAAGGAGCTAGAGAATCCTTCGCGCCGGGAGCGATTCGGAACGGTGGGCGCCTTCGTTGTGTACGTTCTCCTCGCACATCCGCAGGTCCATCTCGGACAGCTGAGTGTATGGCGCCGCTGCATGGGGCTTGCCGCCGCATAACGTGAAAGCAGTCTTGCATGGAGCCATAGCTCACGCTGTGGCTCCGCTCGCTCATTAACGTAGCGGCGCGTGCCCTATCGACACTTTTTGTCGAAGCGCGGACACTGCGCGAGACTACCCTCTCCCTGCGCCTTCAGCGCCTTAGCTTTCGAGACCAAAGCCACAAGCTTACTGCGCACACTCGCACTTCGCGCTTTTTTAACAAGCATCAACTTCGAGAGCTGCTTCAGCTGTAGCGAGTACACGTTCGCGAGTGCGCGAAGTGTCTCCCCACGGTCGATAGTTCGGCAGCTTGCTGCTGAGCTTGTGCACGAGTACATCAGCGCCGGAATACTCGAAGAAAGACGAATTACCTTCTGAACGAGATCATCGGCTCTGCTCGATGCACGCTGAATCTGCGCAGAAGCTCTACGAGCCGCACCTGCCTTGGCTCTGGAAGCACGGCCCATGCCCCCAGAACCATGCGCCACGTACAGCGCCTGCTTCGTTATCTCTCCCATTTGAACCGCTGCGTATACGATACTGTCTCGCAACGCCCCGGTGTCGTGGGTCGAGCAACCGCTCGGTCCACACCCAGGGGTCGACGACGTTACCTTGGCCACTGAACCATCCAAACTCCACTCAGCACTCTCTTTGAGAGTAGTGGTGAACACCGACGGATGGAGTCCCGAGAGGAACGTAACCGGCTGCGTGCCGCTGACAGGCGCTGGATATACCGAATTCAAAAACCCTACGTTGATACGCACTGAGAAAGGATTCGGATTCGAATACCCAAACACGACCTTACCTGAGTCTTGTACACACTCAGCTCGAGGCGTAATTGGCTTACAACTCGGCGAAGACTTCGAAGCACTCACCGACGAAAGCCCGCCGCCCTGCGTTCGGACAGTCCATGTCGTTGGGGAGCCGTCAAATAGTATGGCGCTCGCTCCCGGGTGCCTTCCTGGATAAAATGTCGTCACCTGACCTCTCCACGCAGGGGCAGGAGAAATATCGTTCTGTGTACCGAGCTTGGCGTTCGTTACGACTTCGAGCTTATTCTGACCGAAATACTCGTACCCAAAGTACGCCGTATACGTTCCGTCCCTGTTGTTGTGCACACAATCGAGTCCGAGAGTTACAGTTTGGACATCGTTGCACTCGTCGTTGTCCTGCCCATCAGAGCATCCCGAATCCGAGAGATCCGTGAGTCCATCTGCATCGTTGTCGAGACCGTCCTGACACTGCGACTTCGGATACGATTCATCATCGTCCCATGCGTTCGAACAGCTGAAATCAGCCAAATCAGACGCCCCATCGCAGTCATTATCGATACCGTCACTGCATTGGGTCTTGGCATCGTGCTCGTCGTTGTCTTGCGTGCTCGCGCATCCCGAGTCCGCCAAATCAACCTTCCCGTCGTGGTCGTTATCCACCCCGTCCTGGCACTGCGCCTTGGGATAACTCTCGTCGTTGTCATCGGGCGACGAGCAGCTAAAATCTGCCGTGTCGGTGGCACCATCTCCGTCGTTATCGACTCCATCCTTACACTGAGCTACACCACGTCCCTCGTCGTCTAAGCTAGGGTCGTATGACGACGGGACTCCCGGCATTCTCCAACAACCTGAATCCGCCGCATCTGTCGCTCCATCGTGGTCGTCATCAATCGAATTACGACACTGCTCGAATTCCGTTTGCCCGGAAGGCGATTTGCACTTTGGATCTTTGGGCCGCTCACTATTGTCATTCTTGCTCTGACAATCAGGATCCTGAAGATCGATTCTTCCATCCCCGTCGTTGTCCCAGCCGTCATTACATGCAGCCAGCTTGTGTTGGCAGGTGATCGTCGCTATCCAGGTCTTACCCATCTTGGGCTTGGCAGACTCACGCACGAAATCAGTGCCAGCAAAGCGCCAGAGGTAATTATTTTCTGGAGAGTGGTAGTTGCACTTTCCATGCGGGTAGCGCCAGCTACGCTCGTCATCTCGACAGGTCGATGCAACGTAATCTCTGTAACCTAATATTCGGCACACCTTTTGAAGTGTGGGGAGGTACGGGGTTCCCGTGTCGAATGTACCCGCATAATCCCAGTTGGCATTGTCGGACCTGACGATACTGGAGCCAGCACCCTCGGTGGGAAGCGTCAACTGCATCCTCTTCTCGCTGATCATCCGCTCCACCGTTACTCGAACGGTGTGGGAGCTTCCGATCCCCCCTGGGCCGGCGAGCGTGTACATCACTCCGTTGTACTCCGGCAGCTCGATCAGGGCATCGATACCACCGTCCCCGTCGTCGTCGACGCCGTTGCTACATTGGGTGGATTGCGCACCCGCCAAGGGAAGAAAGGCACAGAGATATGCCAGAGAAGCTAATAGGAATCGATGGTTCATCACGAGCTCCGCCTCATTCAAACGATCACAACAGGGGTCTTTCCTTACCACATATTTCGTTAAACAAAAGCCTAAGCGCCGTCATACAAGGCTCTTTGGGGGGATTCGAGCCTTGGAAAGTTAACTCACCGAAACTCCGGTGCTTTTCGCCTCGCTTATCCTAGCAAATAGGCGGCAGTCGTCGGTCGTAATTGAAGATTTGAACCTCAGACTCACGTGCGCTGAATCGCTCGACGACCTCTTCCATCTTCCGGTCAAGCTCCTCACTCAGAGCATCGATCTCTCTGAGCAGTTTTAAGTTTCGGCGCTCTTCGACCCACGACGAGAAGAGGGTCTGGAATCCTGTACACAGCGCCCACGCTGGGATCTCGCAGCGCTTCTCCTTCAACTCTCCCAACTTTGCACAGCAATCCTCTCGAAGCCGCTCCTTCAACCAGAGATTGGCATCAAGCTCGGAAATGGTCGCAGTTAATTCGAGGAGAGACTTACGATATACGGCCCGCATCTCCAGGTACTCGTCGATATCCATGGTCTGTGCTTCTATCCGCTGTGCCTGCCATACTTGCAGATGCGATGCTGCAAACGACCTCCCGATACTGACGTATAGTGGCATCTGATCGAGCTGCTGTTCCTTGACCGCTTCGACCATCGCGGGGAAAAATTCCTGGCCGCTCTTTCGGTAGGCTTCACGAACCTGCGGATCCGCAAGAACGGCTGCGGTAATCGCCTTGAATTGTCCGATGTGATTGAATTCGTGAAATATGAGCCCAAGCAAATCTTGAGGCCTGCAATCAGACGTTATTGTCACGACGTGAGAGCGTGGGCTGTACCAGGCAGACTTCGAAACACCAGGGCGTGACTTGAACAACTCAAGCTCGGGAGTAGGCACGCGGTAAAGTTGCGCAAGCTCGCGCACGAGCGGCTGCGCGCATACGAGTAGCTCGGACGTAAGCTTCGGCGCTTCAAGAACAGCCCGTGGCATGAAGGACGCGCAGGCGAGAACTTCTTCGGTGTGCACCCACGAAGTAGCGCGCTCTGCGCCTGACTGCCCCTCAGGAGCTCGCAATTTCACGGTAAGGCCGTCGATAGAAGGGCTTCGATGCATCCCACAAGAGTACACCACTTCCAGAACCTAAAGACACCGCCCCCAATCTGCAGAGACCTGGACGCTATGGTGCACCAGGAGATCAAGCCGTAAGACGGAGACAAGTATGCGAAATCCGATCAAGGAGACATCCAAAACGCATTAGAGCAAACACAAAAAAACAGGAAACAACGCATTTCGATTTGAACCATCCACTAGGGAAGCGATCCGTCAAGTAAGCTAAGTGCTTATATCAAGAAACACCGACCACATAAGCTACCCAGATGCTACAGGATTCACCCCGCTCGCGCCGGTGGAACTTTCCACTACCCCGACCGTTGCGGCCAGTCCCCTCCCAATACACGGCGACATCGTCGAAGCCAGCATCCAGCATCACGTCTCGAACCTCGGGGATACTCCACATGCGCCAATCATACGTGAAGACCCTCTTTTGAGTCCGTTTCCCACGCGGCTTGAAGTGAATATGAAAGCGTGTGTAGTTTGAGATCGGATCAAAGAACTCCTGCTGGAAGAAATACTTGAGACCAGGGAAGGCCTTCGTATCAACCCAAGGCTCTCCGTACTGCGGACCACCAAAGAGATCGAGTGCGAAAATCCCACCAGGCTTCAGAGCTCGCCGACATTGCCGAAAGTACTTGAGGAGCGTTTCGCGCTCCCGGAACGCGAAATAACTGAAATTCAGTGCACAGACGATATCTGCCCTAGGCGCGCCGGGTGCGAGCACGTCTTTCTGGATAACCTGCACCCGATCGCGCGTCGATGCCGGAAGGTGCGCCAGGTAGTGCGACCGCCCGTAGTCGAGTGGCTCAGGATCGATATCCAGACCTATCGCCTGCTTTTCATCGTCGAGCTTTGCCCACTCACAGCACAATTCAAAGGTCGAGCAGAAATCCTCGCGCAAGATAATCGGCTCACGCTGCTTAAGTTCACGATACACTCGCCTCAAAAATCTGGCATCGTAGTGGGCCGACTGTACTGTGGCGGAATATGCGGCGTATTTGTCGAAGGGCACTGCTGAACTCATTCAGAGCTTGTATCAGCCACGCCTGTTATTGAAAAGAGCGCATAACGTCAGACTGCTTCGCCAGCTTGGGCACACACATCGGCGATTATTGCTACTGACTCCTTGAGCGCCTCATCCGATATCACGAGAGGCGGCACAAATCTGAGAACCGAATCGGACGTGGCATTGACGACTACCCCACGCTCCAGGGCACTCGAGACAACTACCGGGGCAATCGGGCGCTCGAGCACAGCACCGCGCATCAAACCCACACCGCGAACCTCTTTGATGAGGCCGATTGAACGGAGCAAAGCTGCCAGCAACTCGCCCTTGCGCTGCGATTCCTTCAACAACCCACGGTCCTCTACCTCCGAGAAGGTCGCCAACGCCGCCGCACAACAAACGGCGCCACCTCCAAAAGTGGTACCGTGGTCACCGGGGCCGAGCGTGGAAGCATAGGGCTCATCTGCGATACACGCCCCGAGCGGCAAACCGTTAGCAAGCCCCTTGGCAGATGTGAAGATGTCCGGCTTCACGCCGAAGTGTTGAAAGGCCCACCACTCGCCGGTGCGCCCCATCCCCGTTTGCACCTCGTCGAAGATGAGCGGGATACCGGCACGCTTACAAAGATCTCGAAGGCCACGAAGAAACTCTTGGGTCGCAGGTATAACACCCCGCTCCCCCTGAATTGGCTCTACCAAGATTGCGGCGACTGAATCATCAAGCGCCGCGGCGAAAGCTTCAAGGTCGTTATATGGACGGTGAATAAACCCCTCGAGCATCGGCTCGAAGCCACGCCACTTCTCGGGTTGTCCCGTGAGAGCGAGCGCGCCGAGCGTACGGCCATGAAATCCACCCTCGGCGGCTAGTATACGATATCTCTTTTCTGCCCCACTCTTGCGGGCAAGTTTGATCGCGCACTCGTTCGCCTCAGCCCCCGAGTTACAGAAGAAAACTCGCCCCCAACCGCCCGTCGATTGCCGAATACGTTCGGCCAACTGCCACATAGACGGATTACCGAAATAGTTCGATACATGCACCAACTTATGAGCCTGCTCTGCAACAGCAGCAGCTACACGGCGATTTGCATGGCCGACACCGACAACCGCTATGCCGGAAAGGAGATCGATGTAGCGACGGCCGTCGGTATCGTAGAGATACTCGCCCTCTCCCCGCTCGAAGTTTATCGCGGTGCGTCGGTACGTATTCATCAGGGACTTGGTATTCATCAGAACCTCCTACACGCCTTAGGAAAGCGATGCATCCGCAGAGTACGGCACTATACCCAAGTTTAGCACCACGCGCGGAATAAAGTAATTCTACTTACAAACCCGCGGCGCTTGGTTGACGTTTTCTGCTTTCTTTGTGGCCTTCGATTCAGCAGAGAGCGCGATTCGATTTCGAATCCGCACAAAGCCCCGCCTTCGGAATGTCACAAAAAGGGTGACTTCCAGGATACGACACTGCGAGCTATCGTTTGGGGCATGTCTATCATGCGTGCGCTCGGGCTCCTCGGATTAACTGTCGTTTCACTCGTGGCGATAACGAGCATGTGCAGCCTTACTCCTGGAGGCCCAGGAACAATAGACTTCATTCAGTATTGGTCAGCTTGGCAACTCATGCGGCAGGGTGACAATCCGTATGACCCCCACCTCCTAGCCCAGATACAATCTTCACTGACCGGTAGGTCGGACTTTTTGATCTTCTCCTGGAACCCACCCTGGACCTTCCTGGCACTCTCTCCCGTTCTCTCTCTGCCATTCAACCAGTCCGCTGCGATGTGGCTTGCATTACAGGTCGTGCTTCTCATCGCCATCAGCATGACGGCTCCGCGTGGCCTCGGTACATATGTCCCGCGCCCTCTCATATGCGTCCTCGCAACGACGCTCTTCTTTCCAGCTCTACAATCCATGCAGATGGGACAGCTTGGGATTCTATTCGCAACTAGCATCTCCCTCTTTCTTTACCTTCAGAGCATCGGGGCCTTCTTTCTTGCTGGTCTGGCTCTAGTTCCCCTTACCTTCAAACCACACCTGTTCTTCCTTTTCGTGGTTCCGGGAGTACTGTGGCTGATGCAACTCCCCTCCCGAGCACGCTCACGGTTTCTGGTGGGATCAGTCGGTGGATTTTGTCTTCTGGTGGTGACGTGCTGCGCTCTGTGGCCGTCGGGATTCATGTACTGGATCCAGGCGCTGACCACCAAGGCATCTGTGACTACAGGCACCCAGGCGGTCCACATCAGTGACTGGCAGACCGCTACTATCGTGACGTGGATTCGTCGTGCACTGCAGCATCAAACCGGCGAGTTGGCAGATTGGCCGATGCTCACCGTTCCCCTCATCAGCTTTATCGTCTGCTCCCTGTACCTCTATCGGCGTTGTCGCCCAATTCGATGGGAGAGCATAACTCCTGCCCTTCTCTGTCTCTCGCTGGGTACTTGCAATTACGGATGGGTCTTTGACCAGTCGGTGCTCGTGGTGTGCCAAATCGCACTGGTGTGTGGTCTGTATACGCTGCATGACCGGACGCGCATCTTCAGATGTCTCTTTTCACTGGCAGGGATACAAGTACTTGCTATCATCGGAACAAACGTCTTTGGCTTTCCACAACACTACTACGCCTGGGTGCCGTGGGTTTACCTGGCACTTCTGTGGCTCTTCTCTACTCCTCAGCTAATAGACGGACGGCGGGGACGCCGTCCCTCCTAAGGAGGTATCCAAACAGACCATCCTCCCTTCGCGATCGTTACCGGCGCAGACCATCCAGGAGGGACGGCGTCCCCGCCGTCCATTGCCCCCCTCGGCACAAGAGAGCGGCTTTCGATTCACTGGCCATAAAAAAAGCGCCCGCTCCTGCTATGAGGAACGGGCGCCTTTTCGCTGAGCTACACCAACCTAGAAGAGTCCTTGTAGGCTCTCCAAGGAGGTAGGTCCAACCTTGAAGTCGGAGTGCGACTTCTTCACCTCTTGCTCCTCGCCCTCTACACGCACATGTCGTGCAGCGTACTCGGAGACTCCCGAACCTGCCGGGATGAGGCGACCCATGATGACGTTCTCCTTGAGACCGCGCAGGTGATCCGTCTTACCGGATACCGCAGCTTCGGTGAGAACCTTGGTCGTCTCCTGGAAGCTCGCGGCCGACACGAACGAGTCGGTCGAGAGCGCAGCCTTGGTAATACCAAGGAGCAAAGGCTCGTAGTTCGCAGGCTTCGCACCGTTGGCTACAAGTCTTTGATTCTCGTCGAGAACACGGAAGCGCTCAACGTTATCACCAATGAGGAAGGAGCTGTCTCCGAACTCGCTGATCTTGACCCTCTTGAGCATCTGACGAACGATTACCTCGATGTGCTTGTCGTTGATGCGCACACCCTGGAGACGATAGATCTCCTGCACCTCGTTCACGAGGTAGCCGGCCAGCGCCTTCACTCCCTCGATCCTCAAGATATCGTGCGGATTCACAGCACCATCGGTGAGAACTTCACCGGCCTTGACCCTGTCACCCTTCTGGACCGCGATGTGCTTGGTCTTCGCAACCAGGTACTCACGCGGCTCCCCGTAGTCTGCTGTAACCACGATCTTACGCTTACCGCGCGAATCCTCTCCGAAGTCTACAACGCCATCGACATCGCTGACGACTGCGGGATCCTTCGGCTTACGAGCTTCGAAGAGCTCGACGACTCGCGGAAGACCTCCGGTAATATCCTTCGTCTTGGTAGTAGCACGCTCGCGCTTGGCGATGACGTCACCGGCATCGATGTCGGAGTTGTGCTCAACCGTGAGACGCACACCCACCGGTACGTTGTACACTCGAGTGTCACCATTCTCGCCGTGAACCACGATGCGCGGACGGAGATCACTGCTCCTGTCCTTAGCTTGGATGATTTCACGCTCTACGAATCCGGTGCGCTCATCGGTGCGCTCTTCCATCGTGTACTCGTTCACATCTACCCACTCGACGCGTCCTGCGACGTCGCTCAAGATAGGGATGGTGAACGGATCCCACTCGGTCAAGAGAGCTCCAGGCTTGACCTCTGCCCCCTCTTCTACCCGGAGTCTCGAACCGTACACGAGCGGATGACGCTCACGCTCGCGGCCATCCACCTTGTCGACGATAACGATCTCGGCCTTACGGGTCATCACGACGGAGGTTCCGTCACGACGCCGAGCAAGACGAGCACCCTCGAGCTTAATCGCACCTGCATAGCGCGCCTCGAGTGAGGTTGACTCAGCTCGACCGAGCGCAGCACCTCCGATGTGGAACGTTCTCATCGTGAGCTGTGTTCCAGGCTCACCGATAGATTGCGCTGCGATAACGCCGACAGCCTCTCCGATGTTGACCAGGTGCCCACGAGCGAGATCTCGTCCGTAACAGAGAGCGCACACACCGCGCGCCGACTCACAGGTGAGCACGGAGCGGATGAGCAACGTGTCGAGACCAGCAGCCGTAATTTTGCTGCACAGCTCCTCGTCGATCTGCTGGTTACGCTGAACGAGGACCTCGTTGGTTATCGGGTCACGAACATCCTCTGCAGCCACGCGGCCGAGGATGCGGTTCGCCAACGACTCAATCTCCTCTCCGCCCTCAATAAGTGCAGATATTTCGAGCCCTTCTGCGGTACCGCAATCGACCTCACTCACGATGCTGTCTTGAGCAACATCGACGAGCTTACGAGTCAGGTAACCGGAGTTAGCGGTCTTCAGAGCGGTATCTGCGAGACCCTTACGAGCACCGTGGGTCGATACGAAGTACTGAAGAACCGTGAGACCTTCACGCAGATTTGCCTTGATCGGCTGTTCGATGATCGAACCGTCCGGCTTGGCCATCAGACCTCGCATTCCACCGAGCTGACGAATCTGCTGGCTCGATCCACGCGCTCCGGAGTCGGCCATGATGAAGATCGGATTGAAGGACGGGCCTCGCTTGACCTCGCCGTTCACCTCGCTCTTGAACTCAGTCGACGAGATCGTCTCCATCATATCCTCTGCAACGCGGTCTCCCACGTCCGACCAGATATCGATGACCTTGTTGTAGCGCTCACCCGCAGTCACGAGACCTTCGCGGTATTGGCTATCGATCTCGGAAACCTTCTCGTCGGCGTCTGAAAGCAGACCCTTCTTGGCATCCGGAATAACCATGTCCTGAATACCGATGGAGATACCCGAGAGAGTTGCGAAGTAGTAACCGGTATCCTTCAGCTTATCAGCGAGCAGAACCGTTGCCTTGTTGCCGGCGACACGGAAGCACTCGTCGATCAAGTTCGAGATATCCTTCTTCTTCATTACGCGGTTGAAGTTCGCAAACGGCAACACACGCGGACAGAGGTGATAGAGCAATGCTCTTCCCACCGTGGTGGTCTCGAGCTGACCATCGATACGACAACGGATCTTCGCTTGCAGATGGGTCTCCCCCGACTGCCATGCGAGCCACACCTCGTCACTTCCGGTGTACGCCTTGTCCTCGCCAAGCGCAAAAGGACGCTCACGGGTCATGTAATAGAGACCGAGAACGATATCCTGCGAAGGAACGATGATAGGCTTTCCGTTTGCTGGGCTCAGGATGTTGTTCGTCGACATCATGAGTACGCGCGACTCTACCTGAGCCTCGATCGAGAGCGGAACGTGAACGGCCATCTGGTCACCGTCGAAGTCGGCGTTGAACGCCGTACATACGAGCGGATGAAGCTGAATAGCTTTACCTTCGATCAGTATCGGCTCGAAGGCCTGAATACCGAGACGGTGCAGCGTGGGGGCTCGATTCAGAAGCACCGGATGCTCACGAATAACCTCGTCGAGGATATCCCATACGACCGGCTTCTCCTTCTCGACCATCTTCTTGGCGCTCTTGATAGTGGTCACATAACCACGCTCTTCGAGCTTATTGTAAATGAACGGCTTGAAGAGCTCGAGCGCCATCTTCTTCGGCAGACCGCACTGGTGGAGACGAAGCTCCGGACCAACTACGATTACCGAACGACCCGAATAGTCAACGCGCTTACCGAGGAGGTTCTGACGGAACCGACCACCCTTACCCTTAAGCATATCGCTCAAGGACTTCAGAGGACGCTTGTTCGGACCCGTAATGGTGCGGCCGCGACGACCGTTGTCGAAGAGCGCATCTACCGATTCCTGAAGCATACGCTTCTCGTTGCGGATGATAATATCAGGTGCATTGAGCTCGATGAGTCTCTTCAATCGGTTGTTACGATTGATCACGCGACGGTAAAGGTCATTGAGATCGCTGGTTGCGAAACGACCGCCGTCGAGCGGAACGAGCGGGCGAAGGTCCGGTGGAATGACCGGAACGACCGTCAGGATCATCCACTCAGGCTTGTTGGAGCTCTGCTGGAACGACGTCAATACACGCAGACGCTTGGCGAGTTTCTTCTTTTTCGCCTCTGACGTGACGTCCTTCATCTCCTCGCGCAGCTCAGCACACAGGCCGTCTACGTCGATGTTCTGAAGGAGCGTGTAGATCGCTTCGGCGCCCATTCCCGCCTCGAATGCCGATCCGAACTCCTCTCGCGCACTGCGGTACTCGCGCTCGTTGAGGAGGTCCCCTGCTTTGAGGTTCGTCTTTCCGGCTTCGATAACGACGTAGCTCTCGAAGTAGAGCACCTTCTCGAGGTCACGTAGGGTGAGGTCGAGGATGTTTCCGATGCGGCTCGGCAAGCTCTTGAGGAACCAGATGTGCGCAACTGGGCACGCAAGCTCAATGTGGCCCATGCGCTCGCGGCGCACCTTGGATTGAATAACCTCCACACCGCACTTCTCACACACCACTCCACGGTGGCGGAGACGCTTGTACTTACCGCAGATACATTCATAGTCCTTCACAGGACCGAAGATCTTGGCGCAGAAGAGGCCGTCCCTCTCTGGCTTGAGAGTACGATAGTTGATCGTTTCCGGCTTGGTAACCTCGCCGAACGACCAGCTCCGGATCTTCTCTGGGCTCGCAAGCGAGATCTTGAGAGCATTGAACTTGATCGGATTCTTGGGTCGCTCAAACAAACTAAATAAATCGTCCATGTGTCATCCCCTCATTTGAAATCAAAGGTTCAGCTCGCCCCTCTCCTTAAAAGAGGGGCGGCCGACCAACAGCCACGTTATATGGCAGCACTCCCCGTACCAGCCTCTGTTGCAGTAGGCGCTTCGATCGCCTCCTGCTCGTCCTTTTCCTCGACGAGTTCGACGTCGAGACAGAGCGACTGGAGCTCCTTCATCATGACGTTGAAGGACTCAGGCAGACCCGGCTCAAGTACGTGTTCACCCTTGACGATGGACTCGTACATCCTGGTTCTTCCGGCCACATCATCGGATTTGACCGTCAGGAACTCCTGGAGCGTGTAGGCTGCACCGTAGGCTTCGAGCGCCCACACCTCCATCTCTCCGAGACGCTGACCTCCGAATTGGGCCTTACCACCAAGCGGCTGCTGGGTAACCAGCGAGTATGGTCCAATCGAACGAGCGTGGATCTTGTCGTCGACCAAGTGGTCGAGCTTCAGCATGTACATCACACCGACCGTGCCCTTCTCGGCAAACGGCTCTCCGGTGCGACCGTCGTATAGCTGAACCTTTCCATCCTCCGGAACTCCCGCGAAGGAGAGCAGCTCGCGAATCTCGCTCTCACGCGCAGCATCGAACACCGGCGTAGCGACACGAACTCCGGTCATCTCGCGACGAGCGAGCTCAAGGAGATCGCTGTCATTGAGTGACTCGACGAACTTGGCGTGCGAGCTACCCTTGTACGCCGTGAGCAGGATGTTGCGAATCTGAGCGGTCGCTTCCTTCTTGCTCTGCGGAGTAGTCTCGATGCGATCGGTGCCGGTTAGCGGATCAACGACTGACTCGAGGATCTCACGGATGCGACGACCGAGCATGTACGAAGCCCATCCGAGATGGGTCTCGAGGATCTGCCCTACGTTCATTCGAGAAGGTACGCCGAGCGGGTTGAGCACCATGTCGACCGGCGTTCCGTCCGCCAAGTACGGCATGTCCTCTTGAGGAAGCACTCGCGAGAGAACTCCCTTGTTTCCGTGACGTCCTGCAACCTTGTCGCCCACTTGGATCTTGCGCTTGATGGCGACGAACACCTTCACCATCTTGATGATGCCTGGTGCGAGCTCGTCCCCTTCCTTGAGGCGCTTGATCTTCTCGTTCAGGTGCGCACGCTTGTTGTTGATCAACTGCCCGGTCCGAACGACCGTCGTGTTGATC